>JALRJZ010000420.1:0-271 GCA_023261045.1 Akkermansiaceae bacterium
ACGTAACATGTTTATAAACCCAAATTTTATCATGATTCTGTTCCAGGTTTGTATCAAAATGAGAAAAGGGAAATTAGTTTTGAAGGAGGCAGCGCGGGTTGTGAGTGAAAGAGATGACAGGCTACTTGCAGAATCTATGAACGGAATTGACAAAGATTCGAGCGAATCTGAAGACTTGAGTGACGCTTGATCAAGATTTAAGTATAAACTAGAACTGAAGTGGAAAAATGGGGCAATTGATGAACCATTGAGTTTTAGAGTTTAGGTTTCC
>JALRJZ010000420.1:281-576 GCA_023261045.1 Akkermansiaceae bacterium
TTGAGTTAAGAAGGTAGTAGACAACTTCGATTAAAATACTCTAAGGTCAACTACAATGCATGCAATATTATCTTGAGTGCGATTTCTCAACGCCCGTTGGACAAGTGCATCTGCCACCTCTGTCATGGAGAGCATTGGATTACCTTTTAGCTGTGAACGTACAAAAGTAACTGCTTGAGATCCATTCATAACGTCCCAAATTCCATCAGTTGCAATAATTATGAACTCGTCATCCGTGGATCTATTGAGCTCGTGAACATGTGGTAAGGCAATCACTGGAGGTGCATGAAGAGTT
>JALRJZ010000421.1 GCA_023261045.1 Akkermansiaceae bacterium
GAGCCGATTTTAACTTCTTCACCCTCTTGCACTTGAATGGAAACATGCCCACTCACTTCGGCCTCGACTTCTTGAGAAACCTTATCGGTCTCTAAAGAAACTAAAATCTCTCCTTGGCGCACAAAAGCGCCATCACCCACATTCCACGTCGCAACCGTTGCGGAAGTAATCGATTCACCTGCCGCAGGAACAACAATCTCTCTGACTTCACCGCCTTCATCACAGCGATCGACAACATCTTCGGATGAAGACCCATCACTATCGAGCGGCTCGGCTTGCACACTCTGCTCAAGCCTTCCAATGACCCTACCAATCGGCACCTCCTCACCTTCCGAAACCTCAATGCTTAAAACCCCCGAAACTTCAGCTTCCAGCTCGTTAGAGACTTTATCACTCTCAAGAGAGACTAGGGAATCTCCCTTCCGAACTTGATCACCGGTTTTGAAGTGCCATTGAGCAACGAGAGCTGAGGTCACCGACTCCCCAAACGGTGGAATAGTTATTTCGTGAGACATGGGCTTTTAATCAGTGATTTTAATGACGATTCTATACGGAAAACGCATCCTT
>JALRJZ010000422.1 GCA_023261045.1 Akkermansiaceae bacterium
AGCGCGGCGTTGACTTCGAATGAGGGGTTTTCGGTGGTGGCGCCAATGAGGGTAATAAGGCCGGTTTCGGTGTAGGGCAGCAGCGCGTCTTGCTGGGCTTTGTTGAAGCGGTGAATTTCGTCCACAAACAAAATGGTGCGCTGCCCCTGCGCTTGCCACACCTCGGCTTGCTCCACGGCGGCGCGTATGTCTTTTACGCCACCAAGCACCGCCGACAGCGCCAGCCACTGGCAGTCAAAGGCGTGGGCCGTTAGGCGCGCGAGTGTGGTTTTGCCTACGCCGGGCGGGCCCCATAAGATCATGCCGTGTGGCTTGCCCGCGGCAAAGGCCATGTGCAGGGGTTTGCCGGGGCCCAGCAGATGCGACTGTCCAATCACCTCGCTTAGGTGC
This sequence comes from Akkermansiaceae bacterium, assembly GCA_023261045.1. Taxonomy (GTDB): domain Bacteria; phylum Verrucomicrobiota; class Verrucomicrobiia; order Verrucomicrobiales; family Akkermansiaceae; genus SW10. The sequence goes on from JALRJZ010000422.1 coordinate 391, forward strand.
TGCGGGCGCAGGCGCTGCGCCAGCGGCTGGGCTGGCGGCGCCGGGGGGGTCATTGGCGTACCACGTCGGCCCCGGCGGGGGGCGTAAACACAAACCAGCCCACCGGGGCGGGCTCGCGGCTGAGCTGGGTGAGCCGCATCACCGAGCGTTGGCCTAGGGCGTCGGTGGTGTC
>JALRJZ010000423.1 GCA_023261045.1 Akkermansiaceae bacterium
GACCCGCTAAAGCGTTTAGAACTTGAGTTTGAAGAGCGCAAGCGGTTGCTGATGGTTGAGTTTGCAGAAGCTGCTCAATCGTCATTGACAACCGCTCAAGACATGAACATCGAGCGGAAACTGGCAATCGACCTTGATGGCTTGGCTATTGAGAAACAGAAGGCATTAGAAGAAGCTACCAAGTCGTCAGGGAAAACCTTTAAGGAATCATTTGGCGACAAAATGGACGAATATAAAAAGAGCCTGGCTGACTTTGGTGGCCAGGCTGCTGGCGCTGTAATCAATGCATTCCAAGGCATGGAGGATGCGCTGACCACGTTCGTCACAACAGGCAAGGCGAATTTCCGCGACCTTGCCAACAGCATCATTGCCGATATCACCCGGATCGCTATTCGGCAGGCAATTATCAAGCCGCTGGTTGGGGCGCTGTTCCCAACGGCAAACGCAAACGGCAACGTGTTTGCAGCAAATGGGATTGTGCCATTCGCCAAGGGCGGCATTGTTGACCGGCCAATGGTGTTTCCCTTT
>JALRJZ010000424.1 GCA_023261045.1 Akkermansiaceae bacterium
TGCCTGATCGAACATGACATGGGGGTCGTGATGGACCTCTCGGATCGCGTGGTCGTCATGGACTACGGCAAGAAGATCGGCGACGGCACTCCGGACGAGGTGCGCAACAATCAGGATGTGATCGACGCCTATCTTGGCGTGCCGCATTGAGGGAGCAGACATGCTGAACGACATATTCATCGCGCCCTTCGTGGACATGGTCGAAGCGCCCGACTTCCTGATGCAGGTGCTCTGGGAAGGGCTTGTGTCGGGCATCCTCTATGCGCAGCTTGCGCTTGGGTTCGTGCTGATCTTCCGATCGAGCCGCATCTTCAATTTCGCCCAAGGCATCATGGTGGTGTTCGCCGCGCTGACGCTGGTGGGCCTTTTTGCCATGGGCATCCCGGCCTGGATCAGCGTGGGCCTGACATTGGGGGTTATGTTTGTTCTGGCGGTGGCCATTGAACGGGTGGTGCTGCGGCCCTTGGTGGGGCAGCCCGACATCATCCTTTTCATGGCGACTATCGGGATCACGCTGTTCCTCATCGG
>JALRJZ010000425.1 GCA_023261045.1 Akkermansiaceae bacterium
AGGAAAAATGGACAGGCATTTTTGTGGAGACTGTTCGATCAAATACTGTGAAGAGTGCGCGAGAGACATGATGCAGTGGTGTGACACCCGTCAGATCGAAACCTGTCGCGCGTGCGCGAGTACACCGATTGACCATCGAACATTAGTCGAACATTAGTTTTGCAAGCCTCGCGCCGCTTCATATGAATAGAATACGCATAATGCAATGAAATATCCATGCAATGATACGCCATCTCACCCCTCCTCGCGACGACGTCAGATTCGCGTCGGATTCGCGCGCGTGTCTCACCACGCACAATTTCGCCTCATCGGTCAACGCGAGAACACGAAACGCCACTTTGCGACGATGGAGATTGAATCACCATCGCGCGCGCGCGAGGACGACGACGACAACGATGGCGACGTCCACGACGACGATGACGACGACGACGACGACGACGACGACGACGCGCCGGCGCCGCGAGTCGCGACGATGCCAGCGCGCGAGGACCCAGTGGCGCTCGAACGCTTCATGTCGCGCGAATTA
>JALRJZ010000426.1 GCA_023261045.1 Akkermansiaceae bacterium
GTAGTAATATCCGGTAACACTAGCAGGCGGTTTTATTCCTGTCTTCAATTACTACCTTTGAGCCACCAGAGGGACTCGAACCCCCGACCTACTGATTACAAATCAGTAGCTCTACCAACTGAGCTATGGTGGCATTGTAGTTGTTTAAGGTACAACTACTAAAAACCTTTTGTACCAAAATGGCACGAGGCTAGACTCAGCGTCTTCAGGTGGTGTTTAGAAATTCACCGCGATTGAATCTTCCGGATATGGAAGTGAATCAAACGCTTGAATATAATCACCTTCAACTTCACAACACTCACCATCTGTGTCCGGAACAAAACTTGGTAAAGAATCATTCAAGTCACTTTCAATGATGGTATTGTTAGAGTTATTACACCCAACACCTACTGTGACAAGTGTAATCAGTATAATTACTTTTTTCATAACACCAATATACGAAATAATTTTCATATTTCAAAATATTTAACCGTACCTCAACTAAACATCTGACTGCGTTGCGGAGAGTGAGAGATTCGAACTCC
>JALRJZ010000427.1 GCA_023261045.1 Akkermansiaceae bacterium
AAAAAGCTTCTACATTTAATCAAGGGTTTAAAACAACAGAATATTTGGCTTCTGCAATTATGGATATGAAATTTCATTTAGCTGATCCATCTAATATAGATGTTGATAAATTTGAAAAAGAAACATTAGATGATCTTAAAATGCCTTCAGAATTACCAATGAGGCATAGAACTCCTCATTTTGGACATGTTTTCTCTGGAGAAGGATATGCAACCGCCTATTACGGTTATATGTGGGCAGATGTACTTACATCTGACGCCTCAGAAGCGTTTGCTGAGGCTCCAGCTGGATTTTATGATAAAGATATTGCTAAGAAATTGGTTGATTACCTATTTTCACCCAGAAATTCGATTGATCCAGCAGAGGCATACCGTCTATTTAGAGGAAGGGATGCTAATATTGAAGCATTAATGAGAGATCGAGGATTTCCGTTTGAGTAAATTTGCTCAAAAAAAATTAGCCCTTGTTAATCAAAAAATAACCTAAACAAATAGATAGAATTGATAATGCAAAAAACAAT
>JALRJZ010000428.1 GCA_023261045.1 Akkermansiaceae bacterium
CTCACTATCGGGTATGTCTCGCATGGTTGCGTGGATTGTGGCGCTGCGAATGTTCTCGTCCAAAACAGCGTGTATCTTGTCACATAGGCGGTTCTCACCTTCCCATCGGAACATCGTTAGGTCTTCGTTCATTGTCCTGTGACTGGGCTAATGAAATACTTAGATATTGAGCGTATAGTGTCATAATAACTAAATTTTGTTGCTTTGACCGAGATAGCAAACAGACAATCTTCCCGTTGCCGGAGTGTGCCGGTTTGTGTGCCGATTTGGTATCGGGAAACTGCAAAAATGCGTCTGTTTAAAGTCCGTCTCAAGCTAGGGCATTTGCCGAAGAAAGGCAGGAACTCCGGCCCCTTATCGGGGATTCCCACGATGCCCGCGTGGCGGAATTGGTAGACGCGCATGATTCAGGTTCATGTCCCAGCAATGGGGTGCAAGTTCAACTCTTGCCGAGGGCACCACTAAACGGTGGTTTTAGTTCCTCGCTCTCTTCCCTAAATCAGATATCGATCACGCC
>JALRJZ010000429.1 GCA_023261045.1 Akkermansiaceae bacterium
AAAGTCAGGATGTTGCAGAATCTGCTGATAGTAATTGGCTGTGGTCCTGATGCCATGCAGTCGCATGTCATCGATGGCGCGTTGCGCACGGGCGAGCAGGCTCTCCCAATCCAGCGCCCATACGATCAGCTTCAGGCACATCGAATCGTAGAATGGCGGAATCTCATAACCCGTGTAAATGGCTGTATCAACCCTGACTCCGGGCCCTCCCGGTGCATAGTAATGGGTGATGCGACCGAAACTCGGCAAAAAGTCGTTCTTGGGGTCCTCCGCGTTGATCCGCAGCTGCATGGCATAGCCCCGGAAGCTGACTGTTTCCTGCGAGAAGTTCAGTGGCGCACCGGCGGCAATCCGGAGTTGCTCCTGAACGATATCAATCCCGGTGATCTGTTCCGTAATCGTATGTTCAACCTGAATGCGCGTATTCATTTCCATGAAATAAACGTCTTCGTTGACCAGCAGGAATTCAACGGTGCCTGCGCTTTCATATCCTACGGCTCGGGCGGCTTTTA
>JALRJZ010000042.1:0-266 GCA_023261045.1 Akkermansiaceae bacterium
AGCCGTAACAGCCGTGCCATGATGTTCGACTGAATAGGATATGAATGTATTGCGTAGAATATTCCTCATGTGTTTGCTGCCATTGATTTCTCCACCATCTGCGAACTTATAAATGTCAGGATGTTGATTCATTATTTTGGCACAGAGACCCGTCACAGTTGGCTGGCATTGAGTCACTATTTTACCGCTTTTCGGACTGCTGTTTAAATTTGATGCGAAAAGAATCCACCTATCGAAGTTATTAATTTCATTAAATCCCCATTCCA
>JALRJZ010000042.1:276-14983 GCA_023261045.1 Akkermansiaceae bacterium
TTTTTGTTTTTGGTATGTGATTTTGGAATGGAATACTTCTCGTCCTTCCAGTTAACGAAGCTCCAATCATGCTCGAATAGAAGAAGTGTTCTTTGACCAGCAAACATTCTAAGGATGTAGTAAGTAGCCGCTTCTGGATATAGGATGATCAGATTTAAGATCAGGTGCTTAGCTTGTTCAGGAGTAAGTTTTTTATTTTGCTGCTCTTCCGCTAAACCTGAAGGGAGTGTTAGCATTGAAAGTCTGCCATCTCGCGAGAATAGGCTTTTTAGAGTTGCGGGGTTAAAAACTGGATGCTCTGTCTGCAACGCGATGTGATTTAGGTAGTTTTTTAGCTTTGAGAGATATTTTTTAAGCGTGTTCTTAGCCGTACGATTCCTCTCAGGGTCGTTCATCCACCGATCAACATCTTCAGATATGAGCCTTGCCGTTTCTTTTTTTGATTTAAAATCGACTAATTTTTTTTGCAGGAGATGCCCGTTGTTTTCCTCGTACCAAATTTCCCATTGTCGCAAGACTCTTGGCGACCACTCATTCTCGTTGGTTCTTGAATCCTTAAAGCGTTCCCAGTAGTCAGCGAGTGGCTTTTCGTGGTCCTGAGTCTTTGCTCTTAGCCAATCAGCACCATTTGCAATTGCCTCAACTGGATCGATACCTTCTTCGATAAGATTAGCCGCCGCCGCCAAGATAGAATCTCTCTGCTCCGCTGATAGTAAACGGGCCTTAGTAGGGAGATTAAGTCTACCCTTTAGAAGGTCATCTGCCTTTTGCTTCAGCTCATCTTTATTTTTTCCGTATATATTGGCCCAAGGCGATTTGGGCTTATTAGCACTACCGTAATCAACACCGATCGTTTTTAGAGCTTTATAGACCCACCTCAGTTTCCAGCGATTAGAGGAGGGAACAAACAGGATGGTATAGTATGTTGTTTTGATTGTTTTCTTACTTCCGCCCATGCAATTTAGTGGTGCAAAAGTAGTGCAAATCACTGAGATTTGCCACTTGTAAAGTCACAAGGCTACCTAACTAGCTGCAAACCAGCATGTTATGAAGACCTTTAGATTATTAACATACAATCTCCATAAGAGTAGAATCGGTATTTTTCTTCGACAGCTTTGGCATAAGCTTCGAGGATTAATTCACGGGAAGCAAATGCCGAAATGAGCATCATTAAGGTACTGCAGGGCAGGTGAAAGTTCGTGAGAAGGGTATCGACAGCTTTGAACTGAAAGGGAGGGTAAATAAAAATATCGGTTGCGCCGGAGCAGGCCGCAATTTGTCGATCACGAGCAAGGTGTTCCAAGACACGGGTGACAGTTGTTCCAACGGCAGCAATTTTTTTTGCGCTATTGATTTTTTGAGCAGCCTCTTGGTGAAGAAAGTAGTGCTCCGAGTGCATTTCATGTTCACTAGGGTCCTCTACTTTTACTGGACGAAATGTTCCAACGCCGACATGAAGAGTTAGAAAGGTGTGATCAATTTCTCCCAATAATTCGGGTGTAAAGTGAAGTCCCGCTGTGGGGGCAGCAATGGCGCCGTCCTTTTTGGCATAGACTGTCTGATAGCGGTCCCGATCAGCCCGGTCAGCTTCTCTTTCCATGTAATGAGGAAGGGCAAGATGGCCATGTTTTTCGAGGTCTGGTGGGTGATCCCACAAAATCAGCCGTTCTCCTTTTTCATTAGTATCTACGACAGTTCCCGTACTTGTTCCCACCTGGACACTTCGTCCTATTTTCATTTTTTTCCCGGGCCTTACGAGACACCACCAGTGATGCGCATCAGAGGCGTTTGTGCGCACCAGCTCAATGTTTCCATCGTTTGAAAAGAGGCGAGCGGGAATCACTTTGGTGTCGTTGAGAACGACCAGATGATCTGGTGGGAGAAGATCTTTAAAGTGATGAAAAGCGTGATGAGTAATCTGTCCGGTTGCACGATTGACAAGCATCATTCTTGAGCCAGCCCGGTTTTCGAGGGGACGTGAGGCAATGAGTTCCGGTGGAAGCTCGTAGTGGAAGTCAGAAGTGCGCATGTCAAAGGACGTGTATCTCGAATCCAGCCTCACAGGCAAGTGTAAGAAGGGCTGCGGGAATATCGCTTGATGATAAGGCAACAAAGGTGTGGTTGTTTACAGTGCCTGTTTGTTCGGAAGCAGCTTTTAAGTGAATGTTTTGAAAACAAAGATCCCATTCATGTTGCGGGGAAGCTTTCCATCCATGTTTGAGGAGTTGCCGATAGAGATGGTATCTTGTTTTTCCAACCGAGCTACGGAGGGTAAACTGACACCGAGAGGTCATAGGGAGCTCGGAGGCTGGTAAATCCTGATCACCCTTGCCAAGGCCACCATGTTTTGTGCGGCTCCAAAGTCTAAGAGATCGCTGCATGGAAGAAAGGACCTGAAGCGCAAGGCGTGAGAAGGTTGTTGAGAATTTGGGATGGAGTTCGCGAATGGGCTGAACAAAGTTTTGAGAGAGAGACTGATAATCTGCTTCTCCAGTTGGGCCGGCGTAGATGAAATCTCCAGCTCTCATCGCTAAAGCTCCTCCTTGGTAAACGCAGCCTTCCCAGCGAATGCCATTTTCGCCGAAGCGGTGAGGATGTTTTTTAAAGAGAAGGGCTTCGGCGTGTCCGTAGCCCATTTGCTGTCTTAAGTATTGCTTGATGGTCGCTCGTCGGTGGTGCCACACAAAAGAAGCTCCGCAAAACCCTAGTGTGTAGCCTGCATCACGAAGCCTCCAGCAAAAGTCGACATCATCTCCAGCGGTGTGAAAGATTGGGTCAAAGCCACCAATGTCATCAAAAGCTGTTTTACGCACCGAGAGGTGGCACCCAGGAAGGTGTTCGGCCAAGGTGTCGGTAAGCATGACATGAGTGGGTGCTCCCGGTGCGGCCGTGGTGAGGGCGAGAGCGAAGGAATCTGGAGTGGGAGATAGATTTGGCCCTCCGATGGCGCAATGGCGTGTTTTGGCATACGCGTCAGCAAGCCAAGAAAGCCATTGCACGTCTGGGCGACAGTCGTCGTCGGTATAGGCAAGGATTTCTCCGGTGGACATCCGTGCCCCAAAATTGCGAGCTACCGAGAGGCCGGAAGCCTCGAGGTGGTAAACTCGAATGCCTTCTTCTCTGTCAAGGATCTCGGCTGTGCCATCAGTGGATCCATCATTCACCACAATGATTTCAAAGTTTGGATAGATGATCTTGCGACAGGCGGCCAGACAGGAGCGGATTCTTGCTGCCCCATTTCGAGTGCAAATAATCACTGAGAACCGTGGCGGGGTTTGTGAGGTGGGGAGATTAAGAGCAAGTTGGCGCAGCTTATTGACGACAGGCTTGGCTGTCCCATCGCGTCGAAAGAGTCCAAAGGACCAATCGGTAATGACCTCTCCTCGATTGAACCAATGATCAGACCAAGCGTAAATTGTCGCTCCTGCAAGGCCGGCTTCTCTTGCAAGGCGCAAGCCCTGAGGTAGGAGAGTTGCTTGCTCTTCTTCGGGATGATGTTGGGTATCCATCCCAAATTCCGTCAAGTAGACGGGGCGGTCACCGGCAATGTGGTGAAGTCGAAACAGATAAGACCGCAGAGCGTGAAGGTCTTCTAAGTAAATGTTGAATGCCGTAAAGTCTGCGCGTGAGGGCTCGAGGAATTCAGTGCTTGGAAAATTCGCATACCCAATCGGGAGTTCTGGTACCGTCTGTTTTGCAGAGGAGATGAGCTCGTCGAGCGCTTTGCTCACTTGAAGCGCTCCCATCCAACGGGCTAAGTCTGATGGGATTTCGTTGCCAACTAAAAGGGCACCTAGGGCAGGGTGTTTCCCATAGATTTTGAGCCAGTTCTCAAGTGAGGTTTTAGCTTCTTGAAGGAGAAGAGGCTTGGCAATGAAGTCAAATCCTTGGGCCCAGGAGTGTGTTGGAATGACTAAAAGATCGTGTTGAGCGGCTTGATCAAGGAGTTCCTGTCCAGGAAGGGAATAAACTCGGATCGAGTCAAAGCCAGCTTCGCGAATTCTCGGAAAATCACACGATGGTTTGTGGGGGCTATCTGGTGGAAAAGGGCCATAGGTGACGGTGCGCAAAAAGTGCGGCTTCCCATCGAGATGGAAAAATTTGCCGTGAACTTCGAGGCGCATGGACGGATCTTGTCTTGCCAAACGGCTTCAGCCAACTCCGAAGAACAAAAAGCAAATGAGCTTATTCAATCTTCTCAACGTCCATCTGGAGAAAGCTTCCGAAAAGGCCACCGCTGTTAGACTCCAAATGTTGGCGATAAGCAGCTTGTTGGTTCTCGTTGAGAATTGGTGCGAGCGCTTGAACTTTTTGATCAATCCGTTGGTTCATATTTTCTCTAACTTGCTGAGCGATGTCAGCAGGGCTTGGGCTTTCACCCTCGGCACTTTTGACGGCTCCTTGAGCAAAAACTCCGCCTATTCCCAAGTCCTCAACATCAATTTCGAGACCCGCCCCCTCGGTAAACATAGAGACCATTGATCCTTCGGGTGACTGAATGCTGGTACTTGTTTCGGCTTCTTTATAGAGTAGATCATAAGCGGCATCTTTTTGTTCTTGTGAGAGGTCAAGAAAGCTGAGCTTGGCAAGGTTTTTGAGAGCTTTCGCTTCGATCTTATTTGCCAATTCTCGTGCTTTGAGTTGATCAAAGGCTTGCTCTTGATCGGGTGTCAGAATTTCACTGAGGAGATTATCGACTCCATGACCTCGAAAATGTTTCGCCATTTCCGCGATGCGGGAGGGGTCCCTCGATCCAGAGAAGAGTTCCAGAGCTCCGGAGGCTCTTTCTTGAAGAAGGCTTCTTAATTGCGCTTCTTGTTGCTCGGTGAGATTGAGTTCCGAAACGAGCTTGGCAATTCGGGCATCTGTTTTCGCTTTTTGGCGTTGTTCGAACATCTTGGCCCAACGATTTTGACCTTCTTCAAGAGCCTCCTGATCTTCAGGGGAGAGCTTGGTAAAATCTTGGCCATTGACGATGATCGCACTGCTCACGCTAGGGATTCGTTGACTCGGAGTTGCCTTTGGGGTGGATCCTGAGGAAGGGTTGATTTGTTTGGGTTTTGGTAGGTTGGCTTGAGTAGAGCTTTTTGGAGTCACACTCTGCTGATTGTTGGCAACCCAACCAATGGCGATACCAAGGCCAATGCAAATGATGGCAAGAAGAAGGTGATTTTTCATAAGCCAAAAAGGGGAGTCTTTAGGAGAGAGTGAGCATTCTCGTTGAGAGAAAAAATCCTCATGACCTGTCACTTCATGAATAATCGTTTTTATTAGAAAAACGATGAGAATTCTAGCTGTTTCTGCCATTTGCGGGAGATCATGAATGGAACCAAACCCGTTGAAAGCAGACTCGAAATCTATCAAAGACTCATAAGAAAGATAGCCGGAACAAAATGAATGGATCAGATGTTTTTTCTATCAATCGGGATCGATCGCGCCCGATTGATCAACTAGGAAGTCGAGAAACTTGCAGGCCTTAGCTGAAGTGGCTAAACCCAAGCTTTGAACATCACCTATCCAGACCTGCCAGTCTCACGGCGGAGGGAGGAAATCCTCGAAGCGATGCGGCAATCGCAAGTGATAGTGATTGTAGGAGAAACCGGATCGGGTAAAACGACGCAGCTTCCCAAAATGGCTTTGGAATTAGCCCGGGAAGAAAAGAAAGGGGGGCGCATTGGGTGTACTCAGCCAAGGCGATTAGCAGCGACTTCAGTGGCTCGCCGGGTCGCTCAAGAGCTTGGAGTCGAGACTGGTCAGGAAGTGGGCTGGCAGGTGCGTTTTACCGAGGCTTGTTCAGCGCAGACTCAGGTCAAATTCATGACCGACGGGATTCTCCTCGCCGAAACTCAGGGGGATCGACTCCTCAAGCAATACGACACGATTATTATCGACGAGGCTCATGAACGGTCTTTGAACATCGATTTTATTCTCGGCTACCTCAAGGAGTTGATCCGAAAGCGTCTCGATTTACGGGTTGTGATTTCCTCGGCAACTCTCGATGCTGGGCGTTTTTCGGAATTCTTTAATCAATGCCCCATTATCGAAGTGGAAGGACGGACCTTCCCCGTGGAAGATGTCTTTTTACCCGCCTTAGAATATGAGAGTCTCCGTGACCACGTGTTGCGAGGCATTGACTTTGTCACTGAACTCGATGCGGAAGGTGACATTCTTGTCTTTTTACCCGGTGAACGTGAAATCCGAGAATGTGCGGATCTAATCGAAGGGGCAAAGTTTTCAAATACGGAGGTTGTTCCAGTCTTTGCGAGGCTCTCACTTTCAGATCAAGAGAGGATTTTTTGTCCCAGTGGAAGCCGGCGAATATTTCTTGCTACTAATGTCGCGGAAACCTCACTGACGATTCCTGGAATTGTCAGTGTCATTGATAGTGGTCTGGCGAGAGTGAGCCGATTTAGTCCTCAGCGGCAGGTACAAAGTTTACAGATTGAGATGATCTCGCAAGCGAGTGCACGTCAGCGCCGTGGTCGGTGTGGAAGGGTTCGCCAGGGGCTTTGTGTGAAACTTTATGATCAAGAGGAGCTCGAGAGGGCTCCAGAGTTCACTGATCCGGAGATTAGGCGCAGTGCTCTTTCAGGGGTGATCTTGCGGATGTTATCATTAAAACTGGGAGATCTTAGCAGGTTCCCATTGATCGACCCACCAAGTTCAAGAGCCGTGAACGAGGGGTGGGCAACCCTGGAAGAGGTTGGTGCAGTCAGTAAAAAGAAGCATGCCGTACTTACCGAGATTGGTTGGACTCTCGCAAAGCTCCCTCTCGATCCCCGCCTTGGTAGAATGCTCATTGAGAGCGAAAAACGAGGCGTTTTTCCGGAGACACTCATCATCGTCTCCGGTTTGTCTGCATTGGATGTTCGCGAGCGACCGCAGGGCAAGGAAGAAAAGGCAGATGAAGTTCAAAAAAAGTTTCTCGATCAAAAATCAGACTTTGGAGTTTTTCTAAACTTATGGAATGGAGTGCAGGAATTCCGGGGGGAGAGTGGAAAGTTACGCTCCAATCAATTACGCCGTTGGTGTGAAAAGCATTTTTTAAGTTATCGACGCGTGAGAGAATGGCTCGGTGTTTGGTCTGAGCTTCATCGTTGCTTTCAAAAGTCAGCGGTCGAATCTAAGCCCATGGAAACTGCGGCCGATGTCTACGCCGAAGTGCATAAGTCGATTCTCACCGGAATCCCTCGCCAAATAGGGGTGTGGGATCAAGAGAAACGAGTTTATCATGGTGTCTCAAATCGCCAGTTTGCGGTCTTTCCTGGGTCTGGCCTCTTTAAAAGTAAGCGCTCCTTGTGGGTTTTAGGGTTTGAGTTAGTTGAAACTTCAAGGCTTTGGGCGCGTAAGATCGCAGAAATTGACCCTCGATGGGTTGAAGAAGTCGTTGGGCACTTATGTCGCAGCAAGTATTATTCCCCCTACTGGAACGAACAGCAAGGAGCTGTCTATGGTCGTGAGGATGTCGTTCTTGGGGGGCTTACCGTTGTCGAGGGGCGTCGCGTTTTCTTTGGGCGAGTGAGTCCGAAAGTCGCATTCGAAGTTTTTGTTCAAGAGGCCCTCGTCGAAGGTAAGATGCGAGGCAATCACCTCATTTTGCAAAACTTGCAATGGGTGAAACAGGAGATCTTCAAAGCAGAGCGAAAACTCAGAAGAGTCGGGTATCTTTGGAATGAAACAGCAGCCTATGATTTCTTTTTTGAGAGACTGCCAGCAACGATTCATACGGCAAAAGCGTTTTATCAATTCACCGAAAAGCCTGAGCAGGTTCAGAAGCTGATGGTGAAGTTTTCTGATCTTATCTGGGAAGAAGAGATCCAAGACCGTTTACGTTTGTTTCCTGATGAGGTCGAACATGGGGGTCGCAAATGGTCAGTGAGTTATATCAGTGATCCAGAAGCTGAAGATGATGGCCTGACCTTTGAGGTGGCCATTGATGATCTTCCCAAGTTTCCAGATTATCTCGCAGAGTGGGGAGTCTCTGGAATCCTAGAAGAGAAAGTTGAGTTATTCATTCGTACTCTTCCTAAGGATTGGCGCCGAGAGTGTCAGCCGATTGCCGAGAAGGTTTCGGGATTTCTCTCTGAATGGGAAAATTGGGAGCCTCAAGTCCATCTTGAAGAGGCAATCCTCGAGTTTTTGCGTGAGAAGATAGGAAGTCAAAGCATTGAGGGTATGGACGAAAGTCGTTTGCCTGAGTGCCTACGTCCAAAGATTAGAGTAAGAGACGAGAAGGGTCAGGTCTTGGCATTTGGAGTCAATGTTCGCGAGATCAAGGAGTCCTTAGCAGGTTTGCTGAGGTCTCGTCGAGAAGCAGCGGCCAACGAAGAGTGGGAGATGACTGGGGGAGAGATTTGGAGTTTTGGAGAACTTCCCGAGCAAGCCGAGCCAGGGGTTTATCCTGCACTTGTTGATGAGCAACAGAGTGTTGGGATGCGAGCGTTTTTAGATTTTGAAGAAGCAGAAGAAAGCCATCGTGCTGGAGTAGTGAGGTTGTTTTTGCTCGAGCATGCAGAACATGGGCATTACCTCCGGAAGAATTTTCCCATGAAGATGGCTGGGCGTTTTCTTTTGCCTTTATTGCCCGAGGAGAGTCTTGAGGATTTTATCCGAGTTTCTGCTCAGGGAGCAATGAAGGTCATGGCCCGCAGTCAAGAGACCTTCGAAGAAGCTTCCCAGTTGGGAAAGGGAGAGTGGTATGCAAAAGCGCAAGAGGTTGTGGAGGCTGTCGAGGCCCTGGCTGGTGCAGATGGACGAGTACGGGAGTGGATGGAAAAAAACCGAGAAGACCGCCACCTTGGAGAAGTTGTTCGTCAACTCGAGGAGCAACGCGATTGGTTGCTGCGACCTGGCTTTGGATGGAAGGCTGGTTTTGAACGGATGAAGCGCTATCAACGTTTTTTCTATGGAATGGAGGAGCGCATTCGGCGTCTGGAAACACAGCCTTTGATTCGCGATGAAGAGAAGCAAGACCAGTTTATTCCTCTTTGGGATGAGTGGTTGGTGCAATGGCATCAGAGGCCTGAGGCGGTCCGCTTATGGGAAGTTGGTTGGTTACTCGAGGAGTGGCGTCTTCAACTTTTTGCTCCAGGAGTTCCACATTTTGGTAAACTCAGCGCAAAGCGAATCGAAAAAGCCCTCGGCCTCACGTGAAGCTTGGGATTTTAACTTCCCCACGCACAAGACAAGCAAAAGGTCTTCGGCTTAAGAAATGAGATCAGTGCCGAGAATGCGAACAAGCTTTTCAGCCGGTTTTGAAAGCTTCGTGTTTTTCTTTTTGAGAAGAAAGACTTTTCTACTCGGTGAGGGCTGTCCAAAAGATCTGACGTGGACATCAGGTCTCTCTCGCCCTCTAATTGCCAGCTTTGGCACAACAGCGTAACCAAGGTTTGCGCCAACCATGGCAAGTGCGGTCTCGAGCTGATCACATTGCAGGCGAGGTTGATTTTTGGAAAGACGGCAAAGTTCTAAGGTCTGCTCTCCGAGGCAGTGACCATCAGAAAGATGGATCAGTTCATCCGTATTGAGGTCACTAGGGTTGGGATCTTCTTCACTAAGAGCAAGAGGATGTTGACGGGGAGCAGCAAGCACCAGTGGCTCGCTAAACATTAGTTTTGTTTTGAGTGAAAAGCGTTTTTGATCTTCTGAAGTCACATCACTTAAGATTGCAAATTCCATTGCGCCTTCTGCAATGAGACGCACGAGATCTGGTGTTTTTGTTTCTCTGACATCAATGGTGATGGCTGGATATTGGTTGCGAAACTCTTTGAGAAGAAGAGGAAGAAGATAGGGTGCTAGAGTGGGAATAATCCCAAATGAGATCGAACCTGTTCGGTATTCACCCCTTGCTGCAAATTGCTCAAGAAGATGATCTTCTTCGGCGAGAAGCCTCTCAGCATGTTGTAATAAGAGTCGCCCGGCATCCGTTGTGACCGCACCTCGGCGCCCTCGGGTGACGAGTTGCTCATCAAGCTGGGTTTCTAATTCACGAATTGATTGGCTAATCGCGGGCTGACTCACGCCGCATTGGCGCGCAGCTCCACTCATGGACCCCGTGGAAATGACGGCTTTAAAGTATCGAAGTTGCTTGAGGTCCACGGGTGTAAGATGGGCTTGAGAAAAAAGAGCGTAAGTGGATCCTTAAGGAAGCTCGCGAATTCTTAAGTTACGAAAATCTATCGGAGAGCCCTCGGACTCAAGGCAGAGATAACCGTCTGCGGGAGAACAGTTTGTGCCGCCTGAGACTTCTTCGCCATTCACCCAGAGTCGGATTTCTCCGTTGATCGCGCGGATATAGTAGTGGTTCCATTCACCCACACCTTTGGTAAGTCTTTTGGTCGGAAAGCTGCGACTCCCATTGGGTGCCACAGGAGCAAATGGCTTCATCTTTGCGGGGCCTGTTGGAAAAACGTCACCATGGGAAGTAAACCAGTCCGAAGGCTTACCCTTACTTTTTTCCCAGTTTGTTTCGTATCCGAGATCAAGAACTTGAACTTCGATCCCATCAGGAAGGCGCCCCTTTCCTGCGACAAGCTGTTCGATCGAAGTTGGGCTGGCCCACGCGAAAACTCCGGAATTTCCAGCGTGTTTATTGTGACGCCATTCGCAGACCATTTCGAAGTTTTTGATGGTCTTTTTCGTTCGGATGACCCCAACGGGATTGCCAGTGCAAGCCACGGTATTGCCTTTCCAAGTCCAGGTATCTTCATGGCAGTTGACGTTGACGAAGTCCTCGCCGGTAAGATCTCGCCAACCTTGACCGGTACCGTCGATAAAGGCCTTCTTGGCGTCGTTTTTTGGGGCCTTCGTTTCATCACTAAAACCTAAGTTGGAAAGGGTGATTAAGGCGAAAGAAGTCGTCACTAATGTAAAGAAATGGGAAGTGGTTTTGGGAATCATCATCTTGAAAATACGAAAACGAGATCGCTTTCTTAGCGCAATCTATTACAAAAACGACCTTAATCATGAATCTTGAGAACCAAGGATATACTCGTCGAAAGTTTGTGGGGTTTGGATTGGCAGCCGTGGCGGCCCCGACTGGTCGCTTAAAAGCGCAATCGCCCCATTCAAAACTACAGATGGGGATCATTGGTTCTGGTGGGCGTGGTGGCGCGAATTTAAACGGAGTCAGGGGGGAAAATATCCATACCCTCTGCGACGTGAATCGCAAAACCCTCGCGGCTGTTCAGGCGCGTTATCAGGGGGCAAAAATCACGACAGACTGGCGAGAGGTCGTTTCGCATCCCGAAATTGATGCTGTTGTGATTAGCACTGCCGACCATCATCATGCACCCGCGGCTCTCGCGGCCATGAAAGCTGGAAAGCACGTGTATTGTGAAAAGCCACTCGCACATACGGTCCAAGAAGCTCGATGGATGCAGGAACTCTATCTTAAAAATCAAAATCGGATTGCCACTCAAATGGGCACCCAAATTCACGCCACAGCGAATTACCGACGTGTCGTTGAAATGGTAAAAGCTGCTGCCATAGGTGAGATTAAAGAAGCTCATGTGTGGTGCAGTCGTTCCATTAGCAACATTGATCAAGCAGTTTTGCCTGGAGAGCCGATACCCGACTACATGGATTGGGATGTCTGGCTTGGGCCCGCACCAGAGCGTGAACATCACCAAGGATATTGGAAGGGTGGGAACTTAAATTGGAATCGTCGCTGGGACTTTGGCAATGGAGTTTTGGGAGATATGGGCAGCCATCTCATTGACCTCGCATGGTGGGCGCTCGATTTACATCGCCCCATCCGGGTGACTTCAGAGGGGCCAAGTCCTGATGAGGTCGCTGCACCTCCGTGGCAAGAAGTGACTTGGGAGCACCCAGAGAATCTCAAAGTAAAATGGTATCATGGACCGGAGGGAATGCGTCGTCGAAGCGCCGCGATTCAGCCCCTCGTTGGAACAGATACAGAGATAAATCAGTGGGGGATTGGAGTCGCCTTTGTAGGAACCAAGGGTGTCATCGTTTCCGATTATGGGAAAAATGTTTTGAGTCCTTCGGCGGATTTTAAAGATTACCAATTTGATGGCGAAGCCATTGAGCCGTCTTTAGGCCATTACCAGGAATGGATTGATGCCTGTAAAAATGGAGGGAAGTCTCTCTGTAATTTCGACTATTCTGGAAGTCTGATTGAACATAACCTCTTGGGTAATGTAGCCCATCGCGCGGGCAAAACCCTCGAATGGGATGCTAAGAATCTCAGAATTAAAAATGACGATACAGCCAATGCGCTTTTGACGAAAACTTACCGCAAAGGTTGGGAGGTTCTTCTTTAAGGAATTAAAAAAAACTCACTTTTCCGAAGGCCCATTTGGTCCCTTTGGAGAGGACTCCAAATGGGTTGATGATCTTTTGGCGCTCGATAGAAAAGTTCAGAGTAGAATGGGCAACTTGAGCGCGCATTCGCTTGATTCGTGATTCCATTTGGTCCAGTTCCGTTTGGACTCGCGCGAGTTGTTCTTCGACTTTGAGGAGCCCTTCGACTTCTTTGGTCTGCTCCAGAAGTAATCGAAGACGATCTCGTAACGCGCGCTTATTCATGAGAGCAGCTTCCAAGTCGAAGTAATTGTCCGTAATGTCAGTTGTTTGCACTTCTTTGCGAGTGACCTTACCCAATTTGGCGAGACTGCCCATGAGAGGCTCTAAGCGATCTGCTGGAACCTTGATATTTGAGCGAAAGTTTTGATCGGTGATCGATGAAGTTGAGAGGATTCCTTTGTGTTCACTAATGATGGCCTTTGCTTGCTTGGCGGCTTCTTCCACATCGCCGGCTTTGAGACTCATCGTGGCCGTTGTTTGGATTTTTCTCTCGGAAGCTGCTGGGGAGGTGCGCGCGATCATGGGGGCGGGCGCAAATGAGGGCTCAGAGGCGGAGTAAGAACTGCAAGCGGGGATCAGGCCGAGGCAGATAAGAGGAAGCAGCTTTATTTTCATGATGCTAAAAAAGCAGCGGAAGATTTCTTCGGCAAGATAAATGTTAGAAAAACAGCAATAAAGGATTCCTTTTTCTTTTAAGGTTGCTCGGATAGAGCCGATGGTCGGGGCATGTTGTCGCGTGATCGGTCGCTTCACCGACAGAACATCAAATTACGAGCAGCTTTGATGTGAATGACCAAGTGGTCCACAATTTGGACAAGGTGAGGTCCATTCCACTTCTCCTGAGCAATAAGTTTCTTTTTTCCAAATTGGAACTCGGGCCTTGATCGAATCAATGAGAAAGCGGTTTGCCTCGAAGGCTGCTTGGCGATGAGGCGCTACAGTCAAAGTGACGACCGCGCACTCACCAATCTTCAGCGTCCCAACACGGTGCACCGCAATGGCCTTTGTAATCGGGTATTGATTCATCAGCTCATCAATAATGCGCTGCCCCTCGCGTTGCGCTAGAACTGGATGATGAGCGTAGTGAAGTTCTGAAACACTGCGACCTTCGTGATGATTACGAACAAGTCCTTCAAAAACCACCAACGCTCCACAGCAAGGATCTAACATCTCACAACGAAGTGATGAAAGGTCGATTTCTTTTTCCTGAATGACAAACATTGGCTCGTGATTAGCCCCCGGCGAAAGGAGGCATAAATGCAATGAGTTGCCCACTCTCAAGAGGGGAAGTCCACTGAGCAAACTCATTGTTAATGGCTGGTTTGATATGAGAAAAATCGAGAGTAAAACCGTGTTTCAATCTGACTTCTTCCCAAAGTCCAGTGAGGGTCGCTGCCGTCGTTTGCAGGGTTTCGCAATGGGTTTGTGCCTCCTGTGAAAGTTTTGCAAAATATTCTACGGTCACCTCTTTCTTATTTGATCCGCATTGATTGAGAGCTTCGAGCTCTACGAGCTGCTCAGGTCTGTTGAGATTTAACAAAGTCTGTGGATCTAAAGTGCGACATTCTCTGCGGTTGAGAGTGGCAAGAAAGCGCCGCGCGCAGCGTTGATTCTCGTTAAGGAAACTTTCTAGTTTCACCGCTGCCGATGGTGAGTAGATCGCACATAGAGGCTCAGGATGTTGATCGAGGGGATTTAGAAAGCAGGTCGCATCCTTCGAAGGATCATGTTGGTCGATCAGGGCTCGAAGATCTTCGGTTTTGAGGCGGGGTAGATCGACGGCTACTAGAAACCACGTGGCGTTGGCGTCTTCTGCAAAAGCAGCTTGCAAGCCGCCAAGAGGACCTGGCTGAGGTTCAAGATCAGCGATGGGAGTCATCGGATACTCTTGTTGATCATCGTGGGCAACAGAAAGAAAAACCTCGCTGACCAAAGGCTTGAGTAAGGCTGAAATTTGATCGAGCAAGCTGGAGCCAGAAATGACCAGAGAAGCTTTGTCCTGACCCATTCGCGATGATTTTCCTCCGCTTAGGATAAGAGCTTTCATACCTGATAGTCGGACTTACCACCCGATTTTTTGAGGAGTTTGAGATCAGAAATGATGATGGCTGGATTGACCGCTTTGCACATGTCGTAGAGGGTCAACGCGGCGACTGATGCGCCCGTTAGGGCTTCCATTTCCACTCCAGTGCGAGAACTTGTTTTGGCGGTTGCGGTAATTAACAACTCTTCTTCACCATGAGGGACGATTTCAATCTGAGCCGAATCGAGAGGAAGAGGGTGACAGAGAGGAATGAGCTCAGAAGTTTTTTTAGTTCCTGAGATTCCAGCAAGAATTGCGGTATGAAAAACAGGGCCTTTTTTACTTTTAAGTTCCCCG
>JALRJZ010000430.1 GCA_023261045.1 Akkermansiaceae bacterium
ACAAACAGCAGAGATGTTCTTTGAAGACGTACTGATGGCATTGGTTTACTACGGTATGCCAATACTTGCAGAGAATAACAAACCAAGACTCTTATATCATTTGAAGAGAAGAGGTTACAGAGGGTTCTCTATGAATAGACCAGATAAAGTTTGGAATAAACTCTCAGTTACAGAAAAAGAAATTGGAGGTATACCAAACACTTCTGAGGATATAAAACAAGCACACGCTGCTGCTATAGAAACTTACATTCAGAAATATGTTGGTTATAACGAAGACGGAGCAGGTAACATCTACTTTAACAGAACACTTAATGATTGGGCAAGATTTGATATCAATAAAAGAACTAAATACGATGCTACTATCAGTTCTGGGCTTGCTATTATGGCTTGTAATCGTCATTTATACCATCCGAAACCACAGTGTGAAAAACAACCACTAGGTATAAAAATTAAAAGATTTAACAATAAAGGAATGCATTCGCAAATAATTAAATAGCATGGCTGAAAC
>JALRJZ010000431.1 GCA_023261045.1 Akkermansiaceae bacterium
TGTACAAGTCGACAGTAGTTCAGGCTGCGGAAAGTCTGAAAAAATACCGATATAGTAGCTGGAATTGGATAGGAACGTGATGAGATCTTTTGACCATTGGTCTGGTTCTACTGGCTTGATTGACATACCTGGTAACTGCTCTGCGTCAACTCTTCTTCCTCGAAGCATAGGTGCTTTCTGACTTAGTGCAGATTTCCGTTTCCAAGCATTCCGAAAACGCAATATTGTTGACGGATTTGTCCAATCAATCAAAGTATGATCAACATCAAGCAAAATTAATTTCTCATCATTGCTTTGACACTTATCCATATTTTGAATAGATTACGAATACGGCTTTTCGAATAGAAGAGTCAACCATAAAGAATGTAGTGGCCGGATAGCTCAGTTGGTAGAGCGGAGGATTGAAAATCCTTGTGTCGACAGTTCAAGTCTGTCTCTGGCCACCTTTCTTATTTTTTTCGTCATGATAAAATCTACACAAAAATGCATCCATCGCCTCACTTGTTTG
>JALRJZ010000432.1 GCA_023261045.1 Akkermansiaceae bacterium
CTGGCAATATTTCATCAAGGTACAAAGATGGTTTTTTAATTACTCCTTCAGGAAAAAAATACTCATCATTAAAGAACAATGATATAGTTTTTGTTTCCCTAAATGGATATTTTGATAAAAAAAAAGGGATTCCTTCATCTGAGTGGAAGTTTCATCAAGATATCTACAGAAATAAAAAAGAAGCAAAAGCAATTGTTCATGCACACTCAACATGTGCTACAGCAGTTTCTACTCACAAGAGAGGAATACCGTCTTTTCATTATATGGTTGCAATGGCTGGAGGTCACGATATCAAATGTGCAAAATACGCAACATTTGGGACAAGAGAATTGTCAAAAAATATTTTGAAAGCTTTAAAGGGTCGAAAAGCTTGTTTAATTTCAAATCACGGACAGATTGTATTTGAAGAAAATTTATCAAAGGCGTTTGAACTTGCTGAAGAGGTTGAAAATATATCGCTTCAGTATATAACGAGCCTTAAATTGGGTAAGCCTAAGATTCT
>JALRJZ010000433.1 GCA_023261045.1 Akkermansiaceae bacterium
GTTTAGACGAAGCTATAAACCACGGCGCTCGTCACGGCGTTGAAGAGTTTGTTCTTGGGATGGCGCACCGCGGTCGCTTGAATGTATTGACCAATATTTTTGGGAAGCCGCGCAAGCAGATTTTCTCTGAGTTTGAAGGAAAGGCGTTTGACGATATTACTATTGATGGTGATGTAAAATACCACCTCGGTCATACCACATTCCCTACGACCTCTGACGGAAAGCAGGTGAAGTTGACCCTGTCGTTGAAGGCATCGCTCGTGCGAAGATCAACAACGACTACAGCCACGACAATAAAAAAGTACTTCCGATACTTATCCACGGGGATGCAGCCAT
Organism: Akkermansiaceae bacterium; assembly: GCA_023261045.1. Lineage (GTDB taxonomy): Bacteria > Verrucomicrobiota > Verrucomicrobiia > Verrucomicrobiales > Akkermansiaceae > SW10. The sequence goes on from JALRJZ010000433.1 coordinate 337, forward strand.
TGCTGCACAAGGTGTGGTGTACGAAACTGTTCAAATGGAACAGCTTGACGGGTATCAGACGGGAGGAACATTGCATATCGTCATCAACAACCAGGTTGGTTTTACGACGAACTACAAGGACGCACGTTCATCCACCTACTGTACGGATGTTGCTAAGGTTATTCTT
>JALRJZ010000043.1 GCA_023261045.1 Akkermansiaceae bacterium
GGTCGCAACAATCAAGGCCGTATCACTTGCCGTCATATCGGTGGAGGTCACAAGAAGAAATACCGAATCATTGATTTCAAGCGCACCAAGCGCGACGAGGTCGCAACCGTGATCGGAATTGAATATGATCCGAATCGGACCTGCCGTATTGCTCTTTTAGAATATGAAGACGGAACAAAGTCTTATATTCTTGCTCCTTCCGGACTTACTGACGGAGCGAAGGTGCAGGCTGGCGAGAAGGTCGAGCCAAGTGTTGGTAATGCAATGCCACTCCGAAGTGTTCCTCTTGGAACCGCGATCCACAACATTGAGTTAAGACCAGGTTGTGGAGGTAAGGTCGCTAGAGCTGCTGGTCAGCAGGCGATTCTTGCGTCGCGCGATAGCGGTTACGCGTTTATCAAGATGCCCTCTGGTGAAGTTCGTAAGTTCCGCGAAGAGTGCTACGCAACGATTGGAACCGTCGGAAATCGTGACCACATGAACGAGGTTTCTGGTAAAGCAGGACGGACTCGTTGGCAGGGAATCCGCCCAACCGTACGTGGAATGTGTATGAACCCAGTCGATCACCCCAACGGTGGTGGTGAGGGTAAGTCCAAGTCTGGTGGTGGTCGTCAGCACCTCAAGTCACCTTGGGGGCACACCAAAGGCCAGAAGACGCGTAAAAAGCACAACCCAACAAGCGCCTTCATTATCGAAGATCGCCGCAAAGCTAAGCGCCGGTAATCTCCATTTTTTCTTATCCTAGTAACTGTATCAAATTATGGCACGTTCACTCAAAAAAGGTCCTTATGTGGATCAAAAACTCTTAGCCAAGATCGACGCCGCAGTGGAGTCTGGCAATAAAAAGCCAATTAAGACTTGGAGTCGCCGTTCGATGATCACTCCTGATTTTGTCGGACACAACTTCGCGGTGCACAATGGGAAGACTTTCGTTCCGATTTTCGTGACCGAGAACATGGTCGGCCATAAATTAGGCGAGTTTTCTCCAACCCGCATCTTCAAGGCCCACGGCGGCATCGGTAAGAAGTAATTATTCTCTTTCCATTTCCTAGCCATGTCTCTTCAAGCATTCACACTTCCATTCATCGCTGGAGCGTTGCTCTTTGGTGCAGGATGTGTGTGCGCTGATGAGACACCGGTTGAGCGTCTTGAGCGTGAGAATCGTCAGCTGCAATTGCAGCTCAAGAATCTCCGCCAAACTCTCGCGGCTTCACTTCAGAGAGAAGAAGCGAAAACTGCCGCTCTCAAGGAAATCCGGGAATATCTTGCCTTATTTGGAAAAGACCTATTTGACGGAGGAGATCGTAAAGTTCTCCAAGCCGTCTCAGATTACCAGGTTGTCAGTGAGCGGCTCAATGAGCTTGATCACGCGGCGACCAGTCTCTTGCCAGTTCTGAAAAATTATCTTCAGACTGCCGTTGCATCGGATCCTGAAGCACGTCTTTCGGTAGAAAGTCATCTTCGAGAGCTCGAGGCAGCGATTGGTATGAGACGTCGACCGCAGCGCAAAATCGAGCAGGGAACGACCCAAGAAGCTCGTGTTGTAACGGTTGATTCTGAGACTGGAGCGATCGTGGTGAATGCTGGTGAGGATGCTGGTTTCACCGTGGGGATGCTCTTCCGCATTGAGCGATCTGGAAGCTCAATTGGCGACGCCATCGTTGCCGCCACAAGGCCCAACGTAAGTGGGCTACTAATGCAAAATTTAAAAGATTCTGATGTGCCGGCACAACCCGGCGACTTCGCAAAAATTATTCTCAACACTGACCCGACAGACTGATGTTAGTTCGTTCGACCACAAAATACGCTCGGATTTCTCCGAAAAAAGCACGTGACGTTGCTCGTGAAATTCAGGGACTTGCTGTTTCTGATGCTCTTGATGCTTTAACTTACACTCCTAAGAAATCCGCTCATTTGATTGGTAAGACGCTCAAAAGCGCCATTGCCAATGCTGAGAACAACCATGACCTCTCGGCAGATGAGTTGATCATCAAAGAGGCGGTGATTGGCGAGGGACCCACTCTAAAGCGCTTTAAGCCGCGTGCTCGTGGATCTGCTGGAGCGATTCGTAAGAGAACAAGCCACATTTTCATTACCTTGACGGACGAATTTGAAGCTCCCGAAGAGAAGAAGCGTTCCGGTAAGCCTAAGAAGCGTGATACCATCAAGTCTCTCTTTGGTGCAGCCAAGCCCGCTGCCAAGGAGGAAGAACCCGCTGCCGAAGAGGAGGCGCCAGCTGTCGAGGAAGAGAAGGAAGCACCAGTTGCTGAAGAGGCCGCTCCGATTGAGGATGCTTCTGACCAATCACCTGAGGCCAACGAAGAAGAGTCTGCCGAAGAAGCCAAATAGAATCATTTTACCTTTAAAGAATCATGGGACAAAAAGTTAATCCAATCGCATTCCGTCTCGCCGTCAATAAGGACTGGCGTTCAAAGTGGTTTGCCAGCGGCAAGGACTACACCGACAAACTTCATGAAGATCTCAAGATCCGGAAGTACGTCGCAGGCAGACTCCAGTCAGCAGCTCTTTCTAAGGTCGTTATCGAGCGTGCTTGGAACAGTGTCCGTGTCACTCTTCACACCTCCCGACCTGGGCTAGTAATCGGTCGTAAGGGAGCTGAGATCGAGCAAATGACCAATGACATGAGCAAAATTGCCAATGGAGCTCAGGTCAAAATTGACATCGTTGAAATCCGCAAGCCCGAGCTTGATGCACAGTGTGTTTGCGAGCAGGTGTGTATCCAGTTAGAACGTCGGATTGCTTTCCGTCGCGCTATGAAGCGAGCTGTTCAGACAGCAATGGATTTCGGGGCGAATGGTATCCGTATCCGCTGTGCTGGCCGTCTTGGTGGCGCTGATATCGCTCGTGCCGAGTGGTATCGTGAAGGGAAAGTGCCTCTTCAGACTCTTCGTGTCCCCATCGACTATGGGTTCGCTGAGGCGAAAACAGTCTACGGGATCATCGGCGTCAAATGTTGGATCAATAAGAATGAGGACGCCGATAAAGGAGGGCGCCCTCAAGGACATGATCGTCCACGCCGTCGTCGTGATAACCGCGGAGGAGATAATCGCGGTGGCCGCTCTGAGAATCAAAATAATTCAGCTGATAAGAACAGCGCTCCAGCTTCATAGTCAGCCCAATCAACGTAACACAAATTTTAGGAGGATAGAATCATGCCTTTGATGCCCAAAAGAACTAAGTTCCGGAAGTCTCACCGGGGGAACCGTGGCGGTAACGCCCAGCGTGGTACCGATGTGAGCTTCGGTGACTTCGGACTCCAAGCCCTCGGTCGTGGATGGATGACCAATCGTCAGATTGAAGCATGCCGTATTGCGATCAACCGTTACCTCAAGCGTAAGGGTAAAACTTGGATTCGTATTTTCCCTCACAAGTCAATTACTCGTCGTCCGCCCGAAACTCGGATGGGTAAAGGTAAGGGCTCAGTCGATGCTTGGGTCGCCGTCATTCGCCCTGGAACGATGCTCTTTGAAGTTGGTGGTGTCCCTGAGTCGCAAGCTCGTGAAGCCATGCGCTTGGCTTCCTACAAGCTTGGTTTTGAAACCCGTTTTGTCGTTCGTTCCCAGCACTGATTTCCTAACGAGGAATCAACAACATCCACTTAATCGAAAGGAATCAAATCATGCCTCAAACTAAGTTCAAAGAAATCGCGGAGCTCTCTGTCGAAGAGCTACAAGTTCGCCTTCGCGATCTGAAGGAAGAAGCCCTGACCCTCCGCCTCCAGCAGGCAACGGGACAACTCGAAAATACGGCTCGTCGTCGCACCGTTCGTCGTGAAATTGCGAAGGTGATGACCGCACTTAACCAGCGTAAGTCCTCGTAAAGGATTCTTCTGGCTAGAAACTCTCAAACACTCTTTCAAACCAAATGTCTGAAAATCAGGAAAGCAATGTAACAAAGGGCGACTTCGTTCCCTCTGATGCTGAAAGCAGCAAGAACTTAAAAGTTCGCGTCGGTATCGTGAAGTCCACCGGCATGGAAAAGACGATCGTTGTTGAATACGTGAACCGTGTGCCTCACCCCAAGTTCAAGAAAATCATCAAACAAACCAAGAAGTTCTACGCTCACGATGAGAACAGCGAGGCAGCTGTTGGAGACAAAGTTCGCATTGTCGAGACTCGTCCAATTTCGAAGCTCAAGCGTTGGAAACTTGCTGAAATCCTCAGTCACTAAACTGCCGAGCTTCTATAGCTCGCAACCTTATAATCAATTTTAACGATACTTATTTCGCTATGATCCAAATGGAATCAAAAATTCAGGTCGCTGATAATACTGGCGCCCGTCAGGCCAAGATGATTGGTGTTATTGGCAAGCGGACAAAATCCGCTCGCGTTGGCGACGTCATCACTGCGCACATCCGTGAGTCGATCCCAACGGCATCGATCAAAAAAGGAACGGTAGTGAAAGCGGTAGTCGTTCGCACAGCTTATCCTGTCCGACGTGCTGATGGATCAGTTCTTCGTTTCGACGAAAATGCGATTGTCATTATCGATAAGGACGGAAATCCGAAGGGGACCCGTATCTTTGGACCAGTTGCTCGCGAGCTTCGTGAGAAAAACTACATGAAGATCGTCTCTCTTGCTCCTGAAGTTCTCTAAACTACGAACCTTGTATACTCAACTGGACCATGAAAGTTAAAACTCACGTTAAGGCAGGTGACGAAGTTGTCGTCATTGCTGGAAACCATAAAGGCAAACAAGGGACCGTGACTTCTGTCAATGCTGCCAAGCAGCAAGTGATTGTCGAAGGTGTCCGCACCATCAAAAAAGCGATTCGACGCTCTGAAGCTAACCCAGACGGCGGCATTGAAGAGCAAGATGGCCCAATTCACATTTCAAACGTAAAAAAAGTCTAGGCTGTAGGCCCTGACTATGTCAGGACCCAGTCGCTCGCTCCAACCACTCGAATCAATCGGATAGGGGAGCACCCCGTGCGCTTAAGCAGACTAACCAAGCTGACCCGCCAATTATCAAATGAAACCAACACTACAGCGCCTCTATGAGGAGAAGCTTGTCAAAGCTCTCCAAGATGAGTTAGGCCTCAAAAACGTCAACGAGGTTCCCCGCCTCGAAAAGATTTCCATCAACTCTCACGTCGGTCATTACGCGAATGAGCGCAAGGCTGCTGTTGAGGACGCCGTGGAAGATATGTCCAAGATTACTGGACAAAAGCCATCTGTGGTTTATGCCCGAAAGTCCGTGGCGAACTTCAAGGTTCGTGAAGGCGAAGCCGTTGGAGCTCGTGTGACCTTACGTGGGAATCACATGTGGGAATTCCTGGAGCGCTTTATCGCTGTCACCTGTCCAAACATTCGTGACTTTCGGGGCCTTCCATTCAAGTCCTTTGATGGGAGGGGTAATTATGCCGTTGGCTTTTCTGATCAATCAATTTTCCCTGAAATTGAGCTCGATCAAATCAAGCGTCAGATTGGTTTTGATATTATTTTTGTGACGTCCGCTCAGGAAGATGCTCATGCCAAAGCCATGTTAAAGGCTCTTGGGATGCCCTTCCGAGATAATGTTAAGGAGGAAACTGCTGCGTAACCCCAATATACTTTCATATTATGGCAACTCTTACAGACCCCATCGCAGACTTTTTGATTCGTCTCAAAAATGCTTCTCGCGCTGGTAATGAATCATTCCGAGCTCCTCATTCCAAGTTGAAGGTGGAGATTGCTCGAATCCTCAAGGAGGAAGGATATATCTGGAACTACGAAGTTGATACCTCTGGTCAGTTCCCAGAAATCGTCGTCAAGACGAAATTCATCGATGGTGTCCCTGCATTGACTGATCTTAAGCGGATCTCAAAGTGTGGTCGCCGCAAATACACTGGCTCACAGGAAATTCCTCGCGTTCTTAATGGGATGGGAATTTCAATCCTTTCAACCTCGAAGGGAGTGATGACAGGACATCAGGCTCGCAAAGAGAAAGTGGGAGGCGAAGTGATCGCCTTCGTTTGGTAAACCCTAACTCATTACCCAGAAATATGTCACGAGTAGGAATCAAACCAGTTGCTGTCGCCGATAAGGTTACAGTAAGTGTGAATGGCCAAAATATTCAGGTTGAAGGCCCCAAAGGTAAACTTTCTCTGGAACTTCCTGAGGGACTTTCTCTCAAGCAGGAAGAAAATGAATTGATCGTTGAGCGTGCGAATGAACTTCGCCACGTTCGAGCTCTCCATGGAACTTTCCGTAGTCTCATCAATAACTTGGTTGTTGGCGTCAGTGAGGGTTTTGTGAAGGAGCTTGAAATCCAAGGTGTCGGTCTCCGTGCTGCCGTCAAGGGAAGCGATCTCGATCTTAGCCTCGGTAAGTCACATCCCATCATTCATCCAATCCCCGAAGGTCTTACGGTCACGGTGAACGATAACACCAAGATCAAAGTTGAGGGAATTGATAAGCAACAAGTTGGGCAGTTTGCCGCTGAAGTGCGTGCTTACTATCCACCTGAGCCCTACAAGGGTAAGGGGGTCCGCTATGTTGGTGAATACGTCCGCCGCAAAGCCGGTAAGTCTGTTAAGTAAACCCTGACGAAACACTAGAACTCCAATTTAAAATGAGCACTCTTAATCGAAAGGAACTTCGTCGTAAGGTTCACCGCCGTATTCGTAAAAAAGTATCAGGAACCGCTGATTGTCCGCGCCTCGCTGTGCATTTTTCAAACAAGAACGTGTATGCCCAGGTGATTGATGATATTGCAGGAAAGACAATTTGCTCCGCTTCAACTCTTGATTCTTCAATCGAGGCAACGGGAGCTAGCATCGCGACTGCTGAAGCGGTCGGCAAACTCATCGCACAGCGCGCAACCGAAGCCAAGGTCGAGGCGATTGTCTTCGATCGTGGTGGTCACATCTATACTGGTAAAGTCAAGGCCCTTGCCGACGCCGCCCGCGAAGGTGGTCTTAAATTCTAATCTCTGCTCCAAATAAAAATGGCAAATAACGAAGATTCCAAGCCAGCAGCCGAAAAGCCTGCTGACGAAGCAAATAAGCCTGCCGAGGCTCAAAATAACCGCGGCGGTGGCGGAGGTAACAACCGTGGCGGGGGTAATAACCGTGGCGGATTTGGTGGACGTCAGCGCGAAGCTGCCCCAACAGATAGCGAAGGAAATGAACTGACCGAAAAGGTCGTGTTTATCAACCGATGCTCGAAGGTCGTCAAAGGTGGTCGCCGTTTTAGTTTTTCTGCTCTCGTCGTTTCGGGCAACGAGAAGGGTTCAGTTGGCGTCGGTTTTGGTAAGGCCAATGAGGTTGCTGAATGTATTAAGAAAGCATCTGGCGTCGCAACGAAGAGCCTTGTAAAGGTCAAGCTCAACGGATCGACCATTCCCCACGAAGTGTATGCTGAGTACGGCGGTGGTAAGGTTCTTTTGAAGCCTGCCTCTCCGGGAACGGGTGTCATTGCTGGCGGGGGAGTGCGTGCCGTTTGTGAAGCGGTTGGCATTAATGACGTGCTTGCAAAGTCGATTGGCTCGAACAATCACGCCAATGTTGTGAAGGCAACGATTAAAGCCCTTTCGATGCTCCGTAATCAGGATGATATTAACGCTCTTCGCGGAAAGAAAAAAGAGAAGGCCATCTAAGCTGGCCGTCTTGTTTTGAACGAATATTCTAAGTTAAAAAGAAATGAATCTCCACGACCTTAAACCTAATCCTGGTGCCAAGCATCGTAAGAAGCGTCTTGGTTGCGGCGAGAGCTCTGGGCTCGGTAAAACTTCTGGTAAAGGCCACAAAGGGCAGAAAGCTCGCTCCGGCGGTGGCGTTCGTCCAGGTTTTGAAGGGGGACAGATGCCACTTGCTCGTCGTCTCCCCAAGCGCGGTTTCAGCAACTACCAGTTCCGTGATACCATCGCTACGGTCAATGTCTGCCAGCTCGATTATTACTTCGAAGATGGTGCTGAAGTCAACGAAGCGAGTCTTCGCGAAGTTGGCCTAGTCAAAGGACAGATCGATCAGATTAAGATCCTTGGACAGGGTGATCTCACCAAAGCACTGAAGGTCTCGGTAAATCAAGCGAGCACTTCTGCAAAAGAGAAGATCGAGAAAGCCGGCGGTTCGATCGAATTATAATCGCCGGTTTTTCACCACTCAGTGAAGGTCACTTTTCACGCAAAAAACACGTTGAGCCTGTTTTCACGGGCTACAGCGTTTTTTGCGTTATTGGGTTTCCTTATCATGACTTCTTGCGGCGAGGAAAAACCGACTCGTTTGTCTGTGCTGCAAAGTCAAGCGGAGGCCCTCTCAAGCATCGCTGAGATTCTGAATTCGGTCGCCGAGGGCGCCGACCCTTCCCAGACGAGTGTTCGTTTGGCATCAGTGGCAGAAACTCTCAAAGAATTGAGACGTGACATGGCTTCTTTGGGTAAGCCTAAGGCGCAAGAGGTTGACCTCATTATTAATCATAAAGCATATCAAGAAGCGACCGCTGCGTTACAGGAAGCTCTCGAAAGGCTCCAAAAGTCAGGTAAGAGCTCTCCAGAGGTGATCACTGCCTTGAATGCGATCCACGACTCGGCACCCATGCCAGGAGAGGGATCACTCCCCTAAAAATTTTATCTAGTAAACTCAATTACCATGATTTCCGCATTTACCAATACTTGGAAGATTCCTGAGCTACGGGATCGTATTCTTTTCACCATGGCCATGATCGTGATTGTGCGCCTTGGAGTTCATTTGCCCCTTCCCGGTGTGAACATGGACGTGATTGCTGAGCACCTCAAAAATCTAGCCAAAGACAACGAGGATGGAGCTGGTGGGGGTGTGGGTGCGATTCTCAACGTCTTTTCTGGTGGTGGTCTCACCAGCATGGGTTTGTTTGCCCTTGGAATCATGCCTTACATTTCTGCTTCGATCATGATGCAGCTCCTCAGTGCGGTGGTTCCTAAGCTCGCTCGCCTTAAGAAAGAAGACGGAGGTCAGCAAAAAATCAACCAATGGACTCGTTTTGTGACGATTGCCATTGCTGCGATTCAGGGTTTCTTCCTCGCCAAATCACTCGAGTTTCCAGATCGTAACCCTCTCCTGCAGGGAATTGGTCGGGCAATTGATGCGATCGGGCAGGATCTTGTCCCGGCTTTTGCTGCGGGTAGCGGAGCTGGATTCATTGCACAAACGGTTCTGATTATTGTCGCTGGTACTCTCTTTTTGATGTGGATCGGAGACCAGATCACCGAGCGAGGAATCGGAAATGGCATTTCGTTGATCATTTCGGTCAATATCATTTCGGCTCTTCCTGGGGTGATCGTTCAGATCTGGAATATTTTTGTGATCGATAGCCAGAGCGCCTTTAGCCCTCTCTTGATTGTCCTTATGGTGGTTCTCTTCCTCTTCGTGATTGCTGCGGTTATCTCTATTACGCAAGCTCAGCGAAGAATTGCTGTCCAGTATGCTCGACGTGTTGCAGGTCGGCGTGAGATGTCCGGTGGGACTCAGTATCTTCCGCTCAAGGTGAATTATGCCGGGGTGATGCCTGTCATTTTTGCAACTGCAATTCTCCAGCTTCCCGTCCAGCTCCTTTCCCAAGTTGCCCCAACAAGCGATTGGGTGATCACTCTCAACGACCTTCTCTCTCCTAATGATATTTGGTTTTATATCATCTCGGGCCTGATGATCTTCTTCTTTAGTTTCTTTTGGGTTGCTACCATGTTCCAGCCTTCCGAAGTCGCTGAAAATCTAAAGCGTGGTGGTGGTTATATTCCAGGTGTTCGTCCTGGGAAGCCCACTTCCGACTTCCTTGATTACACCATGACTCGCCTCACTTTTGCGGGAGCGATCTTCCTCACTTTGATTTTTATGTTGCCCTACTTTATTGGACTCGCATTGGGATTGGGGGCAAACAACATGGTAACATCGTTCTTCGGGGGAACAAGCTTGCTGATTTTGGTAGGAGTGATCTTGGATATGATGCGCCAGATCGAGACTCACCTACTCCAGCGCCAGTATGATGGCTTCCTTCGCAAAGGGAAGATCAAGGGGCGCCAGCAGCGCCAAGCAACAGGGGCTGCCGCTTCAAGCTCCTCGATCCTCTACCTTTGGGTTGTCTTAGCAATTATCTTTTTGATTGCGATTTCGGCCTACTTTATCAAGCAGGGCTAATGAAGAAGGGCCTTGTTTTCCTTGGTCCTCCAGCTTCGGGTAAAGGAACTCAGGCTCAACGTCTTGCCGAAGAGTTAGAGATTGCGTGTCTCTCGACAGGTGCGCTACTGAGGAGCGCACTGTCGGTTGGATCGCCACTTGGCGAAAAGGCCAAGCCTTTCCTTGATCGGGGCGAATATGTTCCGGACGAAATCATGGTACCGATTGTGATCGAATGGGTTTCCAATCAAAGTGAAGGATGGCTTCTTGATGGTTTTCCACGCACTGTCCATCAAGCTGAGGCACTTGATAGAGCCTTAGAGAGCAATCAACCTCAGGCAATCGTGCTGCACGTGCCAGATGATGAGCTTCGAAAGCGAGTGATTCGTCGACTTGAGTGCGAGAGTTGCCATCGTGTTTCTCGATCAGGAGATGATGAATTTTGCCCTGATTGTGGCGGGCTTTTAAACACTCGAGATGATGATTCTCCTGAGAAGTTTGAGAGTCGTTTATCCGAGTTCCATCGCTTAGTTTTTCCAACGATCCAATATTACTGTGATCGAGGAAGGGCCCGCATTGTCAATGGTGTTGGTTCTCTTGACGATGTTTGGCGCCGAGTCAGGATTTAGCCAAATCTATTAGGATGGAGAGGTGAAAGATCAAAGCAAGGCGTCTCGCCACTGATGAGTTGTTTCACGAGATACCCTGAAATCGGAGCTAGAGAAAGTCCCATCATCGCATGACCTGAGGCGATGACGAGATTGTCGTGTTTGGAAGGTTTTCCCAAATAAGGGAGTCCATCAGGCGAACAGGGCCTGAGACCTACCCATGGGGAAAGGTTCAAAAATTCCTCGGGTGAGTATTCTGGGTAAAACTTGCAAAATGATTCAATGATCCCGAGCACTCGGGCCCTACTGATTGATTGGTTTTTACCGCAGATTTCCATGGTGCCTGCAATTCTCAGCGAAGATCCCATTGGAGTTACGGCGACCCGACCTTCCTTGAGAAGGGAGCAAAGAAGAGGCTGATGAGTGAGCGATCCTGTTGTGAGGGAATATCCTTTGCCTCCTTGCATGGGCATTTTTAGGCCTAGGTGACGTGTTAAACCTGTCGATTGGATTCCTCCGGCGAGGACATATGAATCGGCTTTCTCAGTTCTTCCTTGGTCGGTTTTTACGCCAGTAATTTGTCGATGATTTGATTCCAGAGCGAGCGCTTGATTCTGGATAAATTCCCCACCATTTCTGATGACAGCTTGCCGGAGCGCGCGAAGAAAATTTTCAGGGGAGAGGTGGCAATCCTGGGGCCACCAGATGCCACCTAAGGCCGAGATGTGTGCCTGGGGGTCTAAATCTTTCAAACGTTGGGGATGACACACCTCTGCTTCAAGGCCGATTTCGTGGGCTCGTTGAGCGACCTCGATTTCTTCTTCTAATCCTTCCTCTGACTGGCAAAGCATGAGGAGTCCTTTTTGCACGAGAGGATAGTTTTCGGATTCTGAAAGCTCTACGTGTAAGCGTCGACTTTCTAGTGATAGATCACGGAGGAGAATCTTTGAGTCCTCAACATGGTGGCGATTGGAATGACGAGCGAAGAGCCAGATCCATCGAGCAAGGTCGAGGTCAAGCCTAGGTCGGAGAAAGAAAGGACTCTTTGGGTTGAGCATCCATTTTAGTCCTTGCGAGATTACTCCGGGAGCTGCAAGAGGAATGAAATGCGAAGGAACGACCATTCCCGCATTCCCGTCTGAACAGCTCGTCATTGGAGAGGTTGAATCTCCCTCCAAAACCCTGACACAATAGCCTGCTTGAGAAAGGTAATAAGCAGAGCAGAGACCAATGACTCCACCGCCGATTACAAGGACCTCTCGGTTTTTTGAGCTCATTGACTAAGAAACCGGCGCACTCGTATAAATGCCATTTACGAGCCGAGTAATTCCCTTTGGATTGATAGATTTGAGCTCATCAGGAAGCGATGATTCCGGAAAGTTTTGCCATGCCACTGCTCGAGTAAAGCGAGTGATCGAAGCGGTTCCAACCGAAGTGCTTGCTCCATCAGAAGTGGCCGGATAAGGACCACCATGAACCATGGAATGACAGACTTCAACTCCGGTAGGAAAGCCGTTGATAATGAGTCGGCCAGCTTTTTGAGCCAGGATGTTGATGAGTTCAGTTGCGTTGGCGATCTCTTCTTCCGTTCCGTGCACCGAAGCGGTGAGCTGTCCTTCTAGACTTGCTGCGGCAGCGAGCATGTCAGCGCCAGTCTCGCATTCGATTACGAGAGAGGAGGGTCCAAACACTTCTGCACTAAGTTGAGGATTCGCGATGAATTCAGAGTGAGTCGCTTTCAAAATTGCCGGTCCTCCCTGACTTCCCGAGGCTTCGGTTTTAGCGAGTGTTTGCACTCCATTTTGGGAAGATAAGGTGTGCAAACAGGATTGATAGTTTTTGGCAATTCCTTGATGTAGCATTGTCGCTGCCGGTTGCTCTGAAAAACCTTTAGAGAGAACTTCGTTAAATGAATCGGACCCTCCGGTAAAGACAAGACCCGGACAGGTGCAGAATTGACCAGCGCCCAAGGTCACTGAACTGACGAGATTTGTCGCGATCATTTCTCCACGCTCAGCCATCGCTCCTGGAAGAACAAAAACGGGATTAATCGAGCTCATTTCTGCAAAGACCGGGATCGGAACGGGACGAGCGGCTGCCAAATCCATCAGAGCTCTTCCTCCGGAACGCGACCCTGTAAATCCAACGGCTTGGATTGTCGGACTTTGAACTAATTGTGATGCAAGCTGACGGCCCTGATCGAAAATCATCGAGAATGTTCCCTCAGGAAGACCACAAGAGATCACGGCTTGCTGAATTGCTCCAGCGACAATTTCTGCTGTGCCAGGGTGTGAGCAGTGGGCGCGCACAATGACAGGGCACCCTGCTGCTAGGGCGCTGGCGGTGTCTCCACCCGCAACCGAAAATGCGAGAGGGAAATTGGAGGCGCAAAATACAGCGACTGGTCCTCGAGCACGAAGCATAGAACGAAGGTCTGGCTTGGGCACCGGCTCTCGATCAGGGAGAGCGGTTTCGATGCGCGCGTTTACCCAAGAACCTTCTTCCAAGAGATTGGCAAACAGGCGAAGTTGGCCACAGGTTCTCCCCGCTTCCATTCGACAACGAGGTTCTGGGAGAGCGCTTTCACCAGTCATCCGCGGTTGAATCTCATCGACAAGAGACTCGATGTTGTCGGCAATGGCCTTAAGAAACTCGGCTCTTTTTTCTGGAGAAGTGAGGGAATAAGGGGTGAAAGCTGCTTCTGCGAGCTCGAGAGCTTTCTGGAGCTCTTGCTCGGTGGCTCCATGGAAAGAGGGGGTGAGGACTTGGCCAGTTGCGGGGTTGGTCACTTGAAAGATCTGACCGCTTTCGCTGCCTCTTTGGTGCCCAATAAATGAAGTTCCGATAAGTTCCATCATGTGAGAAGTTTAGTAGTGAATTCCGTGTTTAAAAGGATCGAGAGGATCTAAAATCATGGTTGCTTCTCCCATGATGTAGGCTGATCCTGAAATAATAGGAGTGATTTTTCCGTCTGTGAGTGGTTGATACGATGCTTCAAAGACGGTGCCAATAATCGAAGCCTGTCGCCAGAGTTCTCCTTCTTGAAGTTGTCCAGAAGCGGCGAGGCAAGCGATTTTGGCGCTGGTTCCTGTTCCACATGGCGAACGGTCAAAGGCTTTGCCGGGGCAGAGGACAAAGTTTTGCCCATCTCCCTCAATTCCTTTGCCACACGGGCCGAAAACCTCAATATGGTCGATGACTTCGCCCCGATCTCCCGTGATTTGATGTTTTTCAAGCGCTTGGCGAACATCCCAGCAAAAATCTGTAAGAGCATCGATGAAGTGAGAGTGGATTTCCGGTCCCTGATTAGAAATGAGGTAAAACCAGTTTCCACCCCAAGCAATGTCGCCGATGACGTTTCCGTGGTTTTTTGTCTGAACCACGACATCCGCAGCATAACGATAGGAGGGGACGTTATGAACGGTGATTTTTCCGTTTTCAGAAAGATTTGCGGTGATGACTCCAACTGGAGTTTCGATGCGATGGTTGCCTGCTTGAAGACGCCCCAGATAGGCGAGAGTTTGAACAACTCCGATCGTTCCATGAAGGCAGCCATTGAGATAGGAGACATTATTGAAAAAAACAACTCCAGTAACGCAAGAAGGATCGGCAGGCTCGCAGAGATAGGCCCCTACGATGGCATCAAAACCTCTCGGTTCGTTGATGAGTGCTGAGCGGAGCCAGTCTGCGTTCGAAGCAAGGAACTTTCGTGCTTCGCAAGCCCCGGGGAGTGGCGGTTTGGGGGCTCCACCGACCACCACTCGGGTGGGCTCTCCTCCCGTGTGGGAGTCAATGACTTGGATTTTCAAAAACAGAGAAAGTTAAAGTGATTTTCCGTCCCATTGATCCCACCAACTACGGAAAAGAGCATGCTGCTCGTGAAGGAATTGTTTTTGGGATGCTGAGAGTTGATCGTATGAGTTGATCTGATGAAGGTAGGCTTCATGTCCTTCTAAAACCATGAGTTCTTT
>JALRJZ010000044.1 GCA_023261045.1 Akkermansiaceae bacterium
CGATGCGCTCTTTGAAAAACTGAAGTTCAGGTTGGCGCTTTAGGAGCCTTTCTAATTCCTCACGCTCAAAGGGAGAAGCTTCTCCCAAGACAAGAGCAACGATGCGTGCCTCCGTTTCAGGTTCAATGTAAGTTGTGAGATCCTCGTTCATTGCTTTCGTTCTCTTCGATTTATCCACGACTCATCCCTGACCTTCTTAGACGCTCACCCAAATCCTTAAGAAGATGATGAAGTCGATAACCGACATGACCCACCGACATCTCGAGACGCTGAGCAATTTGCTCATATTTCAGACCTTGAAAGTATTTGAGCTTTAAGAGCATCTGATCTCGCTCACCCATTTCAGCAATTAAGGTCTGAACCAGACCAATGGATTCAATTCGATCGAGCTCTTCATCGGGGCGGTCGCGCATGGCTTGAGTACCCTCGAGAGACTCATCCAGTAACTCTCGCTGGTTTTTTCGCAGAAAATTCAGAGAGAGGTTTCGAACACAGCGAAAGAGCCAGGCTCGAGGATTCTCGACCTCACTCCAATGACCGTGAAGCTTCAGAAACGCATCTTGAACCACTTCTTCAGCAAGCTCACGCCTCCCTAAAAGACCATAGGCATAGCGCACTAGGGTAGGCTCCTCATTCTCAAAAACCTCTTCAATGCTCGAAGGAGCATTAGAAACGGGTGATTTCGTGGATTGAGGAGTCATCGGAGACAATAACTGCTTTCTAGAACGGTCGAGAGGCACGGTAAGGATGGCTTTCCATCAAAAAAGACATCTCAATCCAGAAATTCTTAGAAAAAAAATGATAAAAGACCCTAACCTGACTCTCGAACACATCCTGCATGGTCAAGCGACTCCAAATCCGTTGCTTGCCTTTTCTTTTTTCGTTTAAGGGAAATTACGACTTCTCAGTCGTAGAGATGCTCGTGTATTTTGGCAACGTGCCCGTGTTCCAAACCATCGGTCGAGCAAGCCTCTGCTTCGTCTCCTACCTTGGCCAACTTGGATTTTTGATCCGCGAAATACTGGTTTCGCTGACACGTGGACAGCGCCGAAAAAAACAGGTTGTAGAGCAAATTGCCGAAATTGGCGCTCGTTCCCAGCTCGTCGTCTGCGTGACCGGAGCTTTCACCGGAGCAGTCCTTACGGCTCAAACCCTTTTCCAGTTTAAGCTTTTTGGGCTAGAAACGGCCACAGGAGGGCTCGTTTCAGTCGCCATGCTCCGAGAGCTTGGACCTACCATTACCGGTCTCATGCTTGCAGGGAGAGTGGGTTCCGCAATGGCGGCAGAAATCGGAACCATGAAAGTTTCGGAACAAATCGATGCCCTTCGGTCAATGGCCGTTCATCCCATTGACTATTTGGTCACCCCCCGGATTGTTGCGATGACCATTTCTGTTCCTCTTCTCATCGCTCAATCAGCACTTCTTGGCATTCTCGCCTCGTATGTCGTAGGCGTCTTTGTTTTCAAAGTGGAAGGTGCTTATTGGGTCGAAAACATGCTGCTCTATGTCGACCTTACAGACATTACGATCGCCACCATCAAGGGTTTAGTCTTTGGCCTCCTCATTGTCGTCATTTCTTGCCACCAGGGACTCAAGGCAAGTAATGGGGCCGTGGGAGTGGGACGAAGCACCACTGATGCCATGGTTTTCTCCTCTTTAGCGATCCTCGTTGCCAACTTTTTTCTCACTCTTCTAATGCAGATCATTTTCCCTGCTTCCTTATTTCAATAAGAGGCGCAACCGATGACGCCATCCAACACCCAATCTTTGTTCAAAACCTCAGAGCATGGCTTAAAATCTCGATTTACCCCTGTTTTTCTTCGGATGCAGAGGCATTCAGAGCTCTCAAAACTTGGAATCGGTCGATTTTATCGAAGAAAAAGTGATCGTTTATCGCGAGTTGCCCCCCTCAGCACCTCAATACTGCGCTTGTCAGCGAGAATTCTCGTCCTTCATTAGTCTTGCGGCATCTCAGAAGGACCGCTATGTCGGTCCCCGAACAATTTTGGACATGGAGACAACTAGCAGCCCTCATCTCTCACCTCTCGACTTTGCGAGCTCCCCCATCAACAAAAGCCTGACAAGCGAGCGCAAAGTAGAACACTACCGCCAAATGGAGCGCATCCGCCGTTTCGAGCAAGCGTCGCTCCAGCAATACGCAAAAGGAGGACGTATGGGAGGCTTTCTCCACCTTTACATTGGGCAAGAATCTATCGCTGTGGGCTGTGCTTCTCTGATGGGCGAGAATGATCACATGATCACTGCCTATCGTTGCCATGCTCACGCACTTGCGGTGGGCATGAGCATGAACGAATGCATGGCTGAACTCTTTGGCAAGGCAACTGGTTGCTCAAAGGGTAAAGGTGGTTCGATGCATTTCTTTGCTCCAGATAAAAACTTTTGGGGTGGCCATGGTATTGTTGCGGGGCAAACTCCCCTTGGTCTAGGCCTGGGCTACGGCCTGAAATACAAAAACCTTGAAGGAGCGGCACTTTGTTTTCTGGGGGATGGCGCGGTAAATCAGGGAGCATTTCACGAGTCCCTAAACCTCGCGGCCCTTTTTGAAATCCCGGTGGTCTACATCATTGAGAATAATGGTTACTCGATGGGAACCTCTCAAAAACGCTCAAGCGCCTACAAAGACTGTCTTGCTCAGCGAGCTGATGCCTACAACATGGAATGGGATGTGGTAAACGGCGAAGATTTCTACGAGGTTCGTGCCAAAGTCCAAATTGCTATGGAGCGCGCCCGCAAGGAGTCCAAGCCGTCAATTCTCGAGATCAACACCTATCGCTACTACGGCCATTCGGTTGCTGACGCCAACCACAAGGTTTATCGTTCTCCCGAGGAAATCGAGAATTACAAAAAGAATCACGACCCCATCAACTTATGGCGCCAACGATTAATCTCTGAGGGAATCCTTACTGAAGAGGCCGCAAAAGAAATTGGCAAAGAAGCAAAGCAAGAAGCTGCTGCCTCTGTCAAATTTGCAGAAGAATCCCCCAACCCAACAATCGAAGACATCACCGACGATGTTTACTGGGAAACTGACAATCAAACAGAAGCCTCAAAGATTGGACGCCATTTCTTCAACGACTAACTGACCCCGTTTATTCATTTTTAAGGAATCAAGACATGAGAGAGATCGAATACCGCGACGCCCTGAACGAAGCTTTCGACGAAGAATTAGCACGCGATGAAAATGTGGTGCTCATGGGAGAAGAAGTGGCTCAGTACAATGGTGCTTACAAAGTCACGCGAGGGCTTTGGGAAAAATGGGGGGACAAGCGAGTGGTGGACACCCCAATTTCCGAGGCTGGCTTTATTGGAATGGGAATCGGAGCTTCAATGCTCGGCATCCGTCCCGTCATGGAGTTGATGTTCTGGTCATTTCATTCCGTCGCTTTTGACCAACTTGTCAACAATGCTGCCTGCTGCCGATACATGTCGGGAGGCCTTATTAACGTTCCAATCGTCATGCGTGGGCCTGCCAACGGCGGAACCAATGTGGGAGCGACCCACTCACACACACCAGAAGGACTCTTTGCTGCTTTCCCCGGCCTCAAAGTTTGCTCCCCTGCGACCCCAGCAGATGCAAAAGGCTTAATGAAGACTGCCATTCGTGACAATGATCCAGTCTATGTCATGGAAAACACGACTCTTTACGGAAATAAAGGTCCTGTTCCTGACCCTTCCGAAGGAGATTTCACCATTCCTTTAGGTAAGGCTGACATCAAACGGGAGGGAAGCGACATCTCGTTGATTGCCCATGGCGCAAGTGTTCTTAGGTGTCTCGAAGCCGCTGAGATTCTCAGCTCTGAACATGGCATTCAAGCGGAGGTGGTTGATCTCCGCTCAATTCGCCCTTTAGACCAAGAAACAATCATTCAGTCCGTTCAGAAAACGAACCGTGCCGTTCTCGTTGATGAATCAAAGCCGTTCTGCGGTGTTTCCGCGCAAATCGCAACGTTGATCCAAGAATATGCATTCGATTACCTCGATGCTCCAATTAAGAGAGTCTGTACCATTGATGCTCCCGCGATCTACTCGCCAGCAGTCGAGCCGGATCAGCTGCCGAATGCAAAGCGGATCATTGATCAGGTTCTAACCATTGCCTAGCTCTTTGGATAAACGAGACAAACTCCTTTTGCTGAAGAGTCATGAATGAGGGAACTTTTGAGCAGGTCAAACAAGATCTGATCAAAGAGGATCATTATCTTCGGCACCACGAACTTCGGTTTCGTCTCTCAGCAAAAGAAGTCCAGAAAGTCTCAGAAAAGACGAACCAAACGCCGCGCATTCTCGATATTGGCTGCTGGCCTGGTTATCTCTCTCTCTATTATCAAAGAGAAGGGTGGAAAGTTGATGCCATTGACCTGAACCCTGAGAGGATTCCCACCGTCAGCGAGGCTGGGGTCAAGATCATCAAACATAATCTGAATACTTTCCCTCAGCTTCCCTATCCAGAAAATCACTTTGATTCGATTCTCTTCACTGAAGTCTTTGAGCATCTTAATCCCGCTTCATTTAAAGAACTCTTTGCCGGTATCGAATCCTGCCTGAAACCTGGAGGACGTCTCATTCTTACCACGCCAAATCGTTGGGCTCTCAATAAAAACATGCTCCAGCTCAAAACCTGGGATGAACCAGAAGTCGATGAAGAAGGTCACGGCCACTGGAAGGAATACCGCCTTCATGAAGTTCTAGAATGCTTTGGATCCAGCAACCTGAAGATTCTCAAACAAGAAACGATTTCTTTTTATTCGCATCTCGGGCGATCTAACCAAACGGGTTATTTCCCCCTCAAGGAGTGGTACAAACACCCGAACAAAGCAGTCAACTTCGCCAAGGTTCTCGTCTATCCGGTTCGCAACCTCCCTCCATTTCGCGATAGCCTGCTCATCGTAGCCGAGAAGCCACAACAAACGCTCTAAGGCGAGACAATCGAAGGATCAAAATGGTGGCCCTAGCATGGTGCTGTCATCGATCAGCACCTTTCATGAGTTCTTCTCAAAGCTCGCCGCGTTCTTCTTTTGCTAAGTCAATTCGGTCGTCCCGATTCCTCGCCTTGACTCGCGAGTTTCGTTTATTCCACCGCTCAACGATCATTTGTCTCTTTTTGCGCCTTAGATTGAGCTCTTCAATTTCTTCATCGAGGCGAAGAAAGCCGTCGTAGCGATTTCGATCAAGATCTCCCGCCAAAACGGCAGCTTCGATGGCGCATCCCTGATCGCCGCGGTGCTTACAGTCCCTGAATTTACACTGAAGGGTAATCTGTTCCACATCTGCGAAGCTTTCTCGAAGAGTCTGCTCATCAGTCCACATCTGAACTTCACGAATCCCCGGATTATCAACCAGCATCCCACCTCCCTCGAGGATCACTAACTCCCGAGCAACCGTGGTATGGCGTCCCTTTCCGGTGACCTCATTGACTTCGCCGGTCCACAACCATTCTTCCCCCAAAAGTTGATTCACTAAAGTCGACTTCCCGACACCGCTCGACCCAACCATCGTGAGAGTGACCCCGGCCTTTAAATAACGCCTGAGGACTTCGAGACCTTCTTTCTGGATCGCACTGGTAATATAAACTTCTGCCTCCGGAGCAAGAGCTTGGATTTCTCTCTGGGCCTGTTGATTGACCTCTTGATCGAAGAGGTCTGACTTATTGACAAGGACCACAGGAGTGGCCCCACTCCGCGCAATAATGGTAAAATAGCGCTCCATTCTCCGAAGGTTGTAGTCTGATCCTGCATCGGTCACCACGACGACAAAATCAATATTGGCTGCCATCACCTGCTCTTCACTACTTTTGCCAGGAGCCTTGCGAGAGAAGCAAGTCTGGCGAGGAAGCCGAGCGCGAATGATATTTTCATCACCTTCCCCTACCCCCAACTCAATGGCTACCCAATCTCCAACCGCCGGCAACTCGGCATCACACGATGCCTCGTGCCACACCTTTCCCCCAACGACACAATCAACTTCATCTCCATCTTCAAGAAGAGCCGAAAAATTAATCTTGGTCTCACGAATGAGGCGCCCAGCAACCCAACTGTTCTTGGCAACCCTTTGAAAAGCATCACTAAAAAACTCATTCCACCCTAAATCGGTCAAAGTCATCTGCCCCCAATACAAACTGGAATGGCTCGAAGAGAAAGTTTCATTTTCCACCCGGGCTAATCGCTGCTAAATCTTGCGTGTGGGATACGGAGATCGAGACTACATGCAACCCGACTATCAACAGACAGGTGGGCGTCCACCCGGCTTGCCCGGCCCCTTCGAGGGGGCTCCGATCACAAAGTGGCTCCTGATGATGAACATCGCCACATTTTTTCTTGATCTCATCCTAGTGGAGTATCCACCCCTATTTTTACGAGACCTCTGGGGATACTACAGTATCGACAAAGCGATTCTTGGTGGACAGTTGTGGAGGTTTTTCACCTTCCAGTTTCTCCACGCTGACTTTCACCACCTCTTTTTTAATAGTATTGGGATTTTCTTCTTTGGACCCCATATCGAGCGGTGGATGTCGAGCCGCCCTTTTCTGGTCTTCTACCTTCTCTGCGGTGTCGCTGGAGCCCTCTTTTACACCGTGCTCTTTTTTACCCCTGGGGTTTTAGAATCTTATCCAATTTCGCAGGGCATGGTCGGTGCCTCTGCAGGGATTTTCGGAATTCTAGCAGCCTTTTACTATGTCGCTCCAGACGCCCGCATCTATCTCTTTTTCTTCATTCCGCTGAGAATGAAAACATTCGCCCTTCTCATTTTTGCTTTTGAAACATTTCACGTTCTTTTCGATATGAGCAATGCCGGAGGTTCGGCAGGCCATCTCGGGGGAGCCTTTATCGGACTTCTCATCGTTAAAAACCAGAAAGGTCGTGAAATCGTCATCAAACTCTCTCAGATAGGCCAAGCAAGGAGAGCAAAAAGCCACATCCGTAATGCAAAGATTATCCGAGAAAGACAGAGCTCGCCCATCGAATTGAGCGAGGAAATTGATCGAATTCTCGATAAAATCAGCGAACACGGAATCCAATCGCTGAGCTCCAAAGAACGCGAAACTCTTGATAAAGCCCGTAAAAAATGACTGATGACGAAATGATCTCCTGCACGGAACCTTCCCGGCAAATTGAACGACTCCGTGCCATCATGCATCGCCTACGAACACCAGGAGGTTGCCCTTGGGATGCTGAACAAACCCACGACTCACTGATCTCTAATTTAATCGAGGAAGCCTACGAAACTGTCGCGGCCATCAAATCGGGTGATGACGAAAACCTCAAAGAAGAACTCGGCGACCTTTTGCTTCAAGTCGTCTTCCACGCTGAAATTGCGCAAGAAGACAAAAGATTCGATCTTGATGAGATCGCTCAAGGGATTTGTGAAAAACTGGTCAGGCGACACCCTCATGTCTACGGAGACTCGCAAGTTGAGCACACGGACGGAGTTCTCGCTCAATGGGAGGACATCAAACGAGCGGAAAAAGGAGATGGAAATCAACCCTACCTCCATGGAGTCGGCAAAGGCCTGCCAGCGCTTATCAAAGCGACAAAACTTCAAAAAAAAGCAAGTAAAGTGGGCTTCGATTGGCCCGACACTTCCGGAATTATTGAAAAAATTGCGGAAGAATTTGATGAGGTCAAAGAAGAGCTTTCCAAACACGCTGAAGCCACTCCACCAACTCATGAGCTCCAGTCCGAAATTGGTGACCTGCTCTTTATCGTCATCAACCTTGCACGCAAATTAGGCATTGACCCGGAAGTCGCGCTCGAGGGAACCAACGAAAAATTCATTCACCGCTTCGCGGCAATCGAAACAGGACTTCAGGCCCAAAACATCAACCTCGAAGAGGCAACCCTTGAACAAATGGATGCCCACTGGAATGCCGCAAAGGCCTGACGAATTCGACCAAAGTGGAACATGCATCCATTACAAAATGGGGCGCCGATTCTCATCGCACTCACCGTTGAATCTCACAAAACAGGACCATGAAAGATGGCCTGACAAAAGCTGGCAAAAAACCAACTCCCGCTAGCCCTCATAATTACATCCGAGACTATGTAAGAGCGAGACGGGAGCGGACACGCACCAAGCGAACGCACAATCTTCTCTCTAAAATCCGATTACTGCCTTCTAAAAAGCCCATTCCACCAGATCTTCTTAAGCAAGAGACCTCCGTAACAGGCCTTCGAACTCTTGGGGTCATTTTTCTCATCTGTTTCACCCTATTTTGCTTACTCGTGTTCTTTCACGAAACTTCCTAGAGAGACAACCCGACGGCATCGCTAGAATCTAATTCATAAAAGCATTGCTCTTCTTCGGGTTCCCACTTATCCCTGCGCTGTCAGGAGTCACGGAGTTCTGGCTTGTGGACCCGGTCAGGACGGAAACGTAGCAGCCGCAGCATGTCCCGAATTGCCGTGACTTTCTGGCACTTTTTTTGCAACGATTTCGTCTTCTCCTTTTATGTCTG
The DNA here is from genome assembly GCA_023261045.1 of Akkermansiaceae bacterium. Classification (GTDB taxonomy): domain Bacteria; phylum Verrucomicrobiota; class Verrucomicrobiia; order Verrucomicrobiales; family Akkermansiaceae; genus SW10. Next base: position 8,472 of record JALRJZ010000044.1, read on the forward strand.
CGCATCATTTCACCGATGGAATTCCTTTTCCATCACCCGGTCTAGGGACTTGGAAAATCCCAGATGAAAAAACCCCTGAAATCGTTCACCAAGCCATTGAATTCGGATATCGTCATCTCGATTGCGCCGCAGACTACGGCAACGAACAACTCGTGGGACATGGAATCAAAAGCGCTCTAGATGGCGGTCTTTGCTCGAGAGAGGATCTATGGATCACAAGCAAGCTGTGGAATACCTATCATGAACCGCAGCATGTGCGTGCCGCTTGTGAAAAATCACTCACAGATCTCGGCCTTCAATACCTGGATCTCTATCTCATTCATTTCCCCATTGCTCTCGAATATGTTGATTTCGATCAAATGTATCCCCCAGGGTGGACCGGAAAAAACGATTCAATGACCCCCATCAGAGTGCCTTACGCGAGCACTTGGAAAGCGATGGAGCAACTCGTTGAGGATGGATTGGTTCGCAAAATTGGAGTCTGTAACCTCACGACGGGTATGCTCCGCGATGTTCTTTCATATGCAAAAATCAAACCGGAGGTCCTGCAAGTTGAGCTCCATCCTTTGTTGACTCAAGAAGCCCTCCTTAGGTTTTGTCACTTAGAAGAGATTGCTGTCACAGCCTTTTCTCCGTTTGGAGCTGATTCCTACCTCCCCTTGGGCATGGCTAGCGAACAGGACCGCTTGCTTGTTGATCCTCTCATTGAAGAAATTGCAAATAGGCATCAACGTAGCACAGCTCAAGTCACCCTTCGATGGGCCATCCAACGAGGGACAATTCCAATTCCTAAAACACAGTCAGTCGATCATCTGCGAGAGAATATTGATCTCTTTGATTTTGCCCTAAGCGAAGAGGAGATACAGACCATTTCAAGCCTCAACCAAAATCGCCGCTTTAATGATCCGGGTGTTTTTGGAGAATCCGCCTTTAATACTTTTTACCCTATTTTTGATTAATGAACTCACTGACAGGAAAAACTGTCCTCATCTCTGGAGGAGGAAGTGGAGTTGGCCTCGGGTGCGCCCAAGCATTCGCACAAAATGGCTGCCAAGTTGTGATTTGTGGACGGAATCAAAAAAAACTAGAGCAAGCCGCCACCGGTCAGATGCTTATCCACGCCTGTGATATCTCGGACAGAGAGCAAGTTTCCTCACTTTTTGAGAAATTCGGCGTTCCCGATATTCTGGTTAATTCCGCTGGGATCAATGTCGTTAAAAGGAAAGTTTCTGAGCTCTCTCACGAAGATTTTGATCGGATCATGGCCATTAATTGTACCGGTTTCTTCAACCTCGTTCACGAAGCACTCCCCACCATGCGCGAGCGCAAAGATGGCCTGATTTTTAGCATCTCTTCAATCGCCGGAAAACGAGCCTATCCTTTGGCAGGCATGGGATACTCAGCCTCCAAATTTGGAGTTTCTGCCATCGCTTCAGCCATTAATGCCGAAGAAGCTGATAGCGGAGTCCGCGTCACGAGTATTTTTCCTGGAGAGATCAACACGCCAATTTTAGACGAGCGGCCCGTTAAAGTTCCCGACGAAAAGAAAGCAAGGATGGTTCACCCAGAAGACATTGCCTCGTTAGTAGTGAGTATTGCTCAACTCCCAAAACATGTTGTGGTCCCTGAGCTTGTCATTACCCCGACCTATCAAGAGTTTATCTAGTGCTCTCGCTCTTGGGCACCCCCCATCGAGACTTTTGTGCGCCTTTTTCTAGGACTCCTTGAGGAGTGTTACTTTCGCGCGCCGAAGTTTACCGGAACGTCATGGTGGCCACTCATTTTAATCAATCGTCATTTCTCTTCTAGACGATTGATTATTTTTTCTTACCCTCAGGTCTTAGCTTCTTAAATAAGAGGTCCTTTCTATTTCAGAGCCATTAACTCTGAGAAACCTGTCTTAAACACTTCCCATTCATGAAACGCCTGATCTACCTCCTCACCACCCTCTCTACTCTTGCTGAACCCGGAAGTGAAATCTACCAGAAAGGATTTTTAACAAAGCAAGAAGCCCAAAAATCAATCCAACTCCAAGATGGCTACAGCTTAGAGCTCGTCCTGAGTGATCCTCACATCAATGAGCCCGTGGCCATGGCTTGGGACGGAAATGGTGCTCTCTACGTTGTCGAAATGCTCACCTACATGCAAGATGCCGATGCCACAGGCGAGCAAGAGCCAAGATCACGCATCTCTCGCCATGAGGATTCTAACGGAGACGGAATCTACGACAAACACTCCATCTTTATTGATAACCTCCTTCTTCCGAGAATGGTTCTTCCTCTCGATGACAGGATTATGGTCGGCGTAACCAATACGCTCGATCTATGGACCTACCGGGATACTAACGATGACGGAGTCGCCGATGAGACCATTAAAATCTATGAAGGAGGTCCCCGCGGCGGCAATATGGAACATCAGCCCTCAGGATTGATTTGGAATCTCGATAATTGGATTTACCTCACTTATGAGAACAAGCGATATCGTTTTACTGATGGCAAACTCGAAGTCCAAAAAATCTCCCGTGGTGGAGGACAATGGGGAATTGGCCGCGATAATCATGGTCGCCTCTACTACTCCGCAGCTGGAGGTGAGAAACCCGCCTTTTTCTTCCAACAGCCAATCGCATACGGAGCCCTCGACTTAGGCGGGCAGGAAGCAGAGGGTTTTAGAGAGGTTTTCCCTATTGCCGATGTACCAGACGTGCAAGGTGGACCGAGGAGGGTCAATTCGCGCGGAGGTCTTAATAATTTCACCGGATGCGCCGGACAAGGAATCTATCGGGGCGATCGCCTTCCCGAGGATCTTCAGGGCGACCTCTTAATTCCTGAACCAGTGGGGCGCTTGATTCGAAGGGCTCAAGTGACGCGTAAAAATGGCAAAACTGTCCTGACAAATGCCTATCCAAACTCTGAATTTATCCGGACTCGAGACATCAACTTCCGCCCCTTATGGGCCACAACTTCTCCTGATGGAGCCATGATGATCATCGATATGCATCGCGGAATTATCCAACAAGGAAATTGGACCCGCCCAAAATCCTACCTGAGAGGGGTGATTGACCGGTGGGAAATCGATAAGAATATCCAAAAAGGACGGATCTATCGACTCGTCCACGAAAGTTACAAACCAGACGTTACACCTCGCCTCTTAGAAAAATCAACCTCAGAACTCGTGTCTTACCTGAGTCACCCCAATGGTTGGTGGCGCGACACCGCTCAAAAGCTCATTATTCTTCGAAAGGATCGAGAAACAGTCGTTTCCCAACTCGAAAAAATGATTCTGGCAAAGGGCTCTGATTTAGGTCGTCTCCATGCTCTCTGGACACTTGAAGGTCTCGGAAAAATCAGCTCTCAAATTCTTTTGGCTTCTCTGAACGATCAATCATCGGTGCTTCGCACTCATGGTGTTCGCGTCGCCGAACCCTTCCTTGCTCAAAACGACCAACAAATCATTGATGCCCTAGCATCTTCACCTTACCTCGATGATGATCTAGAATTTGCGATCCAAATCATCAACTCTATTGGCTTTAGCAACCCAGAAGAGCCTCAGCTCCAATCGCTTGTTGATTTGCTTGTTCAAAAGCATCGCAACAACGAAACGATCCAAGGAATCCAAAAGCTCAAAGGCTCCATTCTCGCCGACCGCGCAGAAGAACGAGCGAGAGAACTCCAGGATAGAGCCTTCGCTCAAGCGATGACTCATGGAAAGGAGATTTACCGACAACTCTGTTTCTCTTGTCATGGAGCGGACGGAAAAGGCACTCCCATGCCAGGTCAGAAAGGGCATTTTTTGGCACCATCGTTCGTTCACAATCCCCGCCTCGCTGGGGGCGACGCTTCCAGCATCAGAACCCTGCTTCATGGACTCACTGGTGAAATCGACGGCAAAAAATACGAAGGGCTGATGGTTTCGATGGCTTCAAATAATGATCAATGGATTGCCGACATTGTGACCTACATTAGAAATTCCTTTGATAATAACTATGGAATCACAACACCTCAAACTGTCGCGGCACTGAGGAATCATCACGCTTCTCGCAAAGAGCCTTGGACCCAAAAAGAAATCGAAGAGCTCTCGCCTCCCGTCCTTGCCAATCGCCAATCATGGAAACTCACCGCCAGCAATAACGCAGGCGAACTAAATGGCTGTGTCGATGGAGACCCTAAATCACGATATTCGACTGGAACTTCGATGAAAAAAGGAATGTGGGTTCAAGTTGAGTTCCCCAAGCTTTCAAAGATCACTACCATAACCCTCGACACGAAAGGTTCAGATCGAGATTACCCAAGAGGCTACGAGGTTCAGGTTTCACAAGATGGCCAAAGGTGGGCCAAACCCGTCGCCCAAGGCAAAGGAAATGACCCCATTACCCGAATCACCTTCCCCCCAACTGATGCCAAATTTGTTCGTATTACTCAAACTGGACAGCACAGTCTTTTCTGGTCGATTCATGAACTTTCGATCAATGGCAAAGAGCTCTAAAGATTCAGCCAATCAATCCTGCTAAGAAATTCTTGAGGTGCCGCCAATAATCTTTAGAGCACTTTCCAATCAAGTTTTTCAAGACAGTCATCGAAACCAATCCCAGTTCCATCTGGGATGGTAAAAACGGGGCTCGCTAAACCAAGGAATTCGGAAAAATCGCTGGGCTCAAAGAGCTCATGGGTCATGAGCCCAAAAACCTCGCTTTGGTCGATTTTGAGGGATTCCCATGCCGCAAAGCTTTGCCCAATGGGATGGTCCATATAACTAGTAACAACCCGACGACCTGGACCAGGTTCGATTAAATCGACTGCTGGCTTGAGAACCCTCACCTTTGCATCATCGCAAAAGCTCTTGCCCCATCGATCACTTGCGAGACAAAGACCAAGATCTAATGAAAGCCGGCTCCAGTCCTCAGCGTGTCCCATGATTGGATCTTCAAGAAAATCAATTCGACTGAGCTCCTGCTCAGACCACTTGGAAAATGCCTCTCTCAGCTCAAGTTCTTGACCTAAACCATTAAAATCAATTCTCCACCGAAGCTCAGGCCAGCTTCGAGAGAGTTGTCGGATGAACTCTAATTCTTCGATGAATTGTCGGCCTACTTTTGTTTTCACAAAACCAAAACCATTCTCAACCGCTCGAGAAAGCTTTTGTTCAGTGAGCTGAGGGATTGTGGCATGGTTGAGAGCAAGCGGTTGCTGCTTAAACAATGAACGCCCCTCCTCACGAGCACAGCCATCCGCAGAGAGCCACATGAGCGCCTTCTGCACGATCATCTCTGTTTTTTGATGAGCAAGATCCTCTAAGCATTCATCGAGAGAAGGATCGCCCAATTCTGGCCAAGGATGAAGCGCTGAAAACCCCGATCCCCTTCGAATCAGAGCCCCCTCAAAAACTCCCCGCTCACTCCTCGCGTTTAGCAAGCCCTTGGATCTAAGCTGATAGCGAGCGATCCAGATTTTCTTGTCTAATCCCACAGATATGACTTTTTTTGTGCAACCTGCTCACTTCCTTCTAACAGAGTCACCTGCCAGGCAAGAACCCGTCCCTGTGAATGATAACTTTCGCCAAGAATCTGTATTTCTACTTTACCGTCCGTCGCGGGAGCTAGAATTCGCTTGATCATTTTTTCATCTGCTCCTGTCAATTCTTGACGATATTCAAATAAGACGGTCACTGGTTGCTCCCCACTGAGCCCTTTCCAGCTGATGTCATAGTAATGACCTTTACGAGCCTCACGTTCATCCAAGCTCACCGCTCCATAGAGCCTTTTGTTCATCTCTCCGCGGATAAAGTCATTTCCATTTGAAACCTCTACGCTTCGAAGATGAAACTGCCTGATTTTTAGCATTTCATGATCAGAACACGATATTAGAGCAAAGATGATTGCCACAAAAATCACTCTCACCCCGGAATCCTCGATTTTCAGAGTTCATTATTCAACTTAAAATCCTTAATCTCATGGAAATGGACGAAATGATTCGCACAAGATTAAATGATTTTATCTCAGGCTCGAGAGCTTTATTTTCCGATAAAAAACTTGTTCAATTAAATGTCGCTCGGTTTGATGCAATAAAACATAATGCCTT
>JALRJZ010000045.1 GCA_023261045.1 Akkermansiaceae bacterium
CAGGGGAGCAATAGCGTTTTGATTTTGGCCAAAAGTTAAAGCCTAGGGCATCAACTCCCATCTCAACAAGGGACAGCGCGTCCTCTTTTGTGGTGACCCCACAGATTTTAAGGGATGGCTTTGCTGAAAAAAATTGGGAACGCATATCTTGAGGCCTTGGCTGACGAGAAGTCTTGTGGCGGTAAAAGCTGAATTCTGTGGCGAAGAAGCTTTAACTGACAGAGCTCGCGACGACAACTTCAATAGCCATTGATTGGCTTTGCTTTGAAGGCCGCTCATTTCGAATGATGGGCAGCGAGTTCTTGAAACTTTAGAAAAGTTAAATAATCTCACCGCCATGGCTGCTTCGGCAAGTTACACGGAAGATGATATTAAGAGCTTAGATTGGCGGGAGCACATTCGGCTTCGTCCAGGGATGTATATCGGCAAGCTTGGAGATGGATCCTCTGCGGACGATGGAGGTTATATTTTGCTTAAGGAGGTCATTGACAACTCCATCGATGAATTCGTGATGGGGCACGGTAAGGAAATCACCGTTGATATCGATGCTGAGGGACGCGTTGAAGTGCGCGATTTTGGAAGGGGAATTCCTCTCGGAAAGCTCATGGATTGTGCTGCAAAGATTAACACCGGTGCCAAATACGATAGCGAAGCGTTTAAAAAGTCGGTGGGGCTCAATGGCGTTGGGATCAAAGCTGTCAACGCCCTGAGTGAGTTTTTTGAGATTCAAGCGTGGCGAGATGGCCAAACGAAAGCCATTGAGTTTTCTAAAGGCGAGGTTGTCGAGGAAATGAAAAAGCCCCGAGTGGATGATGGGGAGGCTGGAACGCGGATCGCCTTTGATGTTGATCGGACCGTTTTTCCGAAACGGACAAATTACAAGGCTCCCTTCGTGGAGAAGATGTGTCGCTACTATTCGTATTTGAACCCGGGATTGTCAGTTGTCTTTAATGGAAAGCGATTTCGGTCCAAGAATGGCCTTCTAGATCTTCTTAAAGAGGAGATGGATGATGAGCCTCTTTACGAACCCATTCACCTTATCGGAAAAGATATTGAGGTGAGTTTTTCTCACGCCCCTGGCAGCTCGGAAGATTATTATTCCTTTGTCAATGGGCAGAATACAACTCAAGGAGGGACTCATTTGGCTGCTTTTCGGGAAGCGGTGGTAAAAGTCTTACGGGATTTTTACAAAAAGAATTATGATCCCTCTGATATTCGATCGGGGATCGTGGCTGCGATTTCCGTGCGAATTGAAGAACCAGTCTTTGAAAGTCAGACAAAGACCAAACTTGGAAGCACCTCCATTTCCCCTGAAGGAGAAACGGTGCGGACCTTTGTGTTAAATTTCCTTAAAGAACAGCTCGATAATTATCTGCACAAAAATCAGGGCGTCGCTGAAGCAATTCAAAAAAGGATTATTGCTTCCGAGCGAGAGAGAAAAGAGCTTAGCGGAGTAAAAAAACTCGCTCGGGAGAGAGCTCGTCAGGTCAAAGTGCACAACAAAAAGCTTCGTGACTGTCGCGCTCATTATCACACAAAACATAAGAAGGCGTCTGAGACCACGGTCTTTCTTACTGAGGGAGATTCAGCAAGTGGCTCGATTACCAAATGCCGAAACGTTGAGACGCAGGCTGTCTTCTCCCTCCGTGGCAAGCCGCTAAATACTTACGGTTTGACTCGAAAAGTGGTCTATCAAAATGAGGAGTTTGCTCTCTTGCAAGCGGCCCTCGGTATTGAGGAGGATATCGAGGCGCTCAGATTTAATCGGGTGGTGATCGCGACGGATGCGGATGTCGATGGGATGCATATTCGTCTGCTCCTGTTGACTTTCTTCCTTCAATTTTTCCCGGAGCTCATCAGAGAGGGGCACCTTTACATTTTGCAAACTCCTTTGTTTCGGGTCCGCAATAAGAAAAAGACGATCTATTGTTATGATGAGGCGGAAAGAGAGGCAGCGGTTTCTGAATTAGGGCGAAATCCAGAAATTACTCGCTTCAAGGGATTGGGGGAGATTTCTCCTGATGAGTTTAAGTTTATGATTGGGGACGAGATGAGACTTGATTTGGTTCAGATGGAGGAAGGGAAAGGTCTTAAAGAATTGTTAAGTTTCTACATGGGCAAAAACACCCCAGACCGGCAGGGATTTATTATCGAAAACCTTAGAGATGACGTTGATTCTGCGGAAGTTTAGCGATGTGGCGTGATTGTCACGAGGAAGATGGTTGGAAGTGTGGCAGTTTTTAGTTAAGGGTCCCGCCGGATATCTAAGTGTTTCTTTACAAGCACTTGTGAGTTCTCTGTTTCTCTTAAAAAAGCCCTGTCTGATGAAATTCTATTCCTTGCTCATCGTTCCCGTCCTTATCGGTCTTTCTTACTCCGCAGATTTGTATGAGGCAGATTTTTCCGTCGATGGCCAGGGTTCGACCCATGATAGTTCGGGTGCAGATGAGCTCGAGGCGAGCCCTATCCAAGGAGCGAATTGGTCGATTTTTTGGGATGTAGATCCTGCGACTGATGGTTCTACCAATCGGTTTATTACCGAAGGGGGATTGCTGATTTCTGACGACTGGGGAGGAGAGGCCTTTTTCGAAACGGAAGAAATCGATGTTTCTGGATTGAGCACAGTCAATATTTTGGCCTTCGCATCGACCCGTGGGTCAGCCGTGTTTAATGCCGCTGCCGAAGGGTTTCACTGGTATTTTGTCCTCGATGGGATTCAGACAGACGGGCCTCGAGTAACGACAGATGGGAGTTTAGACTTTGATGAGTCTGTCGATGTTTCGGGAGTCTCAAGCTTGAAGGTGGGCTTTTCTTTTAATGTCAATGGAGCGGGCGACGGTTTTGATATTTCCTCGATTACTGTCAATGATGGGGTGCCTTCTCCTGAGATGTCTTTCATGTTGTCCCCGACGAGCATCAGTGAGAATGGGGGCGTTTCGCTTGGGACCATCGAGGTCAATGTTGCTCCGGAGGCAGATTTAACTCTGAGCGTTGAGATCAGTGATCCTTCGGAAGCCGTGAGTCAAGCGACCGTCACGATCCCTGGTGGAAGTCTCATGGCAACCTTCGAGGTGTCAGCTCAGAATGATACTTTGTCTGATGGTCCGCAAGCGGTGGTGGTTACCGTCAAGGACCCGGTGGGAGGATACGGAGAGGCTCAAGCGTCTCTGGTAGTGGCTGACGACGAGCCTTTTACCCCGGCAGAGGTGGTGCTCAATGAAATCCGGATTAATGCAAACCAAGCAGGGGATGCTGAGTATTTTGAACTCAAATCGAGTGAATTGAATGCTTCGCTCGACAGGATCTGGCTTGTGGTGATTGCCGAAGGAAGTGCCGCTCAAAATTCTGGTGTGGTGGTGGAAGCGCTTGATCTTTCTGGCAAGGTGATGGATGGGAATTTCTTCGTGGCGGCTGATCCCGAGCAGAGCTTTGTAAGCGATCCGGACATGGTCGTTTCATTGAATTTTGTGGACGATAACTGCACGATTTTAGTGGTTTCCGATTTTGCCTCGATCGTGGGAGACGATCTGGATGGGGATGACGATGGAACACTTGATAGTGCGCCTTGGGGTCAGCTGCTTGACGCGGTCTCTCTCATCAATCCAGATGCCGGTTTTGGAGAGGATGAGCAGGTTTACGCAGCGACTTTGGATCCTGGGTTTGCAGTCATTGGGCCGGATGGAAGCTATCTTGTAGCTCATGCTTATCGCGATTCAAATGATCCATCCCAGTGGGTCCAAGGGATTTACTTCGCAGACGACGCTGAGGCTGGTGACACCCCTGGCTTTGACAATGGAGGGGTGGTCGATCCTGGAGGTGAGGAAAATGCAGTGATTTCAAGAATCAGCGTGGACGCATCCACCGGTCGGGTCGTTCTGACAGCCACAGGTTTAGGGACAGCGACTTATGTCATCCAATCTTCCGCTGATTTAGGAGTGAGCGATCCATGGAGTGAGATCTCTGGCGGATTTTCAGAAGTCGACGTGGCTGAAGGAGTTGAGTTTATCTTTACGGACTTGGAGGCAACCACGGGGCAGCGTTTGTTTTACCGGATTGTCGGTCAGTAACGGTCTGCTTGATTGAAGTCGCTCAAAAGAGGCAGGAAGTTGATTCCTGCCTTTTTAGTTTGGCAGTGGCGGTGGGATTGTTAAGTTCTCTTAACAAATTTTAGGTAGTTCGCAATTAGCCATGGAAGAATCTGATTTGCCCCGAGAAAATCAATCCCTGGGAGGGATGTATCAAGATTACTTTCTTGATTACGCAAGTTACGTCATCATGGAACGTGCGGTGCCTCATTTGAATGATGGTCTAAAGCCAGTTCAACGTCGCATTCTTCATTCGATGCGCGAGTTGGAGGACGGGCGCTATAACAAGGTCGCCAACATCGTGGGCAATACCATGAAGTATCATCCTCATGGTGACACCTCGATTGCCGATGCAATCGTTCAAATTGGTCAAAAAGATCTCATCATCGATACGCAAGGAAACTGGGGTAACGTTCTTACTGGTGACCGAGCGGCGGCTTCTCGGTATATCGAAGCGAGGCTCACGCCCTTTGCTTTAGAGGTTGCCTTCAACCCCAAAACGACCAATTGGACTCGAAGTTACGATGGGCGCAATAAAGAGCCCGTTACCCTTCCGATGAAGTTTCCGTTGCTTCTTGCTCAGGGTGTGGAGGGGATTGCAGTCGGTTTAGCCTGTAAGATCCTGCCGCATAATTTTTGTGAAATTATCGAGGCATGCATTGAGGCCTTGCGCAAAAAACCAATTCAGCTTTTCCCTGATTTTGCGACCGGTGGTTTGGCTGATGTGAGTGACTATCGTGATGGCCTCCGAGGAGGGAAAATCCGAGTTCGGGCACGAGTTGAAATTGAAAAATCAAAGCTTCTACGAATCACCTCAATTCCTTTTGGAACAACAACGGGAGGAGTGATGGATTCCATCGTAAGTGCCAATGAAAAGGGTAAGATCAAAATCTCACGAATTGAAGATAACACGGCAGAAAACGTTGAAATCTTAGTGCATCTTCCCTCGGGAGCTGATGCAGAAACAACCCGCGAAGCTCTCTTTGGATTCACCGATTGCGAGGTGAGTATCTCTCCAAATGCTTGTGTCATTCACGATGGGCGGCCGCATTTCATGCCCGTTTCAGAGATCCTTAAGAAGTGCGCCTTCATGACGAAGGATCTTTTGCTCATGGAACTTGAGATCCTTTTGGGTGAGCTCAATGACAAATGGCATTACAGTTCTCTGGAGAAGATCTTTATCGAAAATCGAATTTATCGAGACATTGAGGAATGTGAAACTTGGGAAGGGGTCATCGAGGCAATTGATACGGGCCTAAAGCCTTTTAAAAAACTTTTAAAGCGCGAGGTCACTCGAGACGATATTATCCGTCTTACGGAAATTAAGATTAAGCGAATCTCAAAGTATGACAGTTTTCGGGCTGATGAAGAGATTCGTGGTCTTGAAGGGCGAATTGAAGAGACCGAAAAGGACATTCGTAATATCACCCGATACTCGATTGCCTATTTTAAATCGCTTCTCAAAAAGTATGGAAAGGGTCGTGAGCGAAAGACAGAACTGACGGAATTTGAGACCGTGAAGCGCTCGGCTGTTGTGGTGGCCAGTGAGACCTTGTTCCTTGATGTCAAAAATGGCTTTGCCGGCATTGGTCTTAAAAAGGAACAGGCCATCGAAAAATGTTCAACACTCGATGAGATTGTCGCCTTTTCTCAGGATGGTGAGATGAGGGTGACCAAGGTTGCCGATAAAGTCTTTGTGGGTAAGCGGCCGGTTCATGTGGCCATTCTCCGTAAAGATGCCCCTAAGTATTATTCGATGATTTACCGCGAAGGTCGAGATGGGCCGTACTACGCGAAGCGTTTCCAGATTGGAGGAGTGACTCGAGATAAGGTTTACCAGATGGGTCGGGGCAGCAAAGGATCGCGAGTGATGTATTTTGCCGTTCATGAGACAGCTGAGGAAAGTGCGGCCAATACCGTGATGATCCACCTTAAGCCGGCACTGCGCCTCCGAAACGTTTCTCGTTTGTTCTCTTTTGGAGAAATCGATGTGAAGGGGCGGGGAGCGAAAGGCAATATTGTCACGAAGCTCACCGTTGATCGGATTGTGCGGGCCAGCGCATCGGATCTGGGTGAGGAGTGAGAATTGCTCGATTGTTGAAATTTCGTGATTTTCGGCTTATCGGAGCCCGATTTCCTCCCTATAAGAGTGGCTCCTACGATATGGGTAATCTGAAATTCAATCTCCACGGAGTCTTTGCGTCGGGGCTTTTAGCCTGTTCGGTCCCGATTTTGGCGCAAGAGAACCCCCTTTCTCAGGAGGCGGCAAGTCGTGCTGAAGATGCCGAAAAAGCGTTTTCTGTCATTGAGCTTGCAGACGAAGCCTATCGGGATGGAGGGCTTGTTGAGGCGATTTCCCAATATAATAAGGCACTTTCAATGTTGCCAAAAGGGGCGCCGACTGTTGCGGCTGTTCGTCAGCTTGCGGTGCAGCGACTCGTCAAAGCATCTCTGGCCCAGTGCCAGAATCTCCGACGCACGGGAGATCGTAAGGCCATTGAACAGCTTTTAGCAAATGTGGATCAATTCGCTCCGGGGGATGCCAATGTGGCAAAGTTTCGCGCGGGGCAGAAAGACCCGATTCGAATCAATCCCGCCCTCTCTCCGAAGCATTTGGAAGAGGTCGACCAAGTGATTGAATTCTTACACGAAGCGCAGGGGTATTTTGATCTCGGGCAGTTTGATCGAGCAGAAATGGTCTATGAGGATGTGCTTTTAATTGACCCTTCAAACAAAGCGGCGCGCCGTGGTCTCGAGAGGGTGGTTGCAGCAAAATCTGAATATGGGCAATCAGCTCGTGATCAGGCAAGGGCCAAGCTTCTTGCTGATGTTGATGAGATCTGGGAACTTAAGGTTCCGAAAAAGGAAGGCTTTGTGCCGGTTGGTCAAAGTGTCCCCGCAGAAAATGGATCGATTGTAAACCTCTTTGAGAAACTCAATACGATCAATTTCCCGGAGGTAAATCTCAACAATGCCTCTCTCGCTGAGGCAATCGAATACTTGCGGGTGATGTCTGTGCAATTGGACAGCGGCACCATCACGGAGTCTGCCAAAGGAGTGGCCTTTGTCATTAATTTAGGCGACGAAGATCATCCGGCGGTCAAGGCAGTTCAAGCACAGCGAATCAATCTCAAGCTCAAAAGCGTGCCGATGATTGAGGTTCTCGAGCAAATCACGGCAGCGACCAAGACCAATTACAGAGTCGATGAATTCGCGGTTGTTATTAATGCGGCAGGATTTTCTGACCCGACTTTGATTCGCCGGGAATTTCGCGTTCCTCCCGACTTTCTTACTGCTTCTACAGCCAATCAGGTTCAAGAAAATGATCCGTTCGGAGGAGCGCAAGAAGGTGGGCTCATCGCAAAGCGTCTGACCGCAGTTGAGAAGCTCAAGCGTTTTGATCTTCCCTTCCCAGAAGGAGCAACGGCGACTTACAATGCCGCAACGAATCTTCTCACCGTCATTAATACGGCCGATAATCTGGCCCTTGTTGAGTCGATTGTCGAAAGTGCCTCGCTCGACGAGCCGGTGATCGTTGCCGTCCGAACGACGGTCATTGATATCAGCCAGGAGAATCTTGAGGAGTTAGGTTTTGACACCATGCTTGGAGAGTTATCGGTCGGTAGTGCCTACTCTCTTTCTGGCGGATCGACGGGTTCAGGCGTTTCGATCAATGATATGATTTCTGGTAATCCGGTGACTTCAGGATTACGCAGCGGGGATTTGGTAAATAATTCTGATGGTCTCGATGCTTTACTGAGCCGAGATCAGCCCCAATCCGCGACAGGCACCCTCACAAGTGGCGCCATTGGGAATAGCTCAACCTTGAGCCTGCCTTCTCCAAGTGGAAGTAATAATGCGCTGCGTTCACCTGGAGCAATTAGCCTGATCGGAGTGGTTGATAATTCGGCACACCAGATGATGATGCGTGCCTTATCGCAAAAGAAGGGAACTGATTTGATGGTGCGACCACAAGTGATGACCCGCCCAGGACAAAATGCCGTCGTTCAGTCGGTCATTGAGTTTATCTATCCAGAAGAATACGAGCCGCCCGAGATTCCGAATGCTGTGGGTGGAGGCGATACGGTGGTGACTCCATCGCACCCCTCAAGTTTCACAAAGAAAGACCTTGGTGTTTCCCTAGAAGTTCTTCCAGAGGTGGGTGCTGATCGCAAAATTATCGAAGTTCAGGTCAATCCAATCATTACTGATTTTGAGGGATTTGTGAACTACGGAAGTCCGATTACGGGATCATCGACAAGTACCGCTATTGATTTTGTGGGCCTCACGAGCAGTAGTAGTAGCACCTTTGGTAAGATCACCGACAACTCGATTTTGATGCCCTTGTTTAAGACAATGCGAGGCAAAACCGCTATTCGTATTGCAGATGGTCAGACCATCGTGATGGGTGGACTTCTCGAAGAGGTGAGCAAGACCGTGAATGACAAAGTGCCATTTTTGGGAGACTTACCTTTGGTTGGCCGAGTTTTTCAAAATAAAGGTCATTCCATTGAGAAGCGATCTGTTCTTATCTTTGTCAACGTAGAGCTTCTAGATCCCGCTGGGAACCCGTATCGCTTTCGTTAATGAGTTCTACCATTCCGCCTCGCCGAGACCCCTCTCCGCATGACGGCCCAACGGGCGATGCTGGAGATGGTAAAGAGCAATATAGTCTCGATGAGATGATGAAAGCTCTTCGAGATAAAGAAAGAGAGAAAGAGGCACAGGGTGAAATGGTGACTCGTGCTGATGGAACTCTCGTGCGCAAGGTCAAGAGGAGAAAACGTAGGACTGATCAGCCTGCGAGTGCCTCTCCCGAGAAAGCGAAGAAATCGATCATCGCAAAGATCCTGATTGCAGCTTCCCTTTGCTTGCTTCTCGTCTTGGCCGCAATCTCTGTCCTATTATATTACAACAGTAAGTCCTATCGCGAGAAGGCAGAGCAGGCAACGAGTGAGTGGATTGGTGCGCAGACGAATTTCAATGGCTTAAAGCTTTGGCCCTCAAGTGTTAAAATGAACGAGGCTTCATTTAGCTGGGGGGAGAATTCCTTTGTTCGGTCTTTGCAGCTTAAGCGTCTGCAAGGACATGTGTCTCTCGTGAGCTTTTTAGGCGCTCGGATGGGCGGGGTTGAGGTCGGAGGTGCCCTTGGTGAAGTGCTCCTTGGAATGCCTGTCGGTCGTGGTGGAGAGGTTGTTCAAGCACTCGAAGAAGATGAGTTTCCATTTTCTTTCGACCGTTATTATTGTGATGCGCTCAATGTCGTTTTTGGGCAAGACAGTTCACTGGCGCTGAGAGATGCGAGTGTGAGCCTTCGCTATATGGGGCAGCAGGGCTTTCGAATTGGTATTGATGAAGGAACACTCCTACTCCGAGGCTGGGAGCCTCTTCCGATCGCAAATGCCATCATGCGGGTCGAAGCAAATGAGTTGTTAATCCAGCCTCTGACTTTGGAATTGCCCATTGATAACCTCCAGACCCTCAATGCTTCGATTAAGATTCAAGGAGGGATTTCTTTGGAGGAGGGCGAAAGCTCGGAAATGGATGTCGAGGTCAGTAATTTCCCCGCCTCAAAACTTTTCGGGATTCAATTGGGTCAATTATTTGATGGGGAGATTAAGTCCAGTAATGAGGGGAAGTTGGTTTACAAAATGGGAGAAGATTTCCCTGCCGAGCTCAGTCTTGGATTCCGGGGCTACCAGTTTGAATTAAAGAAGTTTCCTTTTCTAAAGGCTCTTCAAGAGGTTTTTCCTAACGAAGGATATGATCGGATCTTTTTTGACACGGAGATTGAGGGGGCTCTAAAAATTCGTCCTGAGGGTGTTGCGCTGGAAACTTTTAAAATGTCTCAGAAAGACATCTTACGTTTATCAGGAAGTGTTGTTGCCTCAGCACAAGGAGAGTTAGTTGGTAAAATGACCCTTTTGATCAATCGTGGTTTGATTAATTCAGAGCCAAGACTCAAAAGTTTGCCTGGTCTCTCCGAGATTGAAAAAGGCTACTCTCGAGTTGATTTTGAGATTGGGGGAACTGTTGCCGAACCCGAAGATAGTTTTCGAATCGTGACCGGACTCGAAGCAACCCTTCCAGGACAACGCCCCATTATCGAAGAAACCAGTGAGGATCTATGGGATCAGTTGACAAAACCCAAGGTTAAGGACTCTCCAACCAGCGAGTGAGACTAATTATTGCCCACTGTTGAGACCTTCACGCTGTAGAATTAATTGAAGGTTGTGACCGATTCGGTCTTTCACAGTTTGGATGGAGATTGGTTGAGTCGTTTCTGTTTCGACACTGGTCATCGTCACTTGATCAATTCCGCAGGGAGTGATGTGTTCAAAGCCTGTGAGACACTTTTGCTGCACGTTGAGAGCAAATCCATGCAAGGTCACCCAGCGTCGAACACCAACGCCGAGGGAGGCGATTTTGCGTTCTTTGACCCACACCCCCGTAAGCCCCGAACGTCGATTCGCACCTAATCCAAGATCACCAAGAGTTAAGATGAGCGATTGTTCCAGATTTCTCAGATGGCGATGGAGGTCTTTATGAGATGCGCTCAGATCAAGAATCAGATAGCCAACAAGTTGCCCTGGCCCATGGTAAGTTCCTTGTCCACCCCGGTTGATTTCAACAACTGGATGAGGAAGGTGTTCTCGAGCCTTCAAGCTACTTTGATCTTTCGTTCTTCCGATCGTGTAGACTGGATTATGCTCAAGCAGAAGTAGAGTGTCCTTCGCGGTTCCTTGCTGGCGATCTTTGACAAGGGATTCTTGGTAGTCCCATGTTTCTTGATAGTCGCGGTCACGACCCAAGTCGATGATGTCTAAGGTGTTCATCGTTGATGCTTGGGCAGTGCGAGCCAGCTTTGGATTTCACTAAGCTTCATCGTGTTAAGAACATCTTCTCGGCGAAGCCAACCCTTACGAGCGAGTCGGACTCCGTATGCTAGAAACTGAAGTTGTTCAGTTTTGTGAGCGTCTGGGTTGATGGAAGTTAAAACGTTGCGATCTCTTGCTCGGTGCCACCACCGCCAATCCATGTCGAGCCTCCACGGGTTGCAGTTGAGCTCAATAACAGTTCGGGTTTCTGCTGCGCAGTCGATAATCTTTTCGATATTAAGATCATAGGGGTCTCGCTTCAGTAAGAGCCGCCCGGTCAAATGGCCGAGCATGGTGACATGTTCATTTTCCATGGCGCGAATGATACGCTGGGTCATTTCTTTCTCCGGAAGGCCAAAGGCATTATGCACCGAGGCGACACAGTAGTCGAGTTGTGCGAGAAGTTCATCCTCGAAGTCTAACTCGCCATTTTTGAGAATATCGACTTCAGATCCTGCAAATAATCTGAAGTCCTGAGCTTCTTGATTGTATTGGCGGATTTTTTCGATTTGTTCGCGTAGTCTTACTTCGCTTAGCCCATTTGCTTGAACAGACGATTGAGAGTGATCCGCGATGCCAAGGTATTGCAAACCGTGGTCAATTGCTGCTGCGGCCATCTCTTCAAGGGTGTGGCTTCCGTCGGAAGCGGTGGTGTGATTATGAAAAGTCCCCCGAAGATGATCGAGCTCTACGAGGCGAGGAAGCTCAGCTCTCTGGGCCGCCTCAATTTCCCCACGATTTTCCCTCAATTCAGGGGCAACCCATTCGAGTCCAAGCGCTTGGTAGATATCAGATTCTTCTCTGACTTCTGGGAGTTGAACCTCTCCAGTAAAGTCGTATTCATTTAAAGAAAGTCCTTGTTTGAGAGCGATTGAGCGCAGGGCTACGTTGTGTTCTTTACTTCCAGTGAAATACTGGAGTGCGAAAGGATAGTGCTCATTGGAGACGGCACGCAGGTCGCACTGAAGGCCATTATTGAGTCGGATCGATGCTTTGGTCTCTCCCTGAACGATGATTTCGTGAACTTCGTCAAAGCTGGTAAAAAATGCGGTCAGTTCGACTGGCTCCGAGCTGGCAACAAGAAAATCCAGATCATGAAGAGTTTCTTTAGATCTTCGGTAAGATCCGGCAATCGCGGCTCTTGAGACTTTTGGGTGATTCTTGAGTCTCTCGAGAAGAGTCTCGGCAAGTGGAGCGACCTCACCAAGGCGAAAGCGCTCGGCAAATTTTTCCCTGTTTTCAATCGTAGAAAGGATTTTTGAGACGGTTTTAGATCCAAACCCCGAAAGTTTTGTGATTTCTGTGCCGGCACAGGCCTCTTTGAGTGAATGAATCGAATCAATGCCCAGATTGTCGTAGAGAGCTTTAATTTTTTTGGGTCCAAGACCTTGGAGCTCGAAGAGTTCGAAGAGGCTCGCGGGGAATTCTGAGCGGAGATCTTCAAAATATCTCAAGGTTCCTGTCGATGCTAATTCAAAGAGTTTTTGCTGCAGAGCATCTCCAATACCTTTGATTAATTTGAGTTCATTCTGTGCAGCAAGGCTGACGATATCTCCGTCAAAGTTTTGAACAATCTCGGCACCATTTCGGTAGGCTCGAGTTTTGAATGGGTTTTCACCCTTGAGTTCGAGAAGCAGCGCGATTTGTTCAAGGGTGTTTACCAGGATTTCTCGAGTGACTTGAGCCATTGGGTTGAAGATGATCAGGAAGGATTGATTTGCAAGACTACAGCGTGAATTGAAATGAGGCTATTTTCCCTCTCGGCCTGACGATAGGGATTTGTTAGGAGTCTCACCGATGTCATCGCCGAACGCAAAATATTACAACGCCGCCATTGATGCAGCTCAGTCTGGAGACCTCGCGAGTGCTCTCAAGGCAATTGAGTCTGCTTTAACTGAGGAGCCGGCCGATGTTCAAAGCTGGCAATTGTACGCCGTAATACTGAATGCAGCGGGTCAAACAGAAAAAGCTGAGAAGGCCCAAGCAAAGATTCGTGAATTGGGTTTAAGTGAAGTCGATGATTTGATCATGAAAGCTGCAGATGCAATCGGGCAGAACAAAATAGGCCTCGCCATCACCCACTATGAAGATGCCCTTGAGCTCGAGCCAGATCGCCCTGAGGTCTACGTGAGTTATGCCTTGGCCCTTATGCAAGGAGGCTATCCTGCTGATGCAGAAGAGGCATCGGCAAAGGCGGTTGAGTTGGCTTCGGATGATGCCTCGGCATGGTATGCCCGCGGCCGGATTCTTCGTTTGAGGGGTAAAAAAGAGGATGCGTTAAAGGCATTAGAAAAAGCCCTGACACTTCAAGGCAACCTCGTGCTTGCGAAGTATGAATGTGGGATGATCTTGGCTGAAACAGATCGTTTAGAGGCTGCCTTAAAATGTTTTGATGATATCTTGCGCGATCATCCAGAGGATGAGAATGCTCAGCAGGCTAGAGTGGCGATCCTCGCAAAAATGGGAGGTGATAATTCTTAAGCAATAAGGATTGCAAGCCGCCGCCGGCAAGGCAGGATTCCGCGCCGAACCCTATAGTGTTACAAATCAATGAGTCGAAAAATATGGTTAGATGGTCAGATCGTCGATGAGGCGGATGCGAAAATATCTGTTTTTGATCATGGGATTTTGTACGGGGATGGGATTTTTGAAGGAATCCGGTTTTATGAAGGTCGTGTTTTCCGGCTCAATGAGCATATCGAAAGGCTCTTCTTGTCGGCCAAAGCATTGCTTTTAAAGATGCCATGGAGTTTCGATGAAGTTTGCGAAGCAACCCTAGAAGCGATCCGAGCCAATGGCTTGAGGGATGGTTATATCCGCCTTGTGGTAACACGGGGTGTGGGTGATCTCGGTCTCAACCCTTATTTGTGCCCGAAGCCGTCCATGTTTATCATTGCTTCTGGGATTACCCTCTATCCGGAGGAATTCTACGAAAAGGGTCTTGAGGTTGTGACATGTTCGACTCGTCGCCCGACGCCAGCTAGCCTGAGCCCTCAGGTAAAATCGTTGAATTACTTAAATAACGTCATGGCTAAGATTGAGGCTCTGAAGGCAGGGGCCAAGGAGGGGCTCATGTTAAACGAACAAGGCTATGTGGCCGAGTGTACGGGAGATAATGTCTTTATTGTGAAAAAGGGCGAAGTGGTCACTCCTCCGGTCTCTGACGGAAGCCTTGACGGCATCACTCGGCAGGTGATTTTTGATCTCTGTGCTGATTTGGGAATTCCAATTCGTGAAGCTTCTCTCACTCGCTACGACATCTACACAGCCGATGAGTCGTTTCTCACAGGAACGGCAGCGGAGACCATTCCGCTAGTTAAACTCGACGAGCGTGAGGTTGGTGATGGGAAACCTGGGCCGGTGAGTTTGAAGTTGATCGAGGCATTTCGACATCTCGTTCGTTCTGAGGGGACCGAGATTGGCCTCTAAAGCCGATGAGCGCTCCTTGGGCAGAATCGAGCTGTCTTACCCTGATTGGTTGCCGATCTCTG
>JALRJZ010000046.1:0-14175 GCA_023261045.1 Akkermansiaceae bacterium
CCCCATGGCCTGATTTAGCTGATCTAGATGGGCATTCATTGGTCCTCGTTGATCATGGAGCCGAACACTCTCTGCCCACCAATTGGCAACCTTCTAACTCTCTTGGCGGAAATCCAGGTGGAGTTCTCGGCTATGAAAACTGGCTCTCCTTACACTTCCAACCAGAACAGCTTTCAGACCTTGAAGTCACAGGATCTGACGCCGATCCTGATCAAGATGGGTGGTGTAATTTCTGGGAGTTTGCTTTGGGAACAAATCCTCTTCTTCGGGGAGATTTTCCTCCTCCAATCGAAAGCGCATTTGAAATGGTTGATGGTGAATCATACCTTACCCTATCGCTGACCCAGAAGGGTGAGTTCAATCGAGTAGACTTCTCAGTAGAAACCAGCGACGATCTATCAATCTGGCTGCCAGGAGGACTCAGAATGGTTCCCGATCTTAGCCAACCCGATGGAACACGAACGATCAGATTCCGCCATCCGCTTCCTTGGAGAGGAGGGAAGCAATTCCTTCGAGTGAAGGCCTCGCGCTAGAGCGTCACTTAGAGTTGGTATTCACCATCTTCATCAGTTCCATACCATCCCAGCTCTCGAAAGGCAGTGATAATAGGGATCTCAAGATGATCGTCTTCGCCTTCAGCGTATTCAATGGTCGCTGAGCTGGTCATCCCGTTGATGGATTCAATACTAATGACCGTTTTATTTGGAGGAAGATGAATCCAATCACCCCAGTCTTTTTGGTCATGCTGAGGATGAAGCCCTTGATCATTAAGCGCTGATACGACGTGCTTAATTGAAGAGGGTTTTTTGTCGCTTGGAAGGTGGACGCGTGTTTCCATAAAGTGCTGAGTAAGGATTTCCCAAAAGGCCCCAAACAGGCAAGGCCGAAACTAAACTTTTACCCAACTTCCAGAGTGATGGCTTTCCCAAGACTTGGCTGCAAGTTCAACTCCCTTCGCTCCCTCTCGGAGGGTCCACGGAAAAGCTCCATCACAAGCAACATGCTTTAAAAAGAGCTCCCACTGAATCTTAAAGGCATTGTCACAGGGACCTGGATCAACGACTTCCCACCCATCATAAAAATCGATGGGGCTATCAACGTCTGGATTCCAGACCGGTCGAGGAGTCTCTACTAAACTTTGGGCCCAACATTTTCTTAACCCCACAATCGCACTTCCCTTGGTCCCATCAACTTGCATCGTGAGAAGGTCATCCCGACGGACGCGCACATCCCATGATGAATTAAACTGACAGATCACACCCTCTTTGGTCTTAAAAAGCGCATACGCGGAATCGTCTGCTGTGCAGCGATAAGGTTCGCCATCCTCACCGATTCTTTCTGGAAGATGCGTCTGCGCGTGCGTAAATACCTCTGTAACTTCCCCAAAAAGATTATCGATAACGTAACGCCAATGGCAGTGCATATCGATAATGATCCCCCCACCATCCTCTTGGCGATAATTCCAACTTGGACGCTGAGCGGGTTGATCCTCATCATGTCCCGAAAACACCCAATATCCGAACTCACCCCGAACAGAAAGAATCCTCCCGAAGAAACCTTCATCTCTCAGTTTCAAAAAGGCACGGATACCAGGTAGCCAGAGTTTATCCTGAACCGTTCCATTTTTGACTCCCGCTGCTTCTGCCACCTCTGCAATTCGAAAGGCTTCTGCAGGATCAACCGCTGTTGGTTTCTCGCAGTAGACATGTTTGCCAGCCGCAATCGCTCGCTCTAAAAAAGCAACGCGGTAGGGAGTCCCTGAAGCATCGAAAAACACTTGGTAATAATCATCGGCAAGGACTGCTTCAAGATCGGTGGTAAACTTCTCAACACCGTATTGCTCCGCGAGAGATCGTAACTTATCTTCGTTTCGACCACAGAGAATTGGATCAGGCATCAGGGTTTCTCCGCTCTCTAACTGAACCCCTCCTTGCTCCCGAATCGCCAAAATCGAGCGAACGAGATGCTGATTTGTTCCCATACGTCCAGTCACACCATTCATAATGATGCCAATTGTTTTGATACTCATTTTTTAATAGATTTCGTTGTATGCGTTAAGAATCTCATCGAGAAACTCCTCTTGATTCTTTGCCCACCATTTGGCCGAAAAGATCTCAACTTCCCTTTTCCCCTCGAAGCCAGCTTCCATCATCATTCGATCAATACCAACGAGGTCGACACACCCTTCACCCATAATCCCCCGGTCTAAAAGCAAATGCTCTTGATTCGGCTTGAAGTCACAAATGTGGTATGTGTCGAGCCAGCCGCCTTGCGCACAGCGGTTGATTTGCTCAGCCAAATCTAACTCCCACCAAACGTGATAGACGTCTAAAGCAATGCCAACATTACGATGAGACAATTCTTCACAAAGGTCATTGGCAACTTTGAGCGAAGAAATTCCCGATCGGTCTCCCGCGTAGATAGGATGCAACGGCTCGACAAGTAGTTTGACTCCATGTGCCTCTGCTTCATCGGCAAGAGATCCAATTCCTTCGAGAATCTGTTGATAGTTTTCGCGAGGATTTTGGCCAACGGTTGCTCCACAGACCAGCACAAGTGATGGAAGCTCAAGGGCCTCTGCCTCGCGAATCGCTTGACGGTTCTCTTCAAGTGCATTGAACCGATCTTTTTTTGTCTTACCAGTAAAAAACCCACCTCGCACGAGAGAAATCCCTTCCAAACCAGCATCTTTGACTTGTTGAGCCACGGCACACAAATCTTCCCCTTCAAGAGTTTCTCGCCAAATTGAAATACCACCAATTCCGCGCCTCGCGTAGCCTTCGATACATTCACTCATAGACCAAAACTTCGTGGTAAACGTATGAATCGCTAAATCTGGATAACTCATCATTCAGGTCGTTTCTCCTTTAATTAATTTCCCCTTAATCAGCAACGTTCGCTTCTCTTCGCTTCGGTGCACAATCGATGCCTGCAAAGAGCGGCCTGCTTGCTTTGCAAGATCGAGCATTGATAAATCAACAGTGGTGAGCTTTGGGAAGGTAATTCCGTGAACAGGTCCAAGGTCGCAGCCGGTGACTCTGACATCTTCCGGAATACGCAATCCCAATCCCTTAATATGCTGAATTAAAATCGCTCCCACGACATCGTTAACACCAACAAAAGTCGTCACGCCATCTGACAAAAGGTTTTCCACCTCCGACTGCGTGATCGACTGCGGGCTTTCTGCCACCCAAACATCCAAATCTGATTCAAAGCGAATTGCGTACTTCTGACACCCTTGTTCAAAACCTTGCAAACGCGCTCTGAGGACATCATCAATTCCTTGATAGCCCACGAAACAACAATTCCCCGTCACATCGCGGTCCGCCAAATGTTGCGCAATCAACCCGAGGGCATGCCGATGATCACTCACAACTTGTCTGACTCCCCGCGTAATACGGTTTAAAACAAGACACGCGATTCCCTTCTCCTCAATTTCGCTGAGCATTTCGCTAGATGGCCTGTGAAAAGCAAAAACGAAAGCATCAACCTCCCCGCCCTTTTTGTGGCGAAAAGGTTTATAGTCACGAAGGTTTGTTTCCACGATAATGTTTGCAGGAGATGGTTGTAAGCCTTCTCTCAAGCCAACAACCAAATCCGTTAAACTGTAAAAAAGTTGAGCGGTGCTATTGGTAGCCGCAGGAAGAATGATCTTAATGGTCAAGATTGAACGACGGGCATGACGCTTCTGATTTCGCCGGACATAACCCAGATCTCGAGCCACTTGCTCGACGTGTTGAAGAACTGTGTCTCCGATGAGTGATGAGCCACCAAGCACTCGAGAAACCGTAGCCTTAGAAACTCCCGCGACTTCGGCCACTTGATCCATCGTAATCTTTACGGGAGCCTTAGCCATTACAACAGATATCCAAGCCTTTTTGCGCAGTCGGAGATAATTTCAGCTTCCCACTCTGGGCGTCGAGGACATTGCGGATGCGGTTCACTACTTGGGATTCGACCCAGCAAATGCTGGAAGACCGCACAACTGTGTTTATATGCTGGCACCGACTCTCTAAAGGCGACATTGCCGAGGTATTGGAGCGCATCGTTCAACTCATAGTAAGCGTCATCACCTGCCTCCCAGAGTTGATCTCGCTGAGCAAATTTTTCCGGACAAAATGCAGCGAGACCCAAAAGATAATCAGAACCAAACTCAATCATATCGATCCCAAGATCATTCCCAGTGTAGATTCTAAAATCTGGGCGAAGCTCATCACGCAAGGCCAACCGATCCAACTCAATGCCTCTGTCCAGCGAGGAATGCTTAATGCCCTTCAAAGATGGAATGTTCATCAAGCCGCGAATCACCTCCTTAGAAAAAATCATTCCGTTGGGTGCAAACATTTTCCCAAGTTCAAAACCTAAGACAGATTCATAGGGTTCACAAATTGTGGCGTAGAGATCAACGATTTGAGAAGCTGACCATTCATGAAAGCGAGTTGTCTGAAATAGAATCGGAGTGCCTCCAAACTCGGCAATGTGATCAGCGCCCCGTCGATACAGATCAATTAAATCTCCCTCTAATCCCTCTACGAAAACTCCAGCGACAAAGGGTTTATCTTCGCCCAACGCCCGGCGCGTCCACGATAAGACATCAGATCTTTCCTGATCGGTCAGATAGTTGGCATACCCAGTATCCATATTGACTGCGCATTTGAGGCCGGCTTGATCAGTCCGACCAACAGCATCCTCAAAGGCGCTACGAGCAATCTTCCCATCTTGTTCATAGGGAAGTAGGCAAGCTGCCATGCCCTCAGGGCGACGCCCACAGACTCGTTTTTGATTCCTCAATGAGATACTCACACCCGCAACTTAGTTGCACGCAACAAAACGGCAAGTAAAACTTCAGGGAGTAACAAACGACATCTTACTCCGTCAAGAACTCGTTGGATTGATAAAGCAAAAGTCGTTTTTCTTGTTCTTTTAAGCGATCGAACTCCTGTTTCTCTTTGAGAAGATTGATCACCTTTTGGGTCAACGCCACCGCTTTTGTGAAATCACCAGCAGCGGCGTATGCGGCGGCGGCCGTTCCTAAATGCTCTGGACTCTGAGCGACTGCGGGAGCTTGCAACATGAAATCCACAAGATCCACTGCCCTCTTTGCATTTCGAATCTTTGGATCCTCTTGTGTTGCCAGTAACCATGCTAAGCGATTGAGCACCAGGACCTGTTTCTGATGGTACTGGAGTGATTTTTCATAGTTAATAATTGCCAGCTTTCCCTGGTTCTCGAGGCGCGCAATTTCTCCCAAGAGATAATACACCTCTGCTTGCTGCATATTCTGAGCGTAGGTCTTTTGATCGGTCGCTTTGATCGGAGGTCGAGCTTTCTCTTTTAGAAAGTCCTCAAGTAAATGACGGGCATCGCCATAATACTGACCTTCGATATATGTGCCTGCTTCTTTTGCAAGATTGGTCGCAAATTCGCGATCAGCCCACAAACCTCGGTAAGGCATCGCCGCAGTTCGAGAGGTTTCTGGCCCCTTGCCAAGAGTTTGAACGTCTGCAAGTAGGGTCTTCAAATCAAACGTCCCTTTATAAGCCATACTCAACCACCCCCCTCGATCGATTAAAAAACTAGCTGGTACTGGCATCGCTCGATGGATAAAAAATGTCTGAGTCATCGACTGATCCAAGAGCTCTACAAGTTTCGGAGAGGCACTTCCTACTGTGCCTTGAAATCCAATTTCTTTTACGAAGGAGCGAGGATCTTTGGTGGACGGGTTTGCTTCTCCTAAGTGATCAACATTGAGAGCAACCACTTCAATCCCTTGCTGAGCTAGTTGCTTGGACTGCTCTTGGAGCATTTTTAATTCTTCAACGCATGGTTCGCACCACGTCGCCCAGAGATTAAGTAAAATGATCTTCTTTTCAGCCATCTTGCTTAGATCACGTTCTTGGCCACTCAAATCCTGAAAGGTCAGCTTTGGGATTTTTAAAGGCAGCGACCAAGCCATTCTGGCGGTTCCAGTTTCGGGCTCACGAGGCCACTCTTCAGTTTCGATCACCGGCAAGTTTCTCAGCGGCGTCTTCAACGCCTTCCCGGTTCCTTGTTTTAGGACCCAACGCTGCATGGCTTCAAGACCTCCAAACTTTTCGTAATCCCTCCCTTTCCAATGGACCTGGACAGCAGAAATCTCAGCGTTCTGACCAAGACCAAAATGCAACCATTTCGAAGACTGGCTTAGAAAACCTTCTCCAGCATGCAAAGTTTTGCTGCGAATACTCCCATCCTTCATCTCAAGAATAACTCGCGCCCCAACCGGGTCTCGGGGGGTTTGATGAGAGGGGTCACCGACCAGACGAAACGAGACCCAATTCGGCCCCTTTGCTGGAATTTTATTTTGAAAAAAGCGGAGTCGAGGAGAGCTACGATTGGAGATCCAAACATCAACATCGCCGTCCTGATCCCAATCAGTAAGTGCAATCCCTCTTCCATCATCGGGAAGGCCAATTCCTGACAAGGCTGAGACATCAGCAAAGGAGCCATTGCCGCGATTTAAAAATGCGCAATGGCGTTCTCGCCCGCTAAATGAAGCTCCATTACGAATTTTTTTGGCCAGTTGACTAAACGCTTCGAGATAGTTTGCTTTTTCGGTTTCCACCTCAGCATCTTGCGGAGCTTGCGACACGACCTGTCGCCAATAAAAACTTCACAAATCATCGGGATCTTTTTGAGTCACAAAACCATTGGCAACAAGAATGTCTTCCCAACCATCGTTATCAAAATCCGTAAAGAGTGAGCTCCAAGACCACCTCCCCATCGAAGCGCCCGCAGCTCCGGGGACATCCTCGAAGCGCCCTCCCCCGAGATTCCGAAAAAGGGAATTGCCTCGAGCGTGACGTTGGTAGAGCTCCTTTAGCTCACCACTTTTGGGTTTAAACCGCTCTTGGAAAGCGATGCGATTTCCCGCTGAGGAAAACATATTACCGACATACAAATCAGCCCGGCCGTCATTATTAAAATCTCCCCAAGAGGTAGACATCCCGGCTGCAATATCCTCGATGCCAACTTCAGCCGCTTTTTCGTGAAACACCGGCCGACCAGATGGAACAAGCTGGTTTTCGAAAAAATAATTCCGTCCAAAATCATTGGCGACGTAGAGGTCGAGGTCTCCGTCTAAATCGTAATCCTCCCAACTCGAGGAATAGGAAAACTTATAATTCTGCTCACCCAATCCAGCTTGCTTGGTCACAAGGCGAAATCGGAAGCCCCCCTCGTTTTGGAGCAATTCATTACGCCCTCCATTCACCGCATCGTGATAGGGCACTGGTCGAGCTAAGACGTCTTTTGTCGCAAGAACTCCAAAGCGTTTGGTATAGCAGTTTACGTAAATATCAATGTCCCCATCCTGATCATAGTCCGCAACACTCAAGGAATATGGAACTGCCTGAGGAAACGCCTCGACTGATCGGACCTTAAACTGAGCTATTCCATCATTTTCCAAACAAAGCAGCCCTCGGGACATGGCAAGAATAGCATCTTGGTCACCATCATTATCAAGATCAACAAAGAGCGCACTGTAGGTATGATCCAAATAATTCAGCTTTGACTCCGTGGTGAAATCTTTGAGAGACCCATCGTCATTTTGAAGAAACAGACGATTGGGCAATCCTCCCGCATCTGGGAAAAAGAGATCATCAAGTCCATCACCATTCAGATCAGCCACCGAAACTCCATGAGATCCTGAAATATCGATACCAAATTTCATTTCAATTCGGGCTAACCAATGGTCGAGACTTCGATGAATCTGCTCATCTTCCGATCCCAAAACCTGCTGAGTCGATTCCATGAACCGTCGTTGAGGTGAACCATCAACCTCTTCAAAACTCTCAATTTGGAGCGCCTCAAGTTCAGGATCCGGAGTCCTCTTCCATTGAGCTAACCATTCCGCATTGATCTGCTTGGATTGACTTGCGAGATGAACTAAGTGTCTTGTCTTTGCTCCTTGAGCATCGAGCTCAACGTGGACTGTCTTAATTTCCGCGAGCTTAATAACCTCATCTCCAAAAGAATCTCGGAGGAGGCTCAGCGCTTTAACAAGACTGATGAGCTGAGAATCGAAGTCCGTTGCTCGCCTGACTGAGAAAGCCCCACTCTGCCCAACCCTCTCAAGATTCTCTCCAATCAAACTCGAACTTTGCCCAACCAGTCCATCGACCACTTCACCCTTTAGATAATGCTTCCATTGCTCGAGTCGCTGAGAAATGGCTTCCGTAAACTCTTCGGTTTCCCATGAGTCCGCACTTCGACTTTGCAACGGTTCAGAGACCTCTTTATGGGGCTCCTTTTCAGTAACCGGCTGCTCTTGGCACGAAACTAGAAGCCATGCGAGCGCCAATCCTTGAGACAATTGCCGATTCATCATCGCGCGACCAGACTCTAGCGAGCAAGGGAAACAACCAAGCGAATAAACCGACGATCAGAGCTTGCCAGCGCTTCTTGGTCTCTGACGGTCACCGACTCAATGCCATTTCCTTGGTCTACCGGCTCTCCCACAATATCATTGAGCGTTGTCCAATTCACCAAATCACTACTCACCTGCACGGCGTAATCTAGATCTAAGGAAGAAATTCGGCGGCGATAAGTTAAGGTCTGATAGCTACTCCCCTCAAGATCCATCAACGCAACAGAGTATCCTAAATTGGTATCTGTCTGGTTCGGATCAGTCCCAAAGGCATACTCAAAGAGAGTGTTCATCCCATCCCCATCGGAATCAATCTCGGGGCCAACAACCTGTTCATTGGCGGCCTGTACTGGCTCAAAAACTTGATTCTTCCAGAGTTCAAAGGTCATCGAATAAGAAGTCGTCGGCGAGCCCGGATCCCCTCCTAGGCCTCCACTAATACTCCAACTCTGAGCCTCATCAAAATCGGTCACCAAGGTCTCCGAAGCGTCCAAAAGAACCAAGGAATATCCATCCCCATCTGTTTGAGGATACCAATCATCATCGTAAGCGAACTCGAGAACGTTTTCGCCCTGCGCATCAATGATTTGCACTTGCTCGCCTCCATTGCTCAAGTTCCCAGAGAACTCGCCCCGAATTGGAAATCCTCCACCATTTCTCAGCTCGAAGGCTTCCTGATTAGCAACCACGATCAACCGCTCTCCTGGAGCTAAAACAACTCCCTCTCCGAAGGTCATAGTGACACCTTCAGAAAACTGCGCGCCCTGTAGATCGAGAGGATTTGCTCCAATATTAATGAGCTCAATAAACTCGAAGTCAGAAGGACTCAGCGTTGGAATCATCGCTAACTCTTCAGGTGTTGGAGCTGAGGGTTCGTACAGAATCTCGCTGACTCGCAGCTGATTCTGGGCCTCAGTTGCATTGCCCAAATAAGATTCTGAATCGATCAGATTTCCCAAATTATCATGCAAAAAAATGGTTTCTCCTCTCGCTGAAAGCTGCCCATCATAACCGCTAACCAAATAGCGCTTCTCGTTCGCCTTGGGACTTATCACACGGCCTCGGAATCCAACTGCGTCCCGTCCAATATAGAGCTCTCCATTTGCAGGAATCACAGCCCCCGCAGGCAGCGCCATTGATACCCCACCAGAAATCTCCCAGCCCGAACAGTCGACAGCGAAGTTGTTGGGATTAAGAAGAATCAAATACTCGCCATCCTGATCTGACGAAGCGCCTGAAACCGCCGGATTGTAATCAATGGTTCCAATATTGATTTGAGTTCCCACTGGCTGAGCTGATGGAATCTCTCCCAAAGCATATAATTGACTCCGACGACTTGGAATAAACTCGGTGAGGATTCGGTTCGCTGCCGGCCTCATGGCATTGTTATTGCCCCACGATCCCCACTTCCGATAATCCAAATCAGCATCATCACTTCCTGAGTTTGGGCTATTGTCGTTCGGATCAATCAGCGAGACTAACTCATTGACCCGATCGCGGAGATAATTCACCGGAGTGGACGGATGGCCAAGCATTTCATCCATTAGGGTGCGCATGCGGCGCAAATACATTTGATTAAGAACAGGATCTCCAAAAATAAGCGTTTTCATGCGGTTTGACGGCCCTGCCCGGAGATTGTTATTCGTGAAAACATCGTCGAAATAAGCAGGTCCAGACCTCCAATTGCGCCCCAAACATAAATCAATATCCCAGATTAAGGGCCGCCATTCTCCTGATCCTTCCGTATCCCGATACACATAATAATTCTTATGCCCGTGGTCACGATTGTTCGTCATGTCGAGAGCCGCCAAATAGTTGATTGTTCCGGGAATGTTCATATTGTCATACCCGTAGCGTAGTTTGGCATCTCCAGACTGTCCCAAGCCCGCAACGAGGGCCGCGAGATCGTTGTTATTCTCGCTCTTCCTTGTTTTTTTGTTCACGCCACTCGAGGCTGAATCGAGTCGGTTATACATTTTGTATAGCGCTCCTTTGTCATCGAGCCCCACACGATCGAGATAATTGTCATCTCCATCTTCAATAAGATCAGCAACACTAAAAAAGGAAGCGTTCTGCTGGATCCTCACCGCAAACGCGTAGTGAGCAGGATGCCCAGACTTCCTCATGATTTCATAACCAATGGTGTTGCGGGTCTTCGATTTATCCGCGTAAT
Source organism: Akkermansiaceae bacterium (assembly GCA_023261045.1). GTDB lineage: Bacteria > Verrucomicrobiota > Verrucomicrobiia > Verrucomicrobiales > Akkermansiaceae > SW10. Next base: position 10,581 of record JALRJZ010000046.1, read on the forward strand.
TGGTAATCATATTGATATCCTTTGCCGCAGGACCTCCCTCATAGGGAATAAACCGATCGCCTTTATTGAAGTCGATGTCGTAACTTTTCTTCGGGAACCCTCCCGTCGACTGTCCATGACGGTCCGCTTGGATATTATCATAAAAGCGGTTGAGATAATAAACAGATCCTCTCGAACCAGGGCTCACAGAGTTCGCTCCATTTGGATTGGAAGTAAACCAATGGAAAATTGGCAAGTTGGAGCTCTCGACAGAGGCATCGTAAGCGATCGTTCCAAAGTATTCCGCTGAGTCTAACGGATCCGGAAAGAGCGGGAGTCGAGAATCTACATTTTGCGTGTCAGTGGCCGTGACACGCCAGCGCAACATCTCACCTGGATTCATCGATGAAATGGAAATCGTCCCGGTATAGATTCCGTCGCCTGCAACCAAATCAGCTCCTGACCCATCGTCCACCATTTGGAGCGAGCTTTCTGCGCCGTACATAATCCGCGAGTGCAAGGTTACCGATGAAATTGGGTGTAACGTTGCCAACACCTCCGCCTCAATGGCTAAGTCACCAGAAGCTGGATCGAGAGGAGCTAAGTCGCGTGTGACCTTTTTGATCACAGGCCCAGGAGTCGTCGATCCGGCGACATTGGCAGACCCCGGAGTCGCTGAGGTGAAATAAGAAGTCGAGAACGACCCTCCAACGACTAAGCCCTCCAAAGTGGGAGAAAAAAGGACATCAGAACTCGTTGAAGAGCGATTCAATCCATGAATACAGAGGACGTTTCTGCCGACATTGAGAAGTGAAGAGGAAACGCTAAATGATTCATCAACGATTGCCTGGCTGTCGCTATGATTTGCTGTCGCATTCGAAGCAAAGGTCAATTGATCAGGCGAAGGGGCAAGAGCATCAGCAATGGGTTCTGGATCCCCATTTAAGTAGGCCACAAAACCGTCATCATATTTCATCTTCAAGGCAAGCCCGGCGATTTCCGCGGGATTAGTGACCTCAAAAGGGATGCGAATATAAACTGAGGTGCGACTTGGTGTTTGATTGAAGAGCACGCTCTGGATGTCTGTGCCAATAAACGGATCAAACGCATCGGGCGTTCCAGTCGCATAACCCAAACCACTTGCTCCTGATGCCCATGAGCTATCATCGAAGTCGGTTTGAATCCAAGAATCCGGGTTATTGCCCTCATCAACATCATGCGCATTACTTGTAGGAATCTGGTAGGTGACCAGAGCCCCCTCATCGACCAGCATCGTGGAGGAAGTTTCTTGCTGGAGCCCATACGAGACATCGACAACTTGCTGAGGATAGCCTTCTCCAAAGTCACTTTCTACGGTGATGCCATCTGCATGAATTAATCCAAGATACTCTCCCGAGCTCGCGAGCTTGAAATTCGTGTGCAACTCTTGTCCTGCCTCAGCTCGATTTTTATTCGAGGCAAAAACAATCATCATTTCGCCAGGAGCGATCACCACGTCTGGAAACGCCCATTTCTTCAAATCCGCGGAATCATCGGTTAAAAACCATCCACTCAGATTAACCGGAGAACTGCTCTGATTAAAAAGTTCAATCCAATCTTCGTAGTCGGAATCCTCATCCTGCAGGCCCGTTGAATTTGAGGCCATGAACTCAGAAATAATGATATCCTGCCCGAAGACAGGTGTGAAGATCGGAAGAACAAGAAGGGGCGCCACCTTCATGAACCTCGGCCTTGGAAGGAGGTTGCTACTCATAGGATTTGAAGCTCAAGATTAAGGGTTAAGTTCGCTCACGCGAATGATTGCTCGAGAATCGGAAACCCCTGGAATGATGATTTTTGTTTCACCTTCGGGCTGAGGTTCTGCGGATGGCCCGATCGGGGTCCAAGTCGCAGGATCCGTTCCACTGAGCTTTTCGACTTGGTATTCAAAGCCAAGTCGAGAGGTAAAGCTCACCGTTAAGTTACGCGTGATTGGGTCGAGTTCAACTGAGAGGATTCGGAATCCTCCACCGGTGGCTCCCACCACAAAAGGACTTCCATCTGGCTGAAAGGTCGAATCGGGGATGAGAGAGTCGATCCAAAAGCTCAGATTCGTGCTATCATTCCCATCAGCATTGGAATCATCGAGACCCTTTGGTGAAAGCGCAAGCTCAAGGGTGTCGCCAACTCGGGCATTGACGAAGTACCACTGGCGAGCGCCCGCGCCATCCGTCCCGCCGATCGTTAGCTCATCCAGAGGCCTCCCATTTTGCAAGACAACTGCCGTGGTTCCATTCCCACCGATTCCTTGCTTACGAAGCCCGTATGAGAGGGCTAGTGGACCATCCTCTTGTGCCGTCCAACGCGCAGTAGTCCAATGAACCTCCCCGTTATTATCACCATTGGGATGAGCCGTTGTCGCAGAAAGATAGGTCCACGGCGGGTTGGTCGCCTCACCGGCTCCATCAATCATGTCAAAGTTATTGCCGTCCCAAAAGTTTGTGGCGCTATAGAGTGCCGACCCGTCGGTTGGAAACGCAATGAAACTTGAGGAATCAGTTGGCTCACCATTCATCGTGATATTATAATAACCATAGGTCCATCCATTCGCACCTTGGGGCTCTCCAAGCCCAGTTGGGAAATCTCTCGCAAGTTCGGCCACAAGTTGGGTCGATTGACTGACATTCGAGGAAGGGTCTGCTGGATCATATCCCGTTGCGATTTCTTGTGCGTCACTAAACCCATCACCATCACTATCGAGCTCACAGGGATTGGTCCCGAGAGCGATTTCCCGACCATCAGAGAGTCCATCCCCATCACTGTCCGGCTGGTTTGGCTGCGTCCCCGCTTTTTGTTCGGCACGATCATCTAAACCATCAGAATCGGCGTCACTTCCCGAAGCGAGCTGCGTGAGATCTCCCGGAAAATACTGTTCTTCCCAAAAATCCGCGAGCCCATCGGCATCGGAGTCTTCTGCATTGATCGGAATAAAATACTTTCCATTGGAGTGAATGGGTATGGCAGGAACCTTTTGATCCAGAGACATCCAGTTTGCAGAGCCATCACTCCCATCAGTTCGGTTGGTCACCCCCTGAGGTGTGAGCACTAAGTCGACGATATCTCCATCGCTGAGGTTCACATAATGGTAGCGGATCACTCCAACGGTATCATTCCCAGCAATCGTCGCCGAATCAACTTGTTCTCCATTCACATGCACGGCCCCAGTAACCCCATCGTTATTTCCATTACCCTTGCGAGCATGCCAAACGATACGAACAGGCGTCGTTGTCCCTAAACCAGATGCCGTCCAGCGCCTAACGGTCCAATGTTCTTCTCCATTATTGGTTCCATTAGGATGGGTTGTCTCCTTGCCAAGGGCTGTCCAAGGCGGATTGATATTTCCTGAATCGTCCGCCCAATCGTAGGAAGCTCCGTCCCAAAAATTCGCCGAACTCCTCGTCGTGGTTCCATCCGTAGGAAACGCAATAAAGTCTTTGTTGGCATCGTAATCGGTTTCACCTCCATCGAGACTATAATTCCGGTAACCCCAGCTCCAGCCATCTTGACCATCAACCCCCGAAAACTGGCTCCGAGAATCCGCCATCAGCGCTTCCAGTGGCATGCTTGAGTTTAAATT
>JALRJZ010000046.1:14185-14414 GCA_023261045.1 Akkermansiaceae bacterium
AGCCTCCCTCAATTTCTTCACCATCGGAATAACCATCGCCATCGGGGTCAGCGAGAGTGGGGTCCGTTCCGGCTTCGAACTCTTGCAAATCGGTCAACCCATCGGAGTCCAAGTCTCCATCAGCGCTCAATTGAGTGAGATCTCCCGGGAAGTAGTTTTGCTCCCAGTTATCAAGAATTCCATCGGCATCCGCATCAACGACCGTTGAAATGACCATTTTCGTATGAGA
>JALRJZ010000047.1 GCA_023261045.1 Akkermansiaceae bacterium
AGAGTGGGTTGGGCCTTACAATGATCTTACTTTTGGTTTTCATCAAGCTGCAAAATATTACTATTATCCTGGCTGGCATGAACCAGGACCGATGCTAGAGCTATTAATTAATATGGATGCTTGGAATAGTCTTCCAAAGCATCTTCAAGTGATAATCGAAACAGCCACCAAGGCAGTAAATCAAGATACTCTTGATGAGTATTTAGCAAGAAACAATCAAGCTCTTACTGAGCTTATTGAGGTTCATGGCGTTGAGTTAAGAAAATTACCAGATGACGTTATTGAAGAATTTAGAGCTATTTCAAATGAGATATTAAGTGACCTAGCTGAAGAAGATGAGGTAATTGGCAAGGTTTATGATTCATATATTGAATTTAAAAATAATGTAACTGAATATCATAAGATTTCTGAAGATTCATTTATTGAAGCTAGAAATAAATAGTGTCTGAAAATTTAAGTTTTAAATCATTGGGTTGTTGCGAATACGGTGAAACCCTTCACATGATGAAATGGGTGTTCTTTAAGATAATTGATCGGTAATTGCGGCTGTCGTGCATTAGCAGGAGGCAACGAATCTCGATCGGTATGGTTGATTGCTCCGTATTTCTGCAAAAGCTCCGGTGTGGCATCCCGAACATCATGAGGGTGGGAAAAGCCAAAATACACGAGGAACGGATCATCGTCCTGGCTTTGCTCACGCTGCTCTAAAAAATCGAGCACCTGCTGTGCATGCCAAGCACTTCCTGTTTCGGCAGTCCCACCTCGTTTCGTGGCATCAAACCTCACCGTAAACTGCTTGTTTGCACCCTCATAGCTATTGCCCCGCTTGCACGTCCGCATTGTATCGTATCCTGCACGATTAAAAACGGCAGCTAAGGTCTGCTCTTCTAATCGATCAGGACAAAAGTCATTTCCAACAAGATTCTTCGCATTGGGTAGATGCCAAACACTTCTCCCGCACATCACCATATGGCGAGATGGGGTGCAAACTGCACCAGAAAAAGAACCCATATGATACGCACCATCAATCACCATTCCTTGCTGAGCCATTTGAGAAAGAACAGGGGTCTCCAATTTCGATTGAGGATTATAAAACTCTAAATCAAAGGGTGACTGGTCGTCGGCAATAATAAACAAGATGTTGGGCCGTTTCGCACCAAAAGTCACGAGAGGCACCAAAAGAAGGGCACAACAAAAAAAGCGAAGTAGACAGTGCAGAAACATGAAGCCAAACTTTTACCCGTTTCCATCGAGTCTTTCGATCATAAAACATTGGCCACAGAGCACAAAAAACTCCTTCTGAATTGGCTTCGTTTTGAGTTTCAGTCATTCTTTCCCTTCACGACCTCGTTATGAAGACCTTTCTATTCTTTCTTATTACTCTCTCTCCCATCTTTCTTTGCGCAGAGGAGAAACCTAATTTTGTCATCATTTTCACCGATGATCAGGGCTATGGCGATCTTGGATGTTTTGGTTCAAAAACAATTCAAACTCCCCATCTCGATCGACTTGCCGCGGAAGGAAGACGATTTACCAACTTTATGGTGGCCTCCCCAGTATGCACTCCCTCGCGAGCCGCCCTTCTGACCGGTTGCTATCCAAAACGTGTGGGAATGCATCGTCACGTTTTATTCCCTTCTTCGACCCGAGGACTCAATGCCACCGAACACACCATTGCAGATCATCTAAAAGCCCAAGGCTACGCCACTGCATGCATCGGAAAATGGCACCTTGGTCACCACCCAGAAACTCTTCCGACAGCAAACGGCTTCGATTCTTACTTTGGCATTCCCTATTCTAATGACATGAACCATCCCGACAATAAGGGCAAACCGCAAGGAGGACCCAATGGAATGGATGCTTTATGGAAAGACCCACAGTCAACGATCACAAAATGGAAAACTCCCTTGATGGAGAACAACAAGATCATTGAGCTTCCAGTTGATCAGCGGACAATCACCCGTCGATATACCGACAGATCTTTAGACTTCATCAAGGCAAATAAGGACCGCCCCTTCTTCCTCTATCTCCCTCACTCGATGCCTCATATCCCTCTCTATGTTCCAGACGACATTCGTGATCCTGATCCAAAAAATGCCTACATCAACGTCATTGAGCACATCGACTCAGAAGTTGGTCGCATTTCCAACCTCTTACGGGAACTTAAACTCGAGCAAAAAACGTATTTGATCTTCACCACTGATAACGGCCCATGGCTTCCTTTTAAACACCACGGTGGTTCTGCCGGCCCCCTTCGAGACGGAAAGGGAACAACCTTTGAAGGTGGTCAACGGGTTCCATGTATTATGTGGGCCCCTGGAAGAATCCCAAAGGCAACGACTTGTGATCAGCTTTGTGGAACAATTGATCTTCTTCCAACGATCGCAGAACTGACAAGGACAAGCCTGCCAAACCAAAATAAAATCGATGGCACCAGCATCACGTATCTTCTTGAGCACAATGACCAATCACCCCGCAATGAGTTTCTTTATTACACCTCACAAGGAAATCTCGAAGGAATCCGTCAAGGGGATTACAAACTCCTCATCAAAAAACCTCGCCAGCGCAACCAGCAAAAAAAATCTAGCGAACAAGTGATGCTTTTTAACCTCAAAAAAGATTTGGGAGAGAAAAACAATATCGCCGATCAAAATACGAAGCTCGTTTCGTCTCTCAGGAAACGCATGGAACAACTTGATGACGAGATCTCAAAAAATGCGAGAGCCCCATTTGAAAAAAAATCCTAAGACCTGTTCTGCGTAGCGGATCTCGCCTAGCATACTTATCCAAGTTTTTTGACCAAGACATCGCAACTCCCGCTTAATCGTAAGGTCTTATTGCGACTTGATTTGACGGATTTTAATATTTCGAAAAGAAACGACATCCCCGTGATCCTGTAGGCAAATATGCCCTGCAGTTTGCAAACCAAAATTCGGAAACTTACTGAATTTAGATTGGGCCACTCGTTGCTTCCAATCTTCAGACCCTTTGATGTATTGAACGTACTTTGTTCCATTCATCCATTGAACACACTTCTCAGGAGTAATCAAAATACGTAACGTGTTCCACTCCCCAGACGGATGAGTCGCATCGACTCCCTCTGCCGGTCTGTAGAGTTGGTAAAGCCAACCTGCTTTTTGAGGATCACGTCCCTTAGTATTATCTTGAATTTGAATTTCAGGCCCTGTTTTCCACGGAGTCGATTCCGTTTCAGCAACGTGATACATCAGCCCTGAATTACCACCAAGAGAGATACGGTAATCAAGTTTGAGTTCAAAAGAACCGTATTGCTTCTTTGTAATCAGATCACCCCCGCCCTTTTTGGTGAGGGTCAGGGCTCCATCCTTAACCTGCCAAGCTTCCTTGACTCCTTCGGCTCGATAGTTGCGAAATTGATCGATGCGGCGACCATCGAAGAGAAGCGTCCAACCGGCTTGAATTTCTGCATCACTCAAGGTGTTTGGGTGATGATGATCTGCAGCAAGGCAAAAGGTTGTTAAAAAGAGAGCTAAGAAAGATTTCATATCATCCTTGAGTGTATTGTATGTTTTCCGGCTCTCCCATACTCGTCTTTTATCCCCAGACTTTCGCCAAATGTGATCATTGGCAAAAAAACTTGTTTAAAGAGCCTTGAATTTGTTTGAAGCGAAACTTCCTCCTTGAAGCTCCAGCGCTCACAAGCAATCTTGCTCAGATGAGCCATCACCTCAGCGTGTTAAGCCTTATAGTGGCGACAATCTTGCCATCTTTTGCGGATTGGCGACAATTTAGAGGCCCCTCCAACGACGGCATCTATCCTTCAAACGAAGGCAAAAGACACGGTTTTCCAACAACTTGGAGTGAAGATCAAAACGTCGTATGGAAAACCCCCCTTCCGGGACGAGCGTGGTCAACCCCAGTCGTCATGGATCATGAAGTCTGGATGTCGAATGCTTCTGAAGATGGAACCAAGATGTTCGCTGTTTGCCTCGATAAAGAAACTGGCAAAGTCATCCATGATCTTCTCCTCTTTGAAAATGCCACTCCTGAGCCGTTAAGCAATAAAGTCAATGGATATGGTTCTTGCTCTCCCACCATCGACGAAGAACGTGTCTATCTCCATTTTGGAAGTTATGGCACAGCTGCTCTAGATCGACGCACTGGTAAAAAAATCTGGGAGCGACGAGACCTTCCATGTCGCCACTTCAGAGGACCAGGATCATCTGTGATTCTTCACAACGAAAACCTCATTCTAACGATGGATGGAATCGACGTCCAATATCTCGTCGCACTCGATCGCAAAACAGGTCAAGAGGTTTGGAAAACGGATCGAAGCACTGATTTTGGTGATGTCGAAGAAGGAGGAAAAATCCGAGGGGACGGGGATTTTCGCAAAGCGTACACCACTCCAAATCTGATCCACTTAAATGGTGTGGACCAATTGGTGAGCCCAGGAGCGAAGGCTTGTTACGGCTACGACGCAGCCACTGGTAAAGAGCTTTGGAAGATTACTTATGATGGGTTTTCTAACGCAGCGACTCCTGTTTTCATCGAAGATAAAATGGCCATCATCAATACGGGCTTCGGCAAAGCCCACCTCTTAGGACTACGACTTGATAAAGACCTTCACGGAGACGTCACCAAAACTCACATCAAATGGGATATCTTCAAACGAATGCCAAATCGCTCCTCTCCCCTGGTTGTTAAGGGCAAAATCTATGTAACCTCCGAGACCGGCATCTTAAGTCGTATTGATGCCGCAAGTGGAGAGATTGAAAAATACATTGCCCTCAAAGCCCCTTTTTCTGCCTCGGGAGTTTACGCTGATGGACACCTCTATTTCACCAGTGAGAACGGATCCTCATTTGTTGTCAAACCAGATCAAGACCTAACCATTGTCTCCTCCAACAAACTGGAGGATGGATTTATGGCTTCACCTGCACTCGATGGAAAATCAATCTATCTTCGCTCAAAATCTCACGTTTACCGCATCGAAAACTAATCGTCATCTCAACGAGATTCGATTGCCGGAGAACTGGTAGTTTTTAAAATATCCAGCGTTGCCAGAGGGAGCGAGAAAAGCGCAGTATCAATTATGCGCTTCCTTCTTCTCTTTCTTTTTAGCGTCATCAACTGCTCGGCAATCTCCAAACCCAATATCATCTTTATTCTGGCGGATGATTTGGGGATCAAGGATTTGTCTTGTGAGGGATCAACCTATTACGAAACCCCAAATATCGATGCACTCGCGCACTCCGGGATGCGTTTTCTCAACGGCTACTCAACCTGCCAAGTTTGCTCTCCGTCTCGAGCTTCAATTATGAGCGGGCAATATCCTGCCCGCATCGGCATCACCGACTGGATTGGTGCTGCAACTGGGACGCAATGGAACCGAAACGATCGTGTCCTGCCCTCTGAGTATGAGCACAATCTCCCTTCCTCTGCGACGACCCTTGCCGAGGCTCTCAAATCTGGAGGATATCGAACATTTTTCGCCGGCAAGTGGCATCTTGGAGGAGAAAAATCTCGACCCGAAGACCACGGATTTGAGGTCAACCAAGGAGGTTACTCTTCAGGAAGTCCGCGAGGAGGATACTTTGCTCCCTATCAAAACCCTGCTCTCAAAGATGGTCCCGCTGGAGAATGCCTCCCGATCAGACTCGCTAATGAAACCGTCGAATTCATCAAACAAGAATCAACCAAGCCCTTTTTTGCCTTCCTCTCATTCTATTCCGTCCATGGCCCCATCCAAACGTCTCGGCATCTCTGGGAGAAATACCAAAAAAAGGCTACCGATGCGGGGCTCACAAAAGAACGATTTAAAAATGACCGAACCTTACCTGTTCGGCAAGTTCAAGACTGCCCGATTTATGCAGGGATGATGGAGTCAATGGACGATGCAGTGGGAATTGTGACCTCCAAGCTCAAAGAACTTGGCCTTGCTGAAAACACGATCGTCATCTTCACCTCCGACAATGGTGGAGTCTCCTCAGGAGACGCCTTCGCAACCTCGTGCCTTCCACTCAGGGGAGGCAAAGGAAGACAGTGGGAAGGAGGGATTCGCCAGCCCTATTATATCAAGGCGCCAGGTCTGACTTCTCCTGGATCAACGTCGAAGCAACTCGCCACAGGAACGGATTTTTATCCGACTCTTCTTGAGCTCGCGGGACTCCCACTCCTTCCAAAAGCCCACGTCGATGGTCAATCGCTTGTTTCCGCACTCAAAGGCCAAGTTTCAGAGCGCACGCTTTTCTGGCATTATCCTCACTATGGAAACCAAGGGGGAGAACCCTCCAGCATCATCCGCAAAGGAGAATTCAAACTCATTCGCTACCACGAAGATGGACGAGAGGAACTTTACAATCTTGAAAAAGACCTCAGTGAGTCAAACGATCTCGCCCTTCAACATCCCGAAATTGTCAAATCACTTTCAGAAGAGCTTTCCACACATCTCAAAGAAGTCGGAGCACAGATTCCGAAGCCAGATCCAAGGTTCAATGCTGAGAAAAAAGCCCTCTTTGTTAAGAATCTTCACACCAAGAAAAAGGCTCAGCTCGAAGCACAACATGCCAACTTTCTCAAACCAGACTTCCAACCAAATCAATCTTGGTGGAATTCCGTTCAAACAAAAGACTAAGAGTCAAAGGGCCATTTTTTGCGCGATGGGCGAGTCTCCTACTCATTAAACTGCCGCAAAATTGCTCGCTTTAGCTCAACTCCCTCGAGATGCATAAAGCTCTCTGCTCTCCAAAGGCTTTCATCTGAGCTATAGCGAAAGGGTTTGCGAATTGGGCTATCGGAGAAGTTTAATCGGACAGTTTTACGACCAAGATTCCAACGAAGTTGAAAGTAATCGTAACTCCCCTTTCTTCCCTGATAATAGACTGAGCCCAAAGTATCACGATTCGTTGTCGCAACGAGCTCGCGAAATTCATCTGCGGTGCATGTTTTGGCACACCCTGCAGCCGAGAGTAAAAACCCTACGCCGATAAAAAGAACAATACCGGCCGTAAACCAAGGTTTGACAGCTCGGGATTCTTTTCTCATTTCAGCGCACTCAAACTTTTTGTGAAAGTTACTTTTTTACCAGCTCTTTGATCACATCGGCATCTGAGGGCAAATCACTTACCGAAGAAAAGGTGACGGGCGAAGATTGTTGTATTTTAAAGGCGTATCCCGAGAGATAGCCCCCAGAACCAACAGACCTCACAATCACGACGATTTCCGGATTCTGATCCCTATCGAGATCGATCAATTTCACCTTTTCGATGACCCCATCGCGTGGGCACACGATCGCCCCAGTAAAGAAAGTTGTCTCCTCTTCCCGATGCTCTGCGGTGTTCGAATAGAGGTGAATGGAAAAACTTCCGGTAGACCGCGCTTCAAATTCTCCCTCGGAGATCACCGCCGTAAGCAGAGGAGATATTTTCAGTTTTTGAACATAACGCTCGGCCCACAAACTCTCCGGAAGAATCAACAATACCAGAAGAGCAAAGGTGAGACGTCTATTCATCGATTTGAAAGGGTGTGATCGATTATTTTTTAGAATTCGTCGATGCGTCAAGATTCCATCAGAAAAAACCTTTTCGTGTTGCGACGACCCTCTCGAGATTTCATCCCACCAACCGAGCCTAACGACCCGATCCGATTTCACCCTTTTCGACAGTTCCCCATCGAATCGTGCTTTCTCTCTGCAAAAAGCAGGAAGCATCTGAAATCGTCTTTTTTAGACAGTCTCTTCCCTTCCATCCTTGATCTTGGGGAAAGGCCGCCCCATTCTTTGGGTGTGAGAGCAATTCTTACGATGGTTGTCATTTCACTTTGTTCTCCCATTTTGGCTCAAGAACACGCGATTCTCTGTGGAGGCCCTGCCCTACGAAAGTGGGAAGAGCTGAGGGTTGAAAAGGACCGTCATGATCGTTGGTGGGCGAATTTTATTCGCGCATCAACCCTACGGATGGATGAACTCCGAAAGGCCTACCACGAGCAAATCCAGATTACCTGGATTGTCTATCGAGATGGTTACGCTCAAAGAGGACAAGAGGACAAAAAGCCTTACATCCGTTGGATTGAAGAACAGGCCCTCAAACGACAGGTAAAGCTCGTCTGGTTTAGCACAAGTGCTCAGGCCATCAAAGCCCTCAACTCCCTCAATCAAATCACGACTTTTGATTATTTCGGGCACTCCAATCGCTATTGCTTCATGCTCGATTATGGAAGTGATGTCATGGCAGTTAGTCAGGTATGGCTCCACCAAAATGACCTCCAAAAAATTCGCCGTCGTATCTTCTCTCCCAATGCCTTCGCCCAAAGCTGGGGCTGCCACACGGGAGAGAGCATGAGCGCTGCTTGGCGCCAAAGATTTGGATTCCCTTTGGTTGGCGCCAAAGGAAAAACCGACTATTCCGTACTCTCTCAGGGAGAGCTTCCAACTGTAACGGGCAAATGGATCCGTTAACCTCAATTTAGTCCCTCAAAACCATGACATACTCAGAACTCGAGACTCTCTACCACCTTCCGCTTTTCGAACTCTTACAACGCTCCCGTAAGGTGCACGAAGCTCATTGGCCTGCAGGAGAAGTGCAGCTCTGCACCCTGCTCTCGATCAAGACAGGAGGGTGTTCCGAAGATTGTTCGTATTGCGCGCAGTCTGCGAGATACAACTCCGGAGTGACTCCTGAGAGGCTGATGGAAAAGTGCCAAATCATGGAGAGAGCAAAAGCGGCGAAGCAATCAGGATCGACCAGATTTTGTATGGGAGCTGCTTGGCGGGGAGTGCGCGAAGGGACAGAGCGCTTCGAACAAGTCCTTGATATTATCCAAGATGTTTCTGAACTCGGCATGGAAGTCTGCGTCACCCTTGGTGAATTAGGGCCAACCGAAGCACTTAGATTAAAGCAAGCAGGGGTCACCGCTTATAACCACAATATTGACACCTCCCCGGAACATTACCCAAATATTGTGACAACTCACAGCTTTCAGGATCGGCTCAACACCATCCGCCACGCTCAAGACGCAGGCATGTCAGTTTGCTGCGGAGGAATTTTGGGACTTGGAGAAACCACCCAAGATCGCCTGAAAATGCTTGAAGTCGTTTCGGAGTTCAACCCCCAACCCGAATCAGTCCCCATTAACTCTCTCATGCCAATGCCAGGCACACCTCTTGCCGAACAACAAAAGGTAGATGTTTTTGATGTTATTCGAATTATTGCACTGGCAAGAATCTCGATTCCCAAAGCAAAAGTCCGCCTCTCAGCCGGACGCACCCATTTCTCGGAGGAAGCGCAAGCGCTTTGCTTCTTTGCGGGAGCGAATTCGATTTTCTACGGAGACAAGCTCCTGACTGCTTCCAACCCAGCAGTTGAAAAAGACCTCGCCCTCATCGACAAGCTTGGCTTAAAGCCACAAGAACCCAATCGCAACCTGCCAGCTCCGGATGCTGACTCCAAAAAGGCTCTTGAACCTCAACTTGGTTAAAACTCGCTTCTAGGAAGGGTGTCATAAAGAGCAATGACTTGGCCCGAATCACCGACCCGAATTGAGCTATCCCTTGCCCAACAGGTGTTGAGTGTCATCGAACACGGCGAGACTCTTCTGAAAGCGTCCGTTTCGACGGCCAAAAATGGACCTGGGAATACCGAGGGGTCGTTTTGCACTCCGACTGGTCGCTTTCTTGTTCGAGAGCGCATTGGAGAGGGCGCACCGATCTTTACGAACTTTGTAGGCAGGGTCCCCAAAAAAGTTTGGAAAGGAGAACGACAGACTGACGCTATTCTGAGTCGCATTCTCTGGCTAGAGGGGCTCGACCCTCTCAACGAAAACACTTACCGCCGTTACATCTACTTCCATGGCACTCATGAGGAGAGTTTAATCGGGCAGGCGGCCTCACACGGTTGTATTCGTCTCAAGAATAAAGAGATGATGACCCTTTTTGAGCTCTGCCCTCTGTTTACCCGCGTTCACATTTTTTAATTCTATGATCAAAAAAATCATTGCTTTCGATTGTGACTCAACGCTCTCAGCGATTGAGGGAGTTGATGAACTCGCCCGACTTGCTGGCAGCGAAATCTTCCAACAAGTCCAAGACCTCACGAACCAGGCCATGGATGGCAAAATTGCGATTGAGGAAGTTTTTGGGCGTCGTCTCGATCTCATTCGTCCATCTCGCGAACAATGCGAACAAATTGGCCTCATGTATCTTGAACAAATTGAGCCCACTGCAAAGAAAACCATCGAGGCCCTTCATCAAGACGGCTGGGAATGCCTCATTCTCTCTGGCGGCTTTACTCCCTGTATCCAAGCACTCGCTCAGAGCTTGGGAATCGAACACATCGAGGCCGTTCCCATTCATTTTGATACTGATGGGAGCTATTTGGGCTTTGATCAAGACTACCCAACGACAAGAAACGGCGGCAAACCAGAGATTCTCGCTCACCTAAAAAGCACGCTTTCACCAGATCGGCTTATCATGGTAGGCGATGGCGTCAGCGACCTTGAAACAACACCAATTGTCGATCAATTCATTGCTTTTACACGCTATGCGGCTCGCCCCAAAGTCACTCAACAATGCCTCTTTGAAGCTCAAGAACTCGCGGATTTAATTGATCTCATTAAGGAATAATTTCCTCCTTGAGAAAACGATTCGCCAGCGATCCTACAGAGCCCGAAGAGCGAATCTGATAATTTCGGAACTCTCCGCATTTGGATTGTCCTTGAGAACTCGATCAACTGCTTTGCGCGCATCAGCCTGCTTAAATCCAAGTGCAATGAGAGCCATTTCTGCGTCCCTCGAGGCATCGGTTCGGTCTTCAGATTTCTCCCACGTCTGAACGACTCCGACCTTATCCTTGAGTTCTAGAATGATTCTCTGCGCAGTTTTTTTGCCGAGCCCCTTGACCGAAGAGAGCAGCTCCACGTCTCCGCCCACAATCGCCTGCTGAAAAGCACTCACTTTCATGGCGCTGAGCACCGCCATTGCGATTGAGGGCCCAATGCCACTGACTCGATCGATTAAAAGCAAGAACACGTCTCGCTCCTCTTCACTCGAAAAGCCATAGAGTGTGAGGGAGTTTTCTCGGACATGCTGGTAGGTTCTGAGATCGATTTGACCACCTTCGAGGGGGTTGAGCTGATCATAGGTTGAGAGAGGAACCATCACTTGATACCCCACTCCACCTGCACCCACAACGATCCTGCCTGGCAACGCCTCCCAGACTTCTCCCTTCACTCGAGCGATCATTTAAAAATTATGGGAGATTTTCTCGAAAACGACAAGTAATGATACTCGGAAGAACAGTAGTTTTCTTTGAACTATTTAATATTTCTTAACTTTATCGATTGATTTATTTTAATATTTTAACGATTGTCGGGTTTTTTCAGTCGCTTTTGTGTCAAAAACAAGTTAGGGTCGCGCCGTTATGGCAACTACTAAACGGACGCGATTCTCTCGCCGCCTTCCTGATCATGTCACTGATGAACTGGTGAATGTCCTGAGTTCACAAGATAAGCTATTTGGCTTTAATGAGCTTTTTGAGGACGTTTATGAGCGGTTGAAAGAGCGCAATGCGGTAAGTGGAGGTGAAGAAATGCTTCGTCTTCGCGCCTACGAAAAATTACAGAATCTTGTCACCCGCGGTCTTGCTGAAAAAGACGGCAAAGAATACCGAGGACTCGAGCGGATCCAGGAGGCGCACAGCGACAACTTGGCCCAACAAGAGGCCTAGGGTTAAATTCGCAAAATTGGTGCTGGTTTTACTAGCCACGAATTCTTTAATTGCCCGCGTCGGAGACGACGCGGGCATTCTATTAAGCCGGTCGCCGAAACTCTCTTAAAAAGGTTTACATAACTTTGCCTACCTATGCTACAGGATTACCTTCCAGCTCTTTTACAAGCCCTCGCTGCCATTGGATTCGCCGCTGCAGCTCTAGGCCTTAGCGTGCTTCTCGGAAAGCGCGGAAGCCACAATCGAACCAAGGAGACCCCTTACGAGTGCGGAATGCTTCCGATTGGCCAGGGCGCGCCTCGCTTTAGCGTCAAATTCTACCTCGTGGCGATGCTTTTTGTGATCTTTGATATCGAGGTCGTCTTTATGTATCCCTGGGCCGTCCAATTCATTGATTTGATTCGAGATCCGGCTCAGGCAGGAATGGCACTTTGGAGCATTGCAGGCTTTGCAGGTCTCCTTGCCATTGCTTACGTCTACGCTCTTAAAAAGGGAGCCCTGAACTGGAAATCATAAGGTTCGCGAGAATCCCCTCCGAATCTACATCTCATTTTTCAAATCCCTGCCCTATACAAGGCAGGGATTTGGTATTAGAAGCCTCTCATGTTTGCCGGGACTTTTACCGCCCTCATCACTCCTTTTCGTGACGGCTCGCGATGCCTTCAAAGCCTTAATCGACCGTCAAGTTGCAGCTGGAATTACCGGAATTGTTCCCGTAGGAACCACCGGCGAATCTCCCACCCTGGGCTCTAAGGAGCATCTCGAAGTCATTCAGGCGGCCATCGAATTTGCCGACAAACGCCTTCTTGTTGTTGCTGGAACGGGAGCAAACTCGACAAGCGAAGCAATCGAACTCACTCAGGCTGCCGAAGAAATGGGCGCTGACGCCTCACTCCAAGTCTGTCCGTATTACAACAAACCCTCCCAAGAAGGCGTCTACCAACACTACAAGTCGGTTGCAGACAATACGGGGCTCCCGCTAATGCTCTATTCAGTTCCGGGTCGCTCAGTCATTGAGATTAGCGTCGAGACCGTGGCCCGACTCGCAACCGATTGCCCGAATGTTATCGCCAATAAAGAGGCTGGTGGATCGGTCGATCGAGTCAACCAACTCGTTCAAGCTGTTCCCGAAGACTTCCAAATCCTTTCTGGAGACGACCCACTGACTCTTCCTTTTATGTCTTGTGGTGCGGTAGGATTAGTCAGCGTGGCCTCAAATCTCATTCCTGAGGTGATGGTCAATCTCGTCGCTCGTTGCTTGGAGGGGGAGTATGCCGAGGCCCTTGAGCTCCAAAAGCGCTATTACCCTCTCCTCTCAGGATTAATGAGCCTGGATACAAATCCCGTTCCCATTAAATCCGCCGTCGCACTTCAAGGACACTGCTCAGATGAGATTCGACTTCCACTGGTCAATCTCAGCCAGTCCAAAACAGAAGCGCTCCGAAGCCTTCTCAAAACCTATTGTCTCCTCTAGCTTAGGCGGCCAGAGAGCTCAAGATCGACTCTTCAATGATGAAAGTCGCGCGACTTGCAGATGGATCTCCCGAGATCTTCCATACCTTACAAGGTGAAGGACAATCTCTTGGAGCTCCGGCAGTTTTTCTTCGCCTCTCGCAATGCAATTTGCACTGCCATTGGTGCGACACTCCCTATACTTGGAATTGGGAAAAAACTCCGTGGGAGCATCAAGATGGTGTCAAGTTTCAGAGAGCCAAAGAGTCTCTTGAACTCTCTTCTCAAGAAATTGCCGAACTCATCAGCCAGCATCAGTGCGACCGAGTCGTCATCACCGGCGGAGAACCTCTCCTTCAGCAAAAGGAACTCATCGAGCTCATTAAGCAGCTTCCACAAATCTCAACGATCGAATTTGAGACAAATGGGACCATCATTCCTCACCCCGAGCTCATTACTCCCTCGATCTTTTTTAACGTCTCACCAAAATTAGCGAATTCCGGGATGAAAACTGATCTCCGGATCAATTTTGAGGCCCTCAAGTTCTTTCGAGATCAATCCAATGCCGTCTTTAAGTTTGTCGTTTGTGACGAAGATGACCTTGCCGAAATCCTCCAAATCCAGGCCACACTCGAGATTGCGAGCTCTCGCATTATTTTGATGCCAGAGGGCCGTGATCAAGAAACCCTCGCCCAACGCGCGCAATGGCTTGCTGAAGTTTGCCTCACCCACGCATTCCGATTTAGCCCACGCCTTCACGTGATTCTCTGGGGAAATGAAAGGGCACGGTAGCTCACGACGTTTAAATCCAAGAAAATCGCAACTTTTCAGCGATTGATGTGTTTTTTCAAACACACAGCATCATGAAAAACACTGACGAGCCGCTAGTCTTACCAGATCAGCTAGATCAGGACTTTGCATCTCATGGCGATCCACTTGGACGTCTTTTAGATCAAAGCTCTTGCACCAAGGCCTCCCCCACCTTTCTCCAAAATACCTTGCGTCAAAATCGACTTGAGCAAGATCATTGTCGCGCGAGCTTTAAGACATTGTTTCTGACAGGCTATCGTAGCTTGTCCTTTGCCTGCATTGGGGCCTTGATGGTGATTGCTGCATTCATTCTATCAACTCCAAAAAATCTGGGCACAGACGCATCGAGTCCTGCCGAAATTACTTCCTCTCAAAAAACATCTTCTGAATGGATTGATCTAGAAGAAGCTCTGGTCGCAGAGGTGTTAAGCGAT
>JALRJZ010000048.1 GCA_023261045.1 Akkermansiaceae bacterium
AATAGAGTGCGTAGGCTTTGCTGTCAGCAGCATCTTTCAAAAACCTTAAAAGATAGGTCTTAATGAGGGGCTCATCATTCGTAGCAACAGGAGGGAAGGTTGTGATGTTGTGGTAATCACGCCCCAAATCGGCGGGTTGGCGCCAGAGTTCGGGCTGTTGTGTTCTCCATTGAGGATTGAGGTAGCTCACGTTTCTGGGTAGCGCGAGATAGTCCATGAATCGTTTCTGATCGAAACGGCCAAGCTGCTGATCGTGCACGAGGCGATGGAATAATAAATGGGCTTTTAAGGAATTAAACTTTGGGCTGAGGGCAGAGGCAAAAGTCCAAGCTCTATCGAGATAGCTCTCACGAACTTGAGGGGATGTTAGGAGGTTTTCGTCGGAGTTGGGGAGGAGTTTGGCGAGATAAACTTCAACGTATTTTTCATTTTGAAGAAGGTCAGGTTTTTCACTCAGCAGTTTTTCAAGTTGGGAAATGGTAAGATTGTGGTGAATTTGGAATTCACCAAAGCCTCGAGATTCTTTGGAGTTTAGATCTGCAAGAATGAGGTTCTCCAAATTCGGTAAATCAGGGAGAATCGCTCTTCCAAGAAGGCTGCGTCGCTCTAAGGGAGTGACTTCTAGATTTTGGGAGAGAAAACGATAAAAGATGGAGGGTTCAATGTTTTCCAAGGTGCCAGATTGGCTTCGAGCCTCCTTGAGATAGGTTTCCCAAGAGATCTCATTTTGATTGATTGATGAAGGGTGTTTCGCTTCTTGAGCTTTGCCTTCTTGTTGGTGGTTGAAATTGAGACCGAGTTCTTTTTTTAAATAATCGAGCGATTCCTTCGGTTGGTCTTGGTAGGCAATGAGAGCTTCGCGATTTTCGATTTGCTTGCGACCGCTTGAATTTGGGAAACGTTTTTTCCAGTCGGCTATCAATTCTTGATAGGCCTTTTTTTGCCGTTCATTTTGATAGTGAAGGGCGTGGTAGTAATAATAGTCTTCGGTTCCGGGAATGAGTTGTTTGAGCGCTTCGGCCCGGTTTTCGGCAAGGGCAAATGTTTCGATAAAGCCAACTTCTTGCTGTGCTTGAAGAGGGAGGCAAACCGCAACGATTGAGGTGCAGAGATGGCGAAGTATTGGATGCGAAAGACGATGAAACGTTTTCATGAGTTTTTCAGGGGTGCAAGTTGGCGCGTAAGTCACCAGTGACTACCATAAAGACACTTCATTTTCGATCTTCTTGGTAAAAAGAAGTCATTATTTTAGGTCTCTTACTTTTGGAATACCAAGAATTTGCGGCAGATAAAATTAATAAGAGCCGAGGAAACCACAAAGGAAAGGTGAGCGAAGTCGTTGGGGATATTAAAGGAAGTCACTAGGTAAACCGGTAACATTTCCCCCAGTGCAAAACTTAAAAAAGAAATGATGGTAAAAAGCACCAGTTCTTTTTTGAGCTGATGTCGCCCGGGGGTGAATACAAACCAGCGGTTCAGAGAGTATGCGGCAAAGTTGGAAGGAAGAAAAGCAACGAGGTGAATGTAAAAAAGATTTCTAGCTCGTTGGGATTCTGCAATTTCGGTCGAGTAATTCTCTGGCCACAGAAACTCTCCGGTCTTAGCGACGAAAAAAAAGAGAATCACTGAAATGATCCCGCAAAACCCGTATTTTGCGAATTGAATCAAGATGGGGGTTTGCTTCGCAAACAGAGATTTTTTGATCCCGTTTTGAACCAAGAAGGCCCACGAGTTTGAGATTTCGCGAAAAATCATCAACACGCTTTTAAAAACTAAGAAGCTGTGATTTGGGCGAGGACAGCTTTTTGGGCATGGAGCCTATTTTCAGCCTGCTGGAAGATGGTGTCTGCGTGAGCCTCCAAAACTTCTTCGGTAATTTCTTTTTCCCGATATGCGGGCAAGCAATGAAGGACAATATGATCGGGGTGGGCGTGGGAGAGTAGCTCACGGTTGACTTGATAGTTCCCGAAAAGGGCTTCCTTTTCTTTTTGATCCTCTTGTCCCATAGAAAGCCAGACGTCAGTATTGATCACATGGGCATTTTGAACAGCCTCGGCGGGATCAGTTGTGAGGCTGACATTGGGTGCAGCGAGTCGATCCATAAAATTTTGCGGAGGCAAACAAGACTGGGGGGCAGCGACGACCAATTCAAATTCAAGGTATTTAGCGGCCCACATCCAAGAGCGTGACATGTTGTTATCTCCATCTCCGATGAAGACGATCTTCTTCTCTTTCCAAGTACTGATTTTTTCTTTGATCGTGAGTAGGTCCGCCAAGATTTGACAAGGGTGTTCTTCGTCTGTCAGTGCGTTGATTGTTGGGATGGCTGAATAGGATGCAAAGTCGACGACATCCTGCTGTTGGAAGGTTCGAATCACGACTCCGTGAACCATTCTTCCAAGAACACGAGCAGTGTCTTTAATGGGTTCTCCTCTTCCTAGCTGAATTTCATTTTTTGAGAGGAACATCACCTCTCCGCCAAGTTCACGAATGCCGACTTCAAAGGAGACTCTTGTCCGTGTTGATGCTTTGGTGAAAATAATAGCCCACGTTTGGCCCTTTAAAGGCTGGTTCTCATGTGCACCGCGAGTTGCCTTCATCTCCAAGGCAAGATCGACGAGGGTTTCAAGATGAGATGAGCTGGATTCTTCGATAGATAAAAAATTCATCGGAGCAAAATGGGGAAGCGCTAAGTATGACGGCAATGTTAGAAAGCTCAAGATTTTCTCAATGAGAAATCGAAACAAAGCATCCGTTGATGCGGGTTAGAGCGAGTTTTCGAGGGGGGCTTGATGAGCTTTTTTGAAACGTTATCTTTGATGATTATCAACGATAGTTTTTCCCTTTTTTGAGGATCGTGTGGAGAGAGACGCTCGCCCCACCGAGTCGCTTGCTCTGGTCGGCTGCCTCCATAAAAGCAAAGAGCTCGATGGTCTCCTCGGGTGATACGGGGGGCACTCCGGATTGAAAAAAACCAACGACTTCCTTCAGGAGAGGAGCGTAGCCATCGTAAGATCCAACTTGAGCACTTTTACCTTCACGGTTTTTGGCAATGCCAGAATATGATTTTGCTTCCCGAAAGACCCCGATGCGCCCTTGCCCCCAATGGCCGGTGACTTCAATAAGGCCATCCTTCGTGGTGCGTCTTGTCACTTCTTGGCACCCTGTCCCCATGACGGTAAAGAGAGATTCACAGCCGTGGATCCCATACCAAAAGAGGTCTGGGTGGGTTGGTTCGATCGATGCTGGGCTCGAACAGAGTGCATAGGTGATTTGGCCGATAGCCCCCTGACGAACCGCTTGGGTTTCTTTTGCGTATCGGAGAGAAGACGATGAAAAAACTGGGACCCGAGCTTGCTTTGCCAGCTCAAAGATTCTGAGACAATCTTCGAGGCTTCCAGCCATTGGCTTATCAATAAAAAGTGGCAGTCCAGCAGCAATGACAGGTTGTGCTTGTTTCAAGTGAGCTCGCCCATCGACACTCTCCAACATAATTGCGTCTACTTTAGTGCAAAGTTCTTCAATGGATGGACAGATTTCGATTCCATAGTCTTTGGTGAGAGTCTGGGTAAAACCGTCGATTCGCGAAGAGCTTGCTTTGAGATCAGGGCTTCCTCCTTTGAAGGCAGCGACAACCCTTGCTCCACTCACGTGATCGGGATGATGAGGGTCGTTGAGAACCTTGGTGAAGGCGACAACATGAGAGGTGTCGAGGCCGATCATGCCAATGCGCAGATCTTTTTCAGCGAGGAGAGGCGTGATCCATAAGAAAAATGAGAAAAAACAAAGGATCAGTGGAACAGAAGGGTTCATGATTTGATTGGCTTAGGTGAGTCACATCAGCCCGAGTTCAGGCTCCGACGGGTCTCCATTGGTCGCAATAGTCTCTGGTTTGATATTTTTCAGGAAAGTTCATTGCTTTAATCTGTAATCCTTCTCGATAAGAGATGTTGCCAAGATGACAGAGCATCGTGCTCTTCTGAGCATCCCCAATTTCGGCGTTTAAGGCCTCCTCATGGCGGATCGCATTAATCAGGTTTTCAAAATGAGGGAGGTCACTCAGATCGGGGAGTTTTTCTTCGGTGATTTTGCCTTCGAGGTCGTAAATTTGGTAGCCTCCCCGATCAAATGAAACAACGCCGCTCTCCCCATAGAGACTGACAAAGGGGTGTCTTTCGTAACTACGTCTGAGGCAGCTACTTCCATGCCAGCTGATCCCTACGTTTCCAAAATCGTAGCAAGCGTCGCCCGTATCTGGAGTTTCTTGATCATCCTCAAAGTGATACCTCCCGCCAACGTAGCTTGTCGTCAGGGGGGCATCAACCTCAAGAGCCCAACGGGCGATATCAAGGGCGTGAACACCATTATTGGCTAACTCACCCCCCCCGTAATGCCAGAGCCAATGCCAATTGTAATGAATCAAGTTGTTCTGATAAGGTCTGTGGGCGGCCGGGCCTTGCCATAAGTCGTAGTCTAGGGATTTTGGAATAGAGGTTTGTTTTCCTCTTCCAATGGATTGGCGCGTATTGCCATACCAGCAGCGCGCATAGCGGAGCGGGCCGATAGCTCCGGATTTTATTTTTTCAATCCCTTCCTGAAAGGCTGGGGCACTTCGGCGCTGGTTGCCCATTTGCACTTTGCGGTTGTTGCGTCGAGCGGCTTGCACCATGAGTTTAGCTTCGAGTGGATTATGGCTCCCAGGTTTTTCGACATACACGTGTTTGCCAGCGTCACAGGCGAGAATTGTTGCGGGAGCATGCCAGAAGTTGGGCGCTGCAATTGAGAGAATATCGACACTTGGATCTTCGAGAATACGGCGGAAGTCCGTGACAGCCTTGGGTTCTCGTCCATTTTGAGCGCTTGCGGCAAGCTTGGCTCCCGCGGCAAGTCGATCGCTATCGACATCACAAACATAAGCCACTTCAACCCCTGTGATTTTGGCAAAGTTACGGATATGCGCTTGCCCTCGGCTTAGTCCCATCACTCCCACGCGCAGTTTCCGATTCGCTTTGTTTTGCGCCTGAATTTGCGAAGTCAGCGAAGTGGCAGCCGCGGAAAAGATGAAATGACGACGATTGGGCATTTTCGAGATCTAGCGTCTGATCGGGTCTTTGGCTAGCTTTTGAGCTGGGAACTAGGGGTGAAGAAGGGGCAGAGACCATTGAAGAGATGCCAAAAAATCCTCGTTAAAGTGTTGACGGAGCATTTTTGCTTACTAGAGTCCCGCCACGCGAATTAGCACTCGTAGCTCAATTGGATAGAGCGCCTGACTACGAATCAGGAGGTTAGGGGTTCGACTCCCTTCGAGTGTGCCATTCGCGTTTTTTGTTCCAGATTCTCTTTCGGGGAGCCAAAAACGCGAATGGCTTCTGCTTCCCAGCAGAATAAGGAGCCAGAAATCAGCAGGTCAGCGCCCCGCAATGCTTTTTTCTTTCCAGTGGGGCACCTGTCGGCTGGACGATTAACCAAACCAACCAAACCCTAACCATACAGTTATGAGTAACACCGCAATTGCGGAGTCCGATAATTCAGAGCTTCTGGCTTTGATTGATGAGCACTTCCGCGAGTTCAAAGAAGGATCAATTGTGAACGGAACGATCCTTGATATCCGCCCTCAAGTTGTCGTTGTCGACATTGGCTATAAGTCAGAGGGAGCAATTCCAGTCTCCGAATTTGAAGATGAAGACATCGAAGTTGGAGACGAAGTAGAAGTTCTTTTAGAGCGCCTTGAAGACGATGAAGGATTGATCGTTCTCTCTAAAGAGAAGGCTGCTCACAAGCAGAACTGGGAAAAGATTATGAAGGTTTACGAGGACGGCGGCCTCGTGAAAGGAAAAGTCAAAGGTGCTGTCAAAGGTGGCCTTATGGTCAACGTCGGCGTGGAAGCCTTCCTTCCAGGTTCGCAGGTCGATATTATTCCTCCTCGCGACTTGCAGGAATATGTTGGCAATGTCTACGAGTTTAAAATCGTTAAGGTCAATGACGACCGCAAGAACCTCGTTTTGAGCCGCCGTGAGGTCATCGAAGCTGAGCGTGCAGAACTTCGTCAGAAATTCCTCCAAACCGTCACCGTTGGCGACAAAGTGGAAGGTCAGGTGAAAAACATCACAGACTTCGGTGCTTTTGTTGACCTTCAGGGAATGGACGGTCTGCTTCATATCACTGATATGAGCTGGGGACGGATCGCGCATCCTTCGGAAATGCTCCGCATCGGTCAAACTCTCGAGGTTCAGATCCTTGACGTTGATCGTGATAAGGAGCGTGTCTCTCTTGGACTCAAGCAGATGACCGAAAACCCTTGGGAAGACATCGAAGCTCGTTTCCCGATGGGAGCAGAGGTGACCGGAAAGGTGACCAAACTTCTTCCTTATGGTGCCTTTATCGAAATTGAAAGAGGTGTCGAAGGGCTTGTCCACGTTTCTGAGCTTTCTTGGGTCAAGCGAATCACTCGACCGAGCGATGTTCTCGAATTAGACCAGGAAATTACTGCAGTGGTGCTTGGAATTAGTACAGAGGAACAGAAGATTTCTCTTGGCGTGCGCCAGCTTGAAGAAAACCCATGGGCCGAGATCGAAGCACGTTACCCAATCGGTAAGGAAATCAAGGGTGAGGTTCGCAACCTGACTGCCTACGGCGCTTTCGTCGGATTGGAAGAGGGAATCGATGGAATGATCCACGTGTCAGATCTTTCTTGGACTCGTAAGATCAATCATCCTTCTGAAATGCTCAAGAAGGGCGACGAGGTGGAAGCGGTTGTTCTTAGTATCGATAAAGAGAATCAGCGTGTATCCCTTGGAATCAAGCAGCTTGATAGCGACCCATGGTCAGATATCGATAGCAAGTTCAAGGTCGGTGATAAAGTCACTGGAACGGTTGCCAAGATCGCTTCATTTGGAGCCTTTGTCAGCCTTGACGGAGATATCGACGGTCTGATCCACATTTCGCAGCTTAGCGAGGAACACGTTGAGCGCGTGAAGGATGTCCTCAAGGTCGGTGATCCAGTCGAAGCTCGTGTCATCAAGGTCGACAAGATCGAGCGCCGCATTGGACTTTCAATCAAGGCAGTTTCTTACTCAGAAGATCAACTTCAGAAAGAAAGTCAGTCCTTCGAGACATTGCGTCCTTCCAGCGACCTTGTGGGTCTCGAGCAGGCCTTCAATCTTGCGACTTCAAACAACGAGTCCGAAGAGTGGAGCCCCTCGGAAGAGGACGAGTAAGATTCTTCGATTCAATTCATTTCAAAGCCGCTTTGGGAATCCAAAGCGGCTTTTTTGTTCGAAATAACAGCATCTTCGAGGTAGTGAACTCTTGCTAGGGCTTTCACGAATTCACTCAGACTCAGAGGGGGTAGATGGTGATATTTTCATCCTCATGCGCTCAATTTTTCGCGAATTGATGAATTAGGAATCTTTCAAACTTCTTGACTCTCAGTCGATCTCCCCCGACACCATCCGCGCCATGTTGACGATCAAGAAAATGACCAAATCGATGGGAGGGCGTATCCTCTTTGAAGATTCCGAGATGACGATCAACTGGGGTGAGCGTGTCGCGTTAGTTGGGCCCAATGGTGCGGGTAAATCGACCTTATTTAAAATTATCCTTGGGGAAGAAGAAGCCGATCATGGAACGGTCGATAAGGATGACTATGGGATGGTAGGCTACCTCGCTCAAGAAGCTGGGAATCCTGGTGAGGCATCGATTCTGGAAATAGCGATGGGCATTTCGGAGGAATTTCGTGAGATCCTTGAAACGATGAGGGTGGCTTCTAATTCGTCTGAAGAATTTGGGAAAGCTCAGGATCGGTTTGAGGAATTAAATGGTTATCAGCTTGAGCCAAAGGCGAAAAAAATTCTTGCTGGTCTCGGTTATTCTCAAGAGGACTTTTCTCGCCCGGCTAATATGTTTTCTGGGGGATGGATCATGCGAGCCCACCTAGCCCGCCTGCTGGTAGAGGAACCTGATCTTCTCATGTTGGATGAACCGACGAACCATCTCGATTTAAACTCGTTGATGTGGTTCCAACGGTATCTTCAGCAGTATCCCGGAGCACTTCTAATTATTTCACACGACCGTGCATTTATGGATGGTGTTGTGGAAAAAGTTTATGAGATCGAGGAGCAAAAGTTTATTCCATATGAGGGAAACTACAGCCGTTATCTCGTTCAGAAAGATGAGCGTTATGATCAGCAGCTCAAGGCCTTCTTAAATCAGAAGAAGGAGATTGCGCGTATCCAAGAGTTTATTGACAAATTCCGCTCTGTTGGATCGAAGGCTTCGCAGGTTCAAAGTCGGGTGAAGATGATTGAGAAAATGGAGCGTCTTCCGAAGCCTCGGAAGCCTCGCAAACTTTTCCACTTTCATTTTCCTCAGCCACCTCGCTCCACGCAGAGGGTCATTTCTTTGGAAAATGTTGATAAGGCTTATGGGGACAATGTTCTCTATAAGAATTTGGACATCTTTATTGAGAGAGGCGATCGTATCGTTCTTGTGGGGCCCAACGGAGCTGGAAAATCCACTCTCATGAAGATGCTTGCCGGGGTCGAAAAAGGGGATGCCGGAAAGCGCAATGTCGGAACGACAACGAGAATTGGCTATTTTTCCCAGCATCGTGCCGCAACCCTGAATGAGGATAATACCGTCATTGAGGAGGTTGTTGAAGCCGGAGGTGGGATGCGTGAGGAAGAAGCTCGGGCCATTTTAGGTTCATTCCTCTTTAAAAAGGATGACGTTCGCAAACGCGTCAAGATCCTCTCAGGAGGAGAAAAGTCACGACTTTCTCTGGTCAAGTTTTTGGTCAATCCCCCAAACCTCCTTTTAATGGATGAGCCGACCACGCACCTTGACCTGACCTCGATCGAAGCGCTTGTTTCGGCTCTCAAATCTTACGAAGGAACGCTGGTCTTTATCTCTCACGACGTTCATTTCATTCGCAGTCTTGCCGAGCAAACGTGGCACATTGAAGGCGGTGAGGTGAAGAAGTATGCGGGTGACTATGATTACTATCTCCAGAAATCAGGTGCCTTTGGAGATGACTTTTTTGATGTCTAGAGTCTAATAAAACTGTTCATTTGATTAGTTTTTAGTTAGGTGGGTGACTCTGCCATGAGTCGCAAGATTGTTCACCTTGATATGGACTGCTTCTATGCAGCCATTGAGGTGCGTGATCATCCTCATTACAAAGGAAAGCCTGTTGGAGTTGGGGGCGAGAGCGGTCGCGGAGTGTTGACGACGGCGAATTATGAGGCAAGAAAGTTTGGATGCCGATCTGCCATGCCGGTGTTTAAGGCAAAGCAGCTCTGCCCTCACTTGATTCTCACTCCGATTCGTTTTGAAGTTTACCGGAAGGAATCGCGCAGGATTCGCAAGATTTTTGCGCGCTATACTGATCTGATTGAACCGATCTCACTTGATGAGGCCTACTTAGATTTAAGCTATCGTCGAGAATCTGGAGCAGCCGTTGCCGGAGAAATCCGCAAAGCAATTTTTGACGAAACCGGTCTCACTGCTTCTGCAGGAATTGCTCCTAATAAGATGCTCGCTAAAATTGCGAGTGATTGGAATAAGCCTGATGGACAGCTGGAGATTGGTTTGCAGGATGTCGAAGCCTTCATGAGGGGCTTGCGGATTGGGAAAATCCCTGGAGTGGGTCAGCGTGGCCTAAGCACGCTAGCGAAGATGGGAGTGCAAACCTGCGGAGATCTACAAAAATATGCCAAAGCAGAGCTCGTAGGGCATCTTGGGCGCTGGGGGCTAGAGTTGTATGACCGTTGTCGTGGGCGAGATGATCGCGAAGTCTTGGTCGACCGGATCAGAAAATCCTTAAGTAAGGAAAAGACCTTCCGAGAAAACATTCATGATGTGGAGTGGTTAATCCAAATTCTCAGGGGTTTAATGGAAGAAGTTCAAAAATCGGTAGCGACACACAAAGACCAGAGAATTAAATCTCGGTTCATTAAGCTAAAGTTTGAGGATTTTAGTCAAACCACTGCAGAGAAAAGTGGCTCACAGATTGATGAAATGGTTTTTGTGGATCTCCTTCGTATAGCGTGGAATCGAGGTCAGGGGAAATCGGTGAGGCTCCTTGGGGTTGGGATCAAATTTACCTCCGAGCAAGATCAATTAGAGTTTCTCTGATGGTAGATTGCGGAGTGTCGTCGCTCCTGTTTAAAAGTCCACTTCGGTAGAACTCATCGTTTTTCCATCGATGTCTTTGATATTGAAAGTGAGATTAGGTTTGCTCTTGCTCCAATCAATTTCAATGAGGCCAAAGTTAATGCCTCTAAAATAGGTCCCCTTGATTTGTGAGGGTGATGCATCATCGGGTCCTCCTGCATGAGTCATTCCACTACTTGTCATTTCGTAGAGATCAAAAGTAAGATCGGTTTCTTCCCTAGTGAGGCGCGCAACCTCTGCAAGATGGCGATCACCGCTTAGTAAGACGGTAGGGATGGCCTTGCTCTTTTGAAGAAGGGTTAAAAAGCGTAACCGCTCCTTTGGCATGTTCGCCCATTTTTCGAAGCGGTGGGAGGTGGCAATGAATTGAATAGAAGAGACAATGAGGCGAAGTTCTGCAGGCTTTGCAAGCTCCTCGGTAAGCCATTTCCATTGTTCTTCTCCCAGCATCGTGCTCGTTGGTTCGAGTGAGGGCAGAATCGTTTTTCGACCATTGATTTTCTTGGTCATCAGAGCGCTCCGAAAAAAGCGGGTATCAAGAAGGATAATGTGAACCCGTTTGCTCTTTGGCCCGAGAATGGCCGAGTGATAAACACCACCAGAGAGGCGTGCTGCGTGATTTTTTGGAAAACGGAAGCTATCGAGAAAGATCTTTTGGGATTCGTTTTTTTTAGAGAACTCACGACCGGAGTCATTGAACCCATAATCGTGATCATCCCAGGTTGCTAAGATCGGGATTTTTTGGGCGAAAGATTCGTAATCGGGCTGTTTGAGGAGTTCGTTATATTTTTTCTCCAAAACGCTCATGTCATCGGTGTCCGCATAAATATTGTCCCCCATAAAGAGGAAGAGGTTTGGCTCTTCTTTGAGAATCGTTTTGAAAATTCCTTGATCATTTTTTGGTCGATAACAAGAGCCACAGGCGATCCGAGTGATCGGTTCTTCGCCCAAGCTTACTCTGTGAGACAGGAAAAAAAGCAGAGAAAAAAGGGTGCAAAGAACAATCGCCATGAAGCTTAGGTTACCTAAGTCGTTAGAAAGATGAAGCGAGATTGTGCCCCAATTGTTGCCAGTAAGCTTGAAGATAGATAGACTGCGGCCGTGACCGAACTTTTGGCGCCAGCTGGGAATTGGGATTGTGCGAGGGCGGCTGTCGCCAACGGAGCCGATGCAATTTATTTTGGCCTGCCTCATTTTAATGCTCGGATGAGGGCTGATAATTTTACCGATTCGGACCTTCCTGAGCTCATGCTCTTTCTTCATCGGCATGGGGTTAAGGGGTTCGCCGCCTTCAATACTCTTGTTTTTGCGGACGAATTAGAAGCCGCGATCAAGCAAATTGAGGAGATTGCTCGAGCGGGTGTTGATGCCGTGATTGTTCAGGATCTGGGGGTGGCCAAACTCGTGCAAGAAATTGCTCCAGAAATGGAGATTCATGCTTCGACCCAGATGACCATTACCTCCGCTGAGGGTTTAGAATTTGTTCATGGATTTCTGGATCTCGACCGAGCTGTCTTGGCGAGAGAAATGTCAGTAGACGATATTAGGAGAGTTCAAGAGGAGGGCGAAGTTCCTCTAGAAGTCTTTGTCCACGGTGCTTTGTGTGTCGCATACTCGGGGCAGTGCTTGACCTCCGAGAGCCTTGGCCAGCGCTCAGCGAACCGAGGAGAATGTGCTCAAGCATGTCGTCTGCCTTATGAGCTAGTGGTCGATGGTCAGACCAGGCCGATGGGGGATGTGCGCTACCTTTTGAGTCCGCAAGACTTGGCAGCTGTCGATGTCATTCCTCAGTTGGTGAAAGCAGGGGTAATGAGTTTTAAAATCGAAGGCCGTTTAAAATCACCGGAATACGTTGCAGCAGTGACACGAGTCTATCGTAAAGCTCTGGATGAGGTGACGATCACGCAAGAGGATCGGTATGCTCTTGAGATGATGTTCTCACGAGGATTGTCCACTGGTTGGTTGGAGGGCACGAATCACCCCCGCCTTACTCATGGTAAGTGGGCAAAGAAGCGGGGTGCTTTTGTTGGGGTGGTCTCCAACGTTGGTGAAGGTTGGATAGAGCTCAATGAGCAAGAGCTTGCCGTAAAAATTGGAGATGGTTTTGTTTTTGATGCGGGTGAAGATCGCAACAAAGAGCAAGGTGGATCTGTTTGGAAAGTGGAAGCGAAGCGCCTCTATTTTGATCGTCGCTGCCAAATCGATTGGCGAAAGGTCCAACCTGGGCAAGGAATTTGGAAAACAAGTGATCCTACTCTTCAGAAGGCGATTAAACAGACTTGGAAAGCGAAGCGCTTAGAGCAAAAGGGAGAAAAACTAATCATTAAGGTGACCGGCACGGTTGGCGAAGCTTTATGCTTAGAAAGCAGAGGCAAATCCGTCAAAAGTGAGGTGTTATTGGAAAAAGCAGTTCAACATGCCTTGTCCACAGAGATTCTCGAAGCTCAGTTAAGCCGTTTAGGAGGTACACGCTATCAATTGGATCGAGTTGACAACCAAGTCCAGGGGCAGGTGATGATTCCTCTCGGAGAATTAAATCGCTTGAGGCGCCGTTTGGTCTCCGATCTTGCAGTTCAGCGAGTGGTTCATTCCGGAACGGAAGCGTTATCTCGGTTGTTGCCCAAGCCAGTAGAGCTGAATCAGTCTCTCCCTCATCTTCGCGTTCTTTGTCGGTCGTTTGATCAGCTAGAAGGGGCGATTCGAGGAGGAGCCCAAATGATCTATTGTGATTTTGAGGATCTCAGAGAATACCGAGAAGCCGTCAAACAGGCCCGTGCTGAGGATGTTCCGATTTATTTAGTGACTCCGAGAATTCAAAAACCTAAGGAAACTGCTTTTTTTAAAATGATTGAAAAAGCGGAACCTGATGGGGTTTTGGTGCGTAATCTTGGAGCAGTCCAATACTTCCATGAGAGAGGGATCGCTCGAGTTGCAGATTTTTCTTTGAATGTGGCCAATCCAGTGACCGCTCGCCTACTCATGCAGCACGGTGGGTTTCAAAACTTAACAATTTCCTACGATCTTAACGAAAAGCAGGTCGTTGATTTGGCGGGGTCCTGCCCTCAAGATTGGTTTGAACTCACGCTTCATCAACATATGCCGATGTTTCATATGGAGCATTGTGTGTTTTGTACGTTCTTAAGTGAGGGGACGAGTATTAAGAATTGTGGGAAGCCTTGTGAAAGGCATCAGGTCGAGTTGCGAGACCGTATTGGGCAATTGCATATTCTTAAAGCTGATGTGGGATGTCGTAACACCCTCTTTAATGGAAGAGCACAGACTGGTGCAGGGAGTGTCGACGAGCTCGTTGCGGCCGGTCTCAGAGTCTTCCGCGTTGAATTACTAGAAGAGAATCAGCGACAAGCAGAGCGACTGGTCAGGTGGTATCGTGAGTTTCTCTCAGGAAAAGGAGAAGCGCACGAATTGGTGAGAAAGATCGGAGCAATCGAGCGACTTGGGGTCACTAAAGGGACTCTCGAGCAGCGGAGGGAAGAAGTTCACCGGTCGAGCATGCCACTTTAAATCAAGTGCTAACTCAGAGAATGGTGTCGAGCCACGCAAGGCATTCTTGATGATGTTGAGCATCATACTGCCATGAGCGGAATCCAAATTCCTCACCCGTGGCAATGTTGGCAGCAAGATCGTCGAGATAGATGGTTTCTGAAGCGGTGAGCTGATACGTGTCTATTGCCTTCTGATAAAACTCTGGATGAGGTTTTGCTGCGCCGATGTTTTGAGAAAAATGATGCTCTTCAAAAAGAGAGAACTCAGGATAGCGAACCAAGAAATCATCGGTGTGCACACCATTCGTGT
>JALRJZ010000049.1 GCA_023261045.1 Akkermansiaceae bacterium
AGAGCGCCAAAAATGACGGCAAAAAGATCTTTCTCTAAGAGTTATTGCCGGTGCTCAATTTTCGCCTCTAGGGAAAACTGAACTTGATTCGGTAGAATCCTAAAAAAAGGCGGCCCTACGATTTAACAAACCGTAGGACCAAAAAATGGAGCCACCTGTCGGACTCGAACCGACGACCTACTGATTACAAATCAGTAGCTCTACCAACTGAGCTAAGGTGGCTTAGCCTTCAGAGCGCTAGGGCTTCTGAGTGGACGGGCCGGATACTACTCATCAATTGGGATCTGGCAAGTCCTGATGCCGAGTTTTAATCGCCGGAATCAACATTAATGTTGCGATAAAGATCAATGCCCCTCCGATTGACCCCACCCATCCTGGTCCCAACCAAGAAGCAAGTTGAAAGGCAATAAAGGGAGCAATAACACCGCGGCATCCGGTTAAAAAGGTATGAACGCTCATATATTCAGCCACATGCTCCGCATCCGCAAATTTTGTCACCCAAAGGCTCCAAGCGACATTGCCCCCAGCGCGAGCGACTCCATGGAGGGCAATTCCTAAATAAAGCGCCCACATCTCACTGCCTAAGTAATAAAAAAGAATCCCTAATCCGAAGAAGACATTGATCAAGCACCTAAGGACATAGAAGTCTAGGCGGTCAAAAAGACGACCCCATACGAGAATAAAAACAAAGAAGAGTGTCTCAGGAATTACTGTAGTAATCACACTCACTTTCCCTTCACTCAGATGAAACCCATACTCTTGGTTTGTTAAGTATTCTACGAAAAGCGAAAAAGCGAGTAGGTTCCCTGTTCCTAAAATCATCCAAGAAATCAACAACTTGCGAAAACGATGATCCTGATTGGTATGCCGAAAGGCATCAAAGAGCTTCACCCGTGTTGACCGGCTGAGATTGACCTTATCCATCGCCATCACGAGCCCGGCACTTAAAAACGACGCGGCCGCATAGACCCTCAAAACAAAGGGGTAATAATCGAGAGATTGAGTTAAGAGCCACCCAAAGACAAATGCCGCACCAATCGCAAAAAACTTTCGTAAAAAAGCAGTCTGAGAAAAGAGACGACCTCGAATTTCATCAGGATAATGCCTTCGGTAGATTTGCGAAAAAAGAGGAAGATTGAGAGTCAAGGTGATCAGTGCAATCACCATTCCAAAAAGATAGATATCAAAGCGATCTCGGGCAAATGAACTGATCGTAAAACCAACCCCTGAAAGCGCAAAAATCGAGGCAAGCATCGAATTTGCGGAAAGACCACTCCGCCGAACTGCCTGAACAATAAACAAACTTAAGAGAAGCCCCAGACTAGGGAGAGCCACTAGAGTGGCCTTCGCCATATCGCCTGCCTGAAACACCCGATTCGCAATCAGAATCGAAAACGTCGTGCTTAGCGTCTCAATGATTCCTGCTGGGACGGCTCGGAAGTTTTCACAAAGAAAAGTCTTACGCCGCAAAAGTTCACCCTCAGTCACCCTCCCCTCCCATCATTTTACGCTCAGAAGCTAGCCACCAATAATAAACGGCGCTCACCAAAATGCCTGCCATTCCGACATGGAGAACTTGAACGATCGCATGAATTCCGGACTGAGACAGGATCACTCCCATCACCATCAAAGAACCTACAACACTCAACACTAAACGAGGAACCAAGCCCGCCCATCGCACCTTGCGCCCTAAAAGCAAAGCGAGAATTAAAATTGACCAAGAAAAACTTCGATGAACGAGATAAATCCAAGATTCTGAAATTTGATCGATCCAATCCCCTCGTGTCTCGACCCCATACTCCAACATGAGCTGATCAGTCATTTCGCGAATCTGAGAGCCTAACGCCCACTCAGCCATGACACAGATTAACATCAACATCACCAATCCTCCTTGGGCTCCAGCAATCCGAGGGCGTGAATTGCCCTCTGCCCCTCCCGCCCACACCAAGTAGGTCAGGACAAAAAGGAGCGCAAAAGCTAAGGCCATGTGCACTGTCACTACGCCGGTGTGAAGCCCACTTGCCACCACCACAATTCCGAAGAGAGCATTGAGAATCACAATCAGAAAAGCACTGATCCCAAGCTTTCGAAACCTCCCCTGCCAGAGGCACAAAACCATTAAAGAAAACGTCGAGATTGCAACGGGAAAGGCCAAAAGGCGATTGGAGAATTCAATCCAAGTCTGCAAAGGATCATATTCCTCCCGTAACTTCTCGAGTGTAATCTCATTTGGATCTCTTCCAAAACGTTCGGCAGAGCGCTTGTAGCGATCCAATCGGCTCTCGAGCTTTTTAAAATCAACCTCTTCGACGCTTGTCGGCGGAATGATTTCTCCCCAGCAAGTGGGCCAATCAGGACAGCCTAATCCGGAACCGGTGACTCGAACAATCGCCCCCGCAAAAATTAACAGAATCAAAAACGCAAGTGAGGCTAAAGCCAATTTTTGAATCCCTGTCATACGCACAGCAAAAGAGTAACTACTCTACTCTAGAAGACAATCTCGGAGGCTCAATAGCCAAGCACTCCCTTAATAAGGTGTATTCTCTGAGTTCGCCCTCTTGTAGAACCAAATCCAAGCACCCGCTAGAGGGGCCAACCTTAGATCGAATACGTGTTTCTTGTATTTTCGTCCTCGTCATCCTCTGGCTCGAGGATGGGGTGGCGCTTTTCTTTTGTAATAGCCACCGCGATCCAACGAAGCTCATCAGTATTATCGAGCATGACCTTCAAGACCATCGTAAGGGGCACCGCCAGCAACATTCCAACTGGACCCCAAATAAACCCCCAAAAGAGAACCGAGATAATGACAACCAAAGTCGATAGACCAAACCTTCTGCCCATCAACATTGGCTCGAGAAAGTTACCCAGGAAAAAATTAATGGACACGTAGCCGATCCCTACCGCAATCGCGCTCGGCCCACCCGCAACAAGAAAGGCGAGCAAAAGCGGAGGAATCCCCGCAATAATTGAGCCTAAAACCGGAATAAAATTCAGCGCAAAAGCTAAGATCCCCCACAAAACAAAGAAGTCGAGCCCAGCAGCCCAACAAAGAAAGCCCGCCAAAAAACCAGTTGCGAGACTAATCAAGGTTTTCATTCCCAAATACTTCTGAATATCAGCAGTGGCGCTCAAGAAGCGATCAAGATTGGGACCCCTTGCCTCTAAAATCGCCTGCACACGTCGGCCAAACATGCGGGCTTCACTCAGCATAAAGACCGTTAGAATGAGGATCAGCAAGGTTGACCCAAAAAATGAAAAGACTTTAAAAGCGACATCCTTTGTCGCCTGAACAATTCCATCTGCGACCTGTTGTGTAAGATTGGCTGTATACTGCCGCACTTTCTCATCCGCATCAGGAATGTTAAAGCGCTCCAGTAGATTAACCGCACTCTGAGAAACTTCGGCAGTCTTTGTGTTCATCGCAGGATAATACTTATCTTCCCACTTGGCATCGAGGTCACCAATCAAGGTTGTTACAATCAAGATGATTCCTGTCAAAAAGGCGAAATCAACAATGACGGTCAGAAGCACGGCAAAGAATCGAGGAACTCGATGACGACGTAACCATGATGTGATTGGAAAGCTAATGGTCGCAATAAAGCACGCCAACAAAACAGGAACAAAAAATGACTGCGCCAACTTAAGGCCCGCCACGAGCACAACCAAACTAGCGGCAGTCACGAGAATCCTCGCGGCCGAAACGCCTTGCTCAGAATTAGGAAGGGGCGACATAAAAATACTGCGTTGAAAAACCTAACGTTTCTTCGCCAACAATCTAAAAGAGATTTTAAAAATGGACAAAAGAAATCACGGAGAAAGTTCGTTTCTTTCTAACAAGACGAAAAAGAAACTCTCTCCAATCTCAAGGGAGTTTACTGATTTAAGAAACCGGTCAACGGGCTTGTGGCCGACGCCTGATCGATAACCTCAGAGATGCCCGTTTGATAAGCCAAACGTCCAGCTTCCACCCCCATCCGAAAGGCTCGAGCCATCGAACACGGATTCGGAGCAATCGCAATTGCGGTATTGACCAAGACCGCACTCGCACCCATTTCCATCGCCTCGGCAGCATGGCTGGGGGCACCAATTCCAGCATCAACAACGACGGGCACTTGAGCTTGATCGATAATGATCTGAATTTGGTCGCGAGTTGACAACCCCTGATTAGTCCCGATCGGCGCTCCCAATGGCATCACTGTCGAGGTTCCAACCTCCTGGAGACGCTTCGCCAAAACAGGATCTGCGTTGATGTATGGGAGGACAACAAAACCTTCTTTTACTAGCAGTTCAGCTGCCTTGAGAGTCTCAATGGGATCGGGGAGTAAGTAGGTAGGATCTGGATGAATCTCTAGTTTAATCCACTTTGGCAACCCAGCTGCTTCTGCCAGTCGAGCTAGACGCACCGCTTCCTGAGCATTCATTGCCCCACTGGTATTGGGCAAGAGGAGGTATTTTTCAGAGTCGATAAACTCGAGGATATTTGCAAAAGGATCATCTTTTCCCGATAAGTCGGCTCGCCTGAGAGCAACAGTCACAATCTCAGCACCGCTCGCCTCAAGGGCATCACTCATCAATTCATTGGAAGCAAATTTCCCAGTCCCAAGCATCAAGCGGGATTGAAACTCTCTTCCTGCAATTACAAGGGGTGATGCCATGCCAGCCAATGCTTATGAAGGAATGAGATCTGAAACAGCTTCCCGCTCTTCGGAAAGTTCGGCAACCGAGGCATCAACCTTCGCACGAGAAAACTCATCAAGCTCGACTCCTTGGACAACCTCCCATGTCTGGCCATCCGTGCGGATTGGCATCGAAGCAATCAGCCCCTCCGGAATCCCATAGGAGCCATCAGAACAGACAGCAACGCTTGTCCAATCTCCCTCTGGGGTCGGTGTCGTCAGAGACCGAACAGTATCAACAACGCCATTGGCCGCAGAGGCCGCAGAACTTGCTCCTCGAGCCTTGATAATCGCTGCACCGCGCTGCTGAACAGTGGCGATGAACTCTCCTTCGAGCCACTGGCGATCAGAAATCACATCACTAACTGGCTTACCTTTGATGCGAGCATTCGTAAAATCGGGATATTGGGTTGCTGAATGATTCCCCCAAATACAGAGATTAGTCACATCCCCGCTGTGAACACCTGCCTTAGCTGCAAGCTGACTCTTAGCACGATTTTCGTCCAAGCGAGTCATC
This sequence comes from Akkermansiaceae bacterium, assembly GCA_023261045.1. Taxonomy (GTDB): domain Bacteria; phylum Verrucomicrobiota; class Verrucomicrobiia; order Verrucomicrobiales; family Akkermansiaceae; genus SW10. The sequence goes on from JALRJZ010000049.1 coordinate 5,194, forward strand.
GCAAAGAAGTTTTCTTTAGGTACTCCCGCAGCGTTATTCATCGCGATGAGACAATTGGTATTGCATGGATTTCCAACAACAAGAGTTCTCACTCCAGAAGCCGCATTGGCCGCAATTGCCTGCCCCTGACCCGTAAAGATCTTTCCATTAATTCCAAGAAGGTCATTTCGTTCCATCCCGGCCTTCCGTGGCACAGAGCCTACAAGAAGAGCCCAATCTGTTCCTCGAAATCCCTCATTTAAGTCACAGGTTGGCACGATTTCGTTAAGAAGCGGAAACGCGCAGTCATCGAGCTCCATCACTGTTCCTTCGAGCGCTCCCATCGCAGGCTCAATCTCAATGAGACGTAACTTCACTGGTTGATCTGGGCCAAACATGGAGCCGGAAGCAATACGAAAAAGAAGGGCATAACCAATCTGGCCGGCCGCTCCCGTGATCGAGACAGTAATGGGATCTTTCATAACTGCGCACTCCTTACTCTCCGTGAGAGAGAAGGTCAACGGTATGTCGGGAAGAATCTTGTAAAAATACCCTTTAGCAAAGAATCCCTCTCTCTAAAGAGTGCTCTACCTTCTCAAAGCAGCTTTAAGCTCTCCCACATTAGTGACTTTCAAAAGAAGGACACCTAAGGCGTAGATTGAGCCCCCGACCCCAATCAATAATCCAGTAGACACCAACTTTTGCCAAAAAAGTCCACTCAACCAATCGACAAGGAAGTATTTTGCAGCGAGCAAACCAACGGCCATCAAGAATGACGCAAGAACCATCCCTCCTAAACGAAACCAGTTTTCGCGCTGTAATTGAACAAACCCGTTTAATCCCACCCAGAGAAGGATCACATTGACCCAAGCAGCAATGGAGGTTGCGATGGCAATTCCCACATGCCCGATAAAAGGAAAAAGAAGCAAACTACAAACGATATTCACCGCAACCGTGACCCCAGCCATCTTCATCGGTGATTTCGTGTCCTCTCGAGCAAAATAGCCAGGTTGCAGGACTTTAATTAACACATAACCGGGCAAACCAACGGCAAAAGCCGCCAAGGCATGCCCCGTTTTGACCGAGTCCTCCAAGACAAAAGTCCCCCTTTCAAAAATCAATGAAATGATCTCAATCGGGATGACCATTAGGGCAATGGTCGCAGGAATCGTCATTAACATCGCGAATTCGAGAGCTTTGACCATTGTCTCCTTCGCACTCTGTTCTCTGTTCGTGTTTAAGAGACGTGTAATCTCAGGGAGAAGAACCATTCCGAAAGCAATTCCAATCATCCCAAGAGGGAGTTGGTAAATACGGTCCGCATAGTAAATAAATGAAATCGCCCCGTCTTGAAAGGAAGCAATGATGCCTCCGACTAGGAGATTGATTTGCTGAATACCCGCAGCAATCACCCCCGGCCCCATGAGAACTAGGAGACGTTTAATCCCATCATCAAAGCGAGGTTTATGCAGTGAAACAGGAATCCGTGCACGTCGACACACCCACCAAAGCACCAACAACTGCACCACTCCCCCAATGGCGACACACCAAGCCAACGCCACCCCCTTCCACTGGACGTGCTGCACGACCGCAATTAAGCCAATGAGAAAAACGAGATTTAAGAGCACCGGAGAAAAAGCAGGGGCCGCAAATTTCTTTAAGGTGGTAAGCACTCCACTCAAATGGGCCACTAAGGCCATACACATCAAATAAACGAAAGTAATCTTGGAAAGCGTGACGGTCAGATCAAACGCGCGAGGGTCGTTGCGATAAATCTTCAATGCTCCGCTGCCCTCAACCTTTCCTTCAATGACGGCATAGGAATGAGAAGCCCCGAGGGGAATTGAAAAACTCTCCTGATGAGACCCGTTAAACTCTGGAAGCTCTCGAGTGGCACCCTGTGCCTGCGTTTCTCCTCCAAACACTTCACCTAGAACTTCGGTCACACCAGGGTCCCCTCGCTCAACAAGGCGCAAATCAGAAAGTTTCAGTTCTTCGACCTCTTCGAAATAGACACTTCTGGCTCCCCGAAGCGGAATCCTAAACTCGGTTGAGGTTTCAGAAAGAGGTTGATCAAATTTAGGTAAAAACCCCGGAACCACGACAAGCATCAGCGCCGACATCACCGGAATCAAAAGCAGGGTCAAAAGACCGAGAACGACAAAGAGGAAAGAAAATGCGTTATTGGCAAATTGCATTGCCGAAAACCTTCCATCCTCTGCCACCCGCTTTCCAAATAGGGGCACAAAAGCTGAATTAAAAGCTCCCTCGCCAAAGATTCTGCGAAACATGTTTGGGAACCGAAAAGCGGCAAAGAAGGCATCGGCCACCACCCCGGTGCCTAAAAAACGGGCAATCAAAACATCACGAGCTACCCCTAAAACCCGGCTCATCAAGGTGAACCCAGAGATTGTCATGAGGGAGCGCAGCATCGTCGCGTAGATTGGAGTGAAAGTTCGTAAGTCTCAAGCAAGCGTTTCCTAAAACAACCAGCTTGCGATCCAAGGCGCTCGGCGCTTATGACGGCCATCACCCACGCTCAAAACCTCAACTTTTACGGTCGTCAGGCCCTTTTCTTTAAATCCGAGCTTTGAGGCTGCACGAGGTGTCACATCAATAATGCGCCCTTCAATAAAAGGCCCTCGGTCATTGAGCCTCATCTTGAGGGATTTTCCATTTTCAAGATTTGTCACCTTCACCCTACACGGAATCGGCAAAGTTTTGTGAGCGCCAGAAATATCAAACCGACCTACTTTTTCGCCTAAAGAAGAGTCTCCTCGAACAAAACCAAAAAAACGGCTCTCATCATACCAAGAAGCAATGCCTACTTCTTCATAACGCAGGGCCTCTTTGACTGACATCGGTTGGTAATACTTTCCTTTAATGGTATACCCTCTGGTCTGGTATCCATCGTAACCACCAGAGCCACAGGAGCTCAAACCCACCACGCAGAGCACTCCAATGAAAAACAAAACAACCCTAATCATCCCCTTTTCCCTCGCGCTTTAATTTCTGGAAGAGTTCGTGCCACTTTCTCTTTAAGAGCCTTCCCAACAATAAACTTCACCACAGCACGATCAGGAATCGGTATTGTTCTATCAGGATCTTTAGGGTTTCGACCCGGGCGGCCTTTAGCGACTTTCGTCTCGAATGTTCCAAAATCACGCACAACGACATTATTCGCGTTGGCCAATTCTCTGGTGATAATATCCAAAACAAGGTGAAACATTTCAGACGAATGCGCCTGAGTGACGCCGAGCCGGTCGCTGACTTCTTGAATGATTTCTTTTTTTGTAAAGTTCGCCATGAAATCCGTTACTGCTTCCGCAATAGAAGCCTCTGGGGTGTATCCCCGTCAAATTCTTTGTCAAAATTGGCAGATCTATTTGAGTTCATGAACTCTTCGCTTTTTAGAGGTCTTCAAGATTTCTAAAATGAGCCTTCACAAGATCTTGCAAGCAATCTGGTCCATATTGATTTGCAAATTCACGAGCAGCTTCCGTCGTTCTAGCTCCTGCACCCAGAGGAACATCAACCCCTGTTCGTTGCGATACCTTTTCGATCCAATCAAGAAAGCTTTCGCGAGCTAAAATCGATGCTGCCGCAACCGCTAGATCACTTTCAGCCTTGGTTCTTTCGTCGAGCGTTAAGCTCAAGTTCATCCTCTTTAATTCCTTTTGAATCAAACCAGATCGACTAAACTGATCACAGAGTGCTCTAGGACACGATGGATAGCGACGGTGAAGATCTTGAATCGCGCGGGCATGCCCTCTCGCAAGCATCCGATTCACATTCCCCATTTGTTGATAAAGATCATTGTATTTTTGGGGAGCCCACCGGATCACCTTGAAGCCATCTCCGACGTGTTGCCTGATCACTGTTGCGAGTTCCTTGATCCGTTTTGCAGATGAAATACGTTTACTGTCCATAATCCCCGCATCCATCAACTGGCGTGTTGAGTGCTCATTGGTATAGACCCCTGCGATTACCAGTGGCCCAAAAAGGTCGCCTTTCCCACTTTCATCGATACCGAAATGTGGTTCAAACATTTCTGCATTCCACACTTCTTCATAACCAAGTTTTGCCTCACCTAGCACTTCAGGCTCTAAGAGAAAACGCACAAAATCTTCAGTCTCTTTTCCCTGAACAAGAACCTTGGGCCCTTTCTCGTAGGCCGTGACATGCAGCTTGCCTTTCGTCGCTGCAAAAAAGGCGTAATCTTTCGCTGAAAAATCGAATCCGTAACGATCTAATAAATCTCTCAGAATATCAACCTGGTTCATCGACAAACCAGCCGTGTAACTTGTCAGCGCCATCGCGTGATCACGATGGCATAATCCCCTTTGTTCTGGAAAGCCTGATCCTCTGACATAGGCTCCCCTCACCAATGGGAAAACCGGAACCAACTCAACACCCCGAAGATGGCGTCGAACTCTTGAGGTCCAAGCTTTCTGAGTGGTTCGCTCACAATGGAAAGGATTATCCGTGGCGCCAAACACAGGATCCATGGGCCATTTTGGTTTCCGAGATTATGCTCCAGCAAACGACTGTCTCCTCGGTCATTTCAAATCGGAGATTCGAGCGTTTTTTAGAAGAATTCCCCAACCTTGAATCCATCGCAAAAGCCGCTGAACCAACTATCTTGAAGGCATGGGAAGGTCTTGGCTACTACAACCGGGTTCGCAACCTGCAAAAAACAGCGCAGCAGATCCTCAAAGAATATGGAGGTCAATTTCCGGTGGATACTCAGTCACTCGAAGCTCTTCCCGGGGTTGGCCGCTACACTGCAGGTGCTGTAAGCTCTTTCGCCTTTAATCAACCCTCCCCCATTGTTGATAGCAATATTGCTCGGGTCATCAGCCGTCTCTTTGACAGCCATCGACCCATCGACTCCTCCGCTGGTCAAAAGTTTCTCTGGCAAAAAGCGACCATGCTGCTCGATAAGCACGCACCACGCCTTTTTAACTCTGCGATCATGGAGCTTGGACAAACCCTTTGTTCACCGCAAACCCCTCACTGTCACCACTGTCCGATTAGAAGTTTCTGCCTATCTAAGCAACCTGAATTACTTCCAATTAAGAAACCGAGAAAAAAAACGATCTCTATCGAGGAACACGCTTTTTTTCACCAGATCGGCCAAAAGGTTCTCCTTGCCCAGGGAACCGATACTCGGCGCAAAGGGTTTTGGCATTTCCCTCTGAGAAAGGAGTCGGAATACGCCCACCTCAAGCCCATCAAGGTCTCACGCTACTCCATCACTCACTATCGAGTGACCCTTTACCTCTACCACCAAAAACCAGCTTCTCTTCAAGAGGGAGAAGTTTACCACCCGATCAATCAGCTCTCTCGCTTACCCATCGCAAGCCCCATTAGAAAACTTCTCGAACAAATGCTTTAGGAGATCACCAAGAATACTTTTCTATTAAACTTTCAGCAACGACCTCAACCTCTGTCCCAACCATGGTCTTGTTGAATATTCTCTCCTGAGCTCTCGGATGCACCCGAATACACCCAAAACTAGAGCGATACCTTTTTCTAAATTTTCCTTCGTGCATTCCCACCCCATCCCAAGTGAGACGCATCCAATGGGGCATGAGGATTCCTTCATATTCTGTCCCAGGAGGAACCGGACCTTTGTGCTCCCATGATTTTTCAATCACAACTTCTCGACTCTCAATCGTGACATATTTCCCATAACGATTTGAACGTTTGGCTCGAAGACGTTCCAAAACCGGAAAGACGCCCTCAGGAGTCTCAAAGCCCGGCACTCCTGTTGAAACATCGGTTTCCAAAATGACCCTCCCTTCTTTTCCAAGCAACCAAGCTTTCTGATCCCAGAGAGAAACCACGATCTTTGTTTGCTCGGGAGCCGTTGCGTAATAGCCAAGAGGTCGAAAACGGTAGCTCGAAACCGTTTGCGGGGAACAAGAGACAAACAGAACTCCCGTCAAAACAAGTAAGACAAGTTTCACAGATCTCGCGCTCATGAAAACTGATATCTGACGGAAGCGACCATGGCAAAAACAGCTGTCTCTGTTCGCAAAACCAAATCACCCAGATGAACGGGTAAAAAACCAGCTTCTTGGATCGCCTGATATTCCCGAGTCGAAAAGTCCCCCTCAGGACCAATGAGCATGCTCACACTCTGAGGCCTCTGAGACGTATCAAGGTATTCTCGGAGTGGCTTTGCCCCTTTTTGCAAGGCTCCGACAAGCTTCATTTCTCGACCTGTTTGGTGAAGCCACTTGGAAAGCTCCTTTGCTGGATGAACTTCTGGCAGATAATTCTGCCCGCACTGCTTGCACGCTTCTAATGCCGTTCTTTGCCACTTTTCGTGTTTTGATTCGTGGCCTTGATCATTAATACGCACATTACCCTGATCTGTCACAAGGGGCTGGATACAAGCAACGCCCATCTCCACCGCTTTTTGAATAATTAAATCAAAGGTTTTGCCCTTGGGAATACCCACCGCAATTTCTAGCATGGGATCTAAAGGGGTAGAGCTCGATGAATCGATGAGATCAAGAGCCACATCCTGGGACCCGATCTGAGAAATAACAGCTTGTCCAAGACGCCCCTTCCCATCAAAAATCTCAATTTGATCCCCTTCTCTCTTTCTCATGACTCGCCGGCAATGGTGAGCCTCTGCTCCACGGAGTATGACTGGTCCCACCCACGAATCACTTGGCAAAAAGAAACGGTCCATGGTTCGATCTTAAAGATCAAAGAACCGTTTGGCTTTCTCAAAAAACGATTCTTGCATTGGAGAGTTTTTCTCTCCGATCGATTCCGTAAACTCTTTGAGTTTTTCTTTTTGATCAGAGTTCAGTTTTGTGGGCACTTCAACTTGTACTTCGACATGAAGATCACCCTTTCTCCCACTGGATAAAGAGGTCATCCCACGGTCTCGCAGGCGGAATGTTGTCCCGCCCTGTGTCCCGGCAGGAATCTTCATTGTCGCTCTTCCTGTCAACGTGGGCACCTCAAGTTCACCTCCAAGGGCCGCCGTAGAGAATGGCAAGGGTACCTCACAGTAGAGATCATCGTCGTCTCGCTGAAAAACATCGTGAGGTTGCAGAGAAAGAAAAACATACAGATCCCCGGCAGGCCCCCCTCTTAATCCAGCGTCTCCTTTACCCGTTGAACGAAGACGAGTTCCGTCGTCAACTCCAGCTGGGATCCTAATCTTAACACGCTCGGCCCCCTGCTTGCGCCCCTCTCCATGGCAATCTGAACAAGGATCAGCGATCACTTGGCCAGCTCCTCGACACTCGGGACACGTCGCCTGCTGGATAAAAATTCCGCGCTGTTGGCCAACCACACCTCTTCCTCCGCAAGTTGAGCACGGTTTGGCACCCCCTCCTCCAGATTTTGCTCCCGAACCAGAGCACTTTGAGCAGCTACCATATTTTTCAATCTCTAACTCTTTCTCCACACCTTCAGCGGCTTGCTCTAGAGTGATCTCAAGATCGTAGCGAAGATCACTTCCCCGCTTTTTGCCGGATGGGTCTCGCCGACGACCGCCGCCTCCTCCGAAGAGGTCATCGAACATGCTCCCACCTGCACCGCCAAACACTTGGCTAAAAATATCCATCGGATCGTGGAATCCTCCCCCTCTACGGCCTCCTCCACCGCCTTCAAAAGCGGCATGTCCATAACGATCATAGGCCGCCCGCTTTTCTTCGTCGCCAATGACCTCATAGGCTTGCCCTAGCTCTTTGAATTTTTCTTCAGCTTGAGGATTATCTGGATTTTTGTCCGGATGAAATTGAACTGCAGCCTTTCGGTAAGCTTTCTTAATCTCTGCCTGAGAAGCATCCCTCGATACTCCGAGGACTTCATAGTAATCACGTTGGGCCATTATTCTTCCTCTTGCGGTTCAGATGGTTCCTCATCAGCACTTTTTGCGACAATCACCGCCGCAGCTCGCAACAGCCGGTCATGCAACATGTAGCCCTTACGTTTTACAAAAAGGATTTCTCCAGGCTCAGCTCCTTGCTGAAACTCTTCGGCAACGGCTTCGTGATAATTTGGATCGAACACCCCTTGGCTGTTGACTTCTTTGACACCTTGAGCTGACAAAAAATCGTCAAGCTGACCTTTCACCATTGCCATTCCCTTATAGATCATCGAATCCTGTTCTTGCTCGGCCATCTGCAATCCCATCAAAAAATTATCAAAGACTGGCAACAATTCTTCGATCAACCCCCCTTTGGCATACCGAAGATCATCTGCTCGTTCACGAGCCATTCGTTTCCGGTAATTATCAAGATCTGCCGCAGTTCGAATTGCCGCCTCCCTCCACTTGGCTGCCTCTTCTTCAGGACTCAAAGCCTCTTTGGGCTCTTCGCTGTCACTCTCGTCTTCCTTGGGATTGCCCTCCAACTCGACAGCCTCCGAAGCCTCACCCTCGTTCACAGTTTGTTCAGGGACTACTTCTTCATCGACGACTTCAGTTTCCTGATCGCTCTCTTGCATGGCGGGAACCAATACCCTCTCGCCCCAGCAGTCAACCCGGAACTGAATCAACGAGAAAGCCTTCTTTGTCAAGCGGCCCAAATTCCTCCTGCAATAAACCTGGCAACAACTTTCCTCGAGAACCCGATTTCCATCCACTTTGAGGCATTTGCGTCGACGTCTCGTAGTCAGGGTGAGCCAACGCGTAGGTCACGACCCGCTGATTGCGAACCAAACAACCAAAATACTCTCCATTGCTTCGAGCCTCCTCATCAACAATTAAAACGAAAATCCCCTGCTGCGCCAATTGATCAACGAGCTGTTCACGACCCTGACGCGT
>JALRJZ010000004.1:0-259 GCA_023261045.1 Akkermansiaceae bacterium
CACCTGTCGTGACCAGGGCAAACGACTTCTCATCGCTCTCCTTTTGATCACCGCATCCGGAAAGGCTCATTCCCAAACCCACCAACAAAGAACTCAAAAGTCGCTTCTTCATCCAGCTATCCAAATCCACCAAAGACCCCCACACCAGCGAAAAAACAAATGAAAAACAAACTGCCCCTTTAAAGAATCAAAGGTTAAACGAGTTGACCCAATAGACTGAAAAACGATGAAACATCTCTTCCTTCTTCTCTTACTCAGT
>JALRJZ010000004.1:269-35662 GCA_023261045.1 Akkermansiaceae bacterium
GAACGTTTCGCAAGCAGAAAAGACTCCCGTCAATATTTTGCTCATCACGGCTGATGACCTCGGGTATGAGGTCCTTCCCTTCCTTGGGGGATCTCCCAAGGACATCACTCCCAACTTAAGCAAACTCGCCACCCAATCCATGAGCTTTCATCACGCTCACGTGAACGTGGCAATTTGCGCTCCCAGCCGGAGTATTATTGCAACCGGTCTCTACGGACATCATTCCGGCTGCTTTGGTTTTAATAAACTTCCCAAAAAAATACCAACTGTGTTTGGCACCTTTCAAGAAAATGGGTATCTCACAGGGGTTCTTGGAAAAGTTTCTCACTCCACAACTGATCCAGATTTTGAGTGGGACTTTGCGCAAGACTACGCAGAACTTAATGCCGGTCGAAGCCCCCAAAAGTATTACGAATACACCTCCGAATTTCTCAGCCGTTGTCGGAAAGAAAACAAACCATTTTATTTCATGGTGAATTCTCACGACCCTCACCGTCCTTTTCATAACCCTGCCAAGGCAAACAAACTCTGGAGCACTCCCTCCAAAATCTATTCGCCTCAAGATGTCATTGTCCCAAGCTATCTGAGTGATTTGCCTGAGGTCAGAGAAGAGCTCTCCTACTATTATAATTCTGTCCGGCGCCTCGACGATACGGTTGGGAAAGTATTGCAAGCTCTCGATCAATCAGGATTTGCGAATCAAACACTTGTTGTCTTTATCACTGATAATGGCTCCGCTTTTCCTTTCGCGAAGGCAAATACCTACCTTGCGAGCACCAAAACTGCTCTGCTTGCGCGCGGGCCCGGAGTGATCAAACCAAATTCGGTTGATCGAGAGCACTTCGTCGCCAATATCGATTTCTTTCCCACCTTCATGGAAGCGACTGGACTTCCAATTCCTGCAGGACTTGATGGCCGATCTCTCATGGCCCTCTTTCGAGGCGAAAAGCAAAGCGGTCGGGAGTTTGTCTTCACACAAATTGACTACACTATTGGAGGGCCAGCAAAACCGATGAGGTGTATCCAAAACAAAGAATACGGTTATATTTTTAATGCCTTCTCGGATGGCCAATTCGCCTACAAAAACAACAACGAAGGACGAAGCTTCAAAGCCATGCAAGCAAAAGGAAAGTCAGATCCGAAAATTCAAGCCCGGGTTGATATGTTCCGCCACCGTGTCGTCCAGGAGTTTTACGATCTTCAAAATGATCCCGGCTGTACTCAGAACCTCATCGACTCTCCGGACCATACGCAGCGAATCGCCGAGTTCCAAAAAAGGCTACGCAATTGGATGATCTCCACAGATGATCATAGCCTGCCCGCTTTTGATGCTCGTAACAACCCAAGGAAACTCGCTCTCGAAGTGGCCAATTACCCCAAGCTCGCAAACCGTGGGCAGCCTGAACGCTCGGTACGCCAAAAAGCCTCTAAGTAGGGCCCAACAAGCAATCGAGCCAAACCGCTTCCCTCTTGCTTCGAATTCTACAACCTCAAAAGAGAATGAGATCCTCCCCTTCTTTTCGCTGAGGGCTTATTTTTTTTTATTTTTAGTCCTAAGATTTGAGGGGAGTCCGGTAAGACCCTCTCGCTGTCCTGGATTCTTTTGAACGAGATCCCATTTTTGAGCCGGTAATGGGGTGTAACGAGGAGAAGCATCTTGGGGTGGGAAGCTTTTCTCAACCGCTTCGAGCTTCTTTCGTACTTCGATAAGTTCTGGGTCATCGAGACGGTTCGTGAGCTCATCGGGGTCTTCTTTAAGATCAACGAGTTTTACGCTCGAACGATCGTTTTCAACATAGAGCTTGTAGCGCTTATCGCGAATGACTCGATCGCGGTAGGTTCGAAGATTAATCACGCGTCCCTCATCGTTATAAGTGCCAGGTCCCCCACCCATGGACATGATCCATTTTCTCGGACCATCCAGAACCTTGCCTAAATAAACCGAAGCCAACGACTGACCATCGAGACAATGTCCCTTGGGCAACTGGGCTTGGGCAATTTCAGCAAAAGTCGGAAGTAAATCCGTAAAGTCGGTCAAAGCATCTGTCGTTTGACCCTCGGGGACAATTCCAGGGCAACTGACAATGAATGGCTGGCAGGTTCCATTCTCCAGCGTCTTTCCTTTTGCACCACTTACCCGACGCCCGTTGAGCCGGTTAGAAAACCCACCCGTACCATTGTCCGTCGTCCAAACAACGATGGTGTTTTGACGCAGACCAGTTGCATCAAGTTTCTGGAGAATACGCCCCATCAGAATATCCATGTACTCCACCATCGCACGAAATTGTTCTGCTTTCGAAGCGTTGGGCTGGTGTGGGGTTGTCGTCAAGGGTCCGTGGGTTAAGATCATGGGGTAGTAGACAAAAAAAGGCTCATTCTTGGATTGCTGGTCGATGAAATCCAAAATGAACTTATTGCAAAGGTCCGGTCCAAATTCTCCGCCGTAGGTCTTCGAACCTTCCTTGGTAAAAAGATAGGGATCCCAATAACGTTGCGCACTCGGAGGGTTGCCGGCTTCAAATCCCGTCCACATCATAAACTGATCAAAGCCCAGTTGATTGAGGATTCGAGGTTGGATCCGAAAATCGTTGATCTGCCATTTGCCGGCGACACATGTTTGGTAACCGGCATTTTTTAACACGCGCGCAATCGATGGGTTTGCGACCGGATCGAAATGGCATCCCCGCCCCCAACGGGGAACATCCCAATGGTTTACCCATCCATGCCGAAAGGGATACTGGCCGGTTAATAAGCTTGCTCGCGTTGGGGTGCACTGAGGCATCGAATAGGCATTTTCAAAACGCAAACCACTCTGAGCAAGTTGGTCAATGTGTGGAGTCTGAATCTCTTCTGCTCCATAACAAGAAATCCATTCTTTGCCCAAATCATCCACCATCGCAAAAATGATATTTGGACGTTGGGCAAAAACGACGCTCGTGACACAGAGCTGAAGAAATAGAAAACGGATCAAAAGCCCCCCTCTCATTGCAATGGTGTCTAACACGCCCACTCTCAAAAGTCAGGGAACTTCTCCAGGCCCTTAGAAAGTGCTGTTTGCAGGATTCATTTTAGTAAATAATATCGATCCAGTCGATCGATCATGAAGGCCACCATTTTCTCTCTTATTCTTACCTTTGGGGGATTCTCCATGCTGGCTGCCCAAGATGCTATGCTCATTCATTACTGGGATTTTGAAGAAGAACTACCTGAAGTTCCTGACAACCAAGGAAGCTCGGTGGGGACTGCCGGTGAAGAAGTCGTTGTGACGGAAGGTCACGATGGTCAACAGGCTGTCTTTTTCCCCTCTGCGCTACAGGGTAATTTGGCATTTGATGAAAAAGGCTACGTTGATATCGAACCCATTGTTTCCGATGTTCCACAGGCATTCTCAATGACCTATTGGGTGAAACTAAACATTGATGAGACAACCAATCCACGAGGTATTTTTGATTTTAGTGGCAATGGTAATCAGGGGGTTCAATCCCTTTTTATCCAAAGTGGTGCCAATGCGGATCGGATGGCTTTCCGTGTTGACGGAGCCAATGGACTCTCCAATGCAGCAGTTGCTTTTGCCGAAGTTCCTGAGGACGAATCTTGGTTTTTTGTCGCCGCAACTTTTAATCCAGTCGGTGATTTAGAAGTCCACATTAATGGCTATGGTATCGACGCTTCCGCGTCAGGGTTAAGTGTTGGAGACTCTACCTGGGACGTTGATCAGTACCTTGGAGCCTTTAATGTTCAACCCGGGTCGGTCACAACCATAAACCGTGGATTAAACGGGTCCCTTGACGACGTTGCCATCTATTCTGGCATTCTCACCCAAAAAGAAATTGATGGCCTTTTTTCAGGAACACTCAAACCGAGTGAAATTGGGTTGACCGGTTTATTGCCGGGCGAGCTTGAAATTTCTTCCGTTCAATTTGATAGAGCGGTCGGTCAAACCACCCTCGTTTTCAAATCGGCAGTAGGAAAAAGCTACCGCGTTTTTGGGGGGTCGATCTCGCAAACACTTCATCTTGGAGCGAAGTCAGCATCACCGAAATTATTGGAACTGGAGACTGGATGACCTTTACTCACTCGCCGGAGAACCCCGATCAAAGATATTTTTATCTCATCCGTAGGGATTGATCACGAAGGCATCTTGGGTCACCTGAAAGTCTTCTTTTTTAAAGACCTTTCGACCAAGCATTCCCACTCAGACGAAAAGATGTTAGAGTGCGGAGCTCGATTTAGAGAGTCCAAAACGATGCCAAAGAATTTCCCCCGTCAGATCAAACAAGCAACCAAGAATGCCAGTCTTCGCAAAGGGTTCCCAAACCGTTCCGAACCTTTGGGTATCGTCTTTCAATTTAACCGGCACCAAAGTGCCAAAGCGGTTCCTTTCCAGATGGAGTATACCCATGATTTTGAAACCATTAAAAAAGCCACCCATGGCCAAAATGGTGTCACGATTCAATCAACTTCACTGAATCCTATTTTTGATCAAATCACTGTGACGATTCCTGCTGAAGAATCACAAATCTTTGTCTGGCTCAAACTCTAACAAACATCGTACATTAATTTACGAGGCTTCGCGTATGAAATTCTTTCGATTGTTTTTTATCATCACCGCCTTGGTTGCTCAGGGACAAGATTTAGAAGCGCTCAAGTATCATCATCCTGGACTCAAGGTCGACTTAGGAGTTGGTCTTTGGGCATGGCCGATGCCCATCGATTGGGATGGAGATGGCGACCTCGACTTGGTCGTCAGTTGCCCGGATAAACCCTATAACGGAACCTATTTCTTTGAAAATCCAGGTGGTTCTAAAATGCCGGTTTTTAAAAAAGCAGTACGAATCGATCGTGGTTATGGAAATATTCGTCTCTCTTATTCCAAAGGAAAACCCATCATTCTACTCCCAGGAAAACAATTACTCAGAGGGAATGATGAAAGCTTGGGTGAACCAAAAACTCTTTACCATCTTGAGCGTTTCACACCCACCCCTGGCAACGTGAGAGCACGACAATGGCAAGTCGCCGACTACGATGGTGATGGTCAAGACGATCTCATTGTTGGTGAAGGTTTTTGGGGCGAGTATGGCTGGGACAATGCATTCGACCACAAGGGAAATTGGACCAACGGTCCCCTTCGTGGTTGGGTTTACCTTCTTCGAAATACGGGCAATAACCAAAAACCGACCTATGCAGATCCTGTTCAACTTAGAGCAGAAGAAAGACCCATTGATGTTTATGGAATGCCTTCTCCAAACCTTGCGGATTTCGATGGTGATGGTGATCTCGATTTACTCTGCGGAGAATTCTTGGATGGTTTTACTTACTTTCAAAATATTGGCTCAGCAATTCACCCTCAATATGCCGCTGGGAAACGCCTCACTCACAAGGGCCAGCCGTTAGCAATGCACGTCCAAATGATCACCCCTACCGCTATTGATTGGGATGGAGACGGAGATGAAGATCTCGTGGTTGGGGATGAAGATGGACGGGTTGCCCTCGTCGAGCATACAGGGCTTCTTGATAAGAACGGGCTCCCCTGTTTTCTCCCACCAGTTTATTTCCAACAAGAGGCCGACGATCTCAAGTTTGGCGCTCTCGCGACCCCTTATGGTGTTGATTGGGACGGCGATGGTGACGAGGATATCATCTCTGGAAATACCGCGGGAAACATCGCCTTTTTCGAAAACCTAGGTGGCCACAAACAGACCAAGTGGGCTGCTCCTGTGCTTCTAAAATCCGATAATCAGACCATCCATATCCAAGCGGGCTCCAACGGGTCTATTCAAGGACCGTGCGAAGCAAAGTGGGGATATACCACTCTTTCTGTGGCGGATTGGAACCACGATCAGCTTCCGGATCTCATGGTGAATTCCATCTGGGGAAAGGTAGTTTGGTTTCCTAACGTTGGAACTCGAAGCAAACCCATTTTAGGCAAAGCTCAACAAGTCAATGTGCTTTGGCCAACCGACCCTCCCAAACCTTCCTGGAACTGGTGGAATCCCGACAAGAAGGCTCTTGTGACGCAGTGGCGAACCACTCCGGTCATGGTGGATTGGAATCGAGATGGTCTCACTGACTTAGTCGTTTTGGATCACGAGGGTTATCTCGCCTTCTTCGAACGCACCAAGAATGCTCAAGGGCAACTAGGTTTGCTACCTGGGAGGCGTCTCTTTGTCGATGAAGCTGGGCGCTTTATCGCCTTGAATACTCAACATGCAGGCAAAAGTGGGCGCCGAAAAATTGATCTCGTCGACTGGGATCAAGATGGAGATCTTGATCTTCTTTTAAACTCCACGAATGCCGAACTTTACCGCAATGAAGGTCCTTGGGGAGACAAGGTCATCCTGAAAAATGTCGGGCTTCTCGCTCAGCGCAAGATTTCGGGACACACCTCCAGCCCAACAACCATCGACTTAAATCAAGATGGCAAACGTGAACTCTTAGTGGGTGCAGAAGACGGCCGCTTCTATCACCTCAAATAGGTTGCCCCTGATCGCGGGAAGACCCTTCGAGCCACGGGTTAGTCTTTTGCGTGTCCAGGGCCTTTTCCTTGACCCATGCCTCCACGGCCCATTCCTCCCCTACCCATGTGACCTCCACCTTTCCCAGTTTGATTTTGAGTTGAGTCATCCGAAATCGCTGGATGTTCTTCATGGAGTTCATCCGATCCGTTCTTGGTGAAAGCAGTCACAATCTTGGCGTGATTTTGAGCAATCTTGATCGTCTCTGGCGTCTTTCCTTGAATCGTGGCTTTTACTCCACCTTTGATCAACTCAATGGTTGCCTCTAAGTCATCATAGTGATCAACCATTTCTGCGAAAGCCGGGTTCCAACGCCGAACCATGGCCCCCGAATCAAGGCGCTTTTTCATGTACGTGACGTGCTTTTTGAGCATGTCAGCTAAGTCTTTGTTTGGAGTCGTTGTGGTTGCGGTATAACCCTTTTTGGTAAGCGTCACTTTCCTCTTTAATTCCGTGTGACGCTGCGCAAGCTCATGGATAATACTTCGTTGTTCCTCTGGAAGCGGGCCATTCATGGGCTCTCCCAAAGCAATGAAAGAAAGCCCTGCGAAGAAAAAGGTGGTAACCAGGTTTTTTCGCATGTAGCGATAGAGAGAAAAAACTCCCCTATTGTCAATATGGGAATATTGGCATATATTACCAGAGGTCGATGTCATGCCTAAGAAAAAAGAGAGTCTGAGCAAAAAGAAACTGAAGATGACTCCAGAAGCATTAGCTCATCTGGCTGTCATTTTTCGTGTGATGGGCGATGGTGCCCGCCTACAACTTCTCCAAGAGCTAAAAGATTCAGAACGAACCGTCGGAGAACTTGTTGAATTGACCTCGATGGGCCAAACCGTCGTCTCCAAACATCTCAAAATGATGCATCAGGCGGCTTTACTTTCCCGACGAAAGGAAGGAACGAAAGTCATCTATGGAGTTTCAGACCCAACGGTTTTTCAACTCTGTGAACTCGTCTGTGGGAAACTCAATCGCGAACGCGAAGAGTCCCTTGGCATCGAATATATGATTTAGTCGCTCGATTGAAGCTTCAGGATTGAATCCTAAAGCTCTCGGAAAAACTGAGCAGCACCTTGGCAGTCTGCTTTGAGTGACTCAGTCACGGTCGCTTCCACTGAGATTCCTCCTTGGTAATCGATGGCTCGGAGGTTTTCAAAAAATCGATCTATTTTTGGAATCACTTTGCCTGGTTTTGGAAAACAACGACCATCAGGGTCGGCAAGTTGAACCGCATGGATTAAATCAACCGCTTCGAGCATGATGTCACTTGATTCGTTTTCCATCGCGAAATGATAAAAATCCGCCGCTAAACCAATTTCAGGCCGATCAACTTCCTGAACAAGGTCAAAGGCTGAGGCAAAAGTGTTCAGGTGATTGGTTTCGGTGTGGTTCACATGCTCGACGGCAATTTTTAAGCCATAGTGTGCTTCGTCGATCAAATCAGCCGCCAACTCCAAAAAACCAATCATTTGTTCACGCGCTTTGACCTCTGAAAAGCCAGCAGGAATTGATCGCGAGCCAGGACTTCCTAAGACAATTGCTTTGGCTCCAAGATGATCAGCTCGCTTCAGAGCCAATTCGAGAAAACGTCGACTCGCGGCGTGCTGCACGTCAGGACCTACGATTTTTAAATCAGGGGGTAAGGCCCAATTCATCGACTGAACTTTGATATTTTTTGTGCGAATCCGTTGAGCCGCATCTTTAAAATCCTCAGAACTCAAAGCAGCCGCTTTGGCAAGACCTGGTTCGATAAAATCTAACCCACTTTCAATAATCTCTGATGCATTCTCTAGAGGTTCCGTAATTGAAAAATCGGAAACTCCAAAAATCCAGTTTGCGTTGTGATCTGCCATGGCGGGCCGAGCCTAACCCACAGAGGAACTTCTGGCGATGATTGATCTTCAAATTAGAAAAACTCTCACTTAGTAAGTGAGTCTTTCTCTCTTACTCCAGTTCGAGAAGTTTCTCTAATTCACGCACAAAGATCTCGGTGCTTCGAGCCGTTCCTTGAAGAAGGCGACTGCCTGTAATGAGGACCTTGGGCATGGCGGGATTATTTTGGGTAAGTAATTGGAAGTCTTCTATGTTTGCTTTGAGTTTTTTCTCAACCCAAGGATCTTTGAGTGCCGCATCAAGTTGATCGAGAGCAATGAATTGGCCAAGTTTTAGGCGAGCCTCCTCAAAGCCAACAACAGGGCGTGAAAACAAAAGGTGGTGTGCTTTCTCAAATTGTTCTGGGGAGGCGCGCCAAGCGGCGAGACCTAATCTCGCTAAATCACATGCGTGTTCATGATCCGGAATTTGAGCTTTTAGGTAGGGGTTACATTTTCGGTTAATTGGCGAGGGAAGCACAAGAACCGCTATGTCCCCGGGATGTTTTTTCATTAATGCCTCAAGATCTCCTTCCGTGTCGCGGCACGAGGCGCAGGTATAATCAAAGTATTTGACGAGGATATGTGGGGCGTCGGGGGAGCCAAGAATGGGGTAATCAGAAACAAGATATTTCTTTGCCCCGCCTTGAAAAGAGATGACCCGATCACTCTTTTTCTCGTGAGACCCCTCAATGATCTCAGACGCGACGGCCTTTGCTTCTGAGTCTTGAACAAAGGCCTGACTCTCTAGAACTTCATGAGAATCTGGTTCAGGTCCAAAGACTTGTCCTAAAACCATTCCTAAGAAGAGAACGACGGCCACGGTGGTTGCCAAGCCAGTCGAGAGACTTCGCTGCTGTTGAGAGATCATGCGCAAGAGGGCAACCGACGTCAAAAGCCCCACGAGATGGGTCGCACAACACCAAGGGCAAAACGAGCGAAGGGCAAAAATCTGGAGGCCCACAAACCAAAAAGCCGCCAAAAGGAGAAGCACAGCAATTGCCTTAAAAACCATTTTGGCACTGGGCCAACGAAAGCCCACAACAATCAAGCCCCCGTAGAGAAGGGTTGAAAAGGCACTCACAGGAATGCCAAACCATTGAGACCACTTCGAGCCAAGGACATTTTCACATCCGCCCGAACCACCGCACCCTCGGATCGATGAAATCGAGCCTG
This sequence comes from Akkermansiaceae bacterium, assembly GCA_023261045.1. GTDB lineage: Bacteria > Verrucomicrobiota > Verrucomicrobiia > Verrucomicrobiales > Akkermansiaceae > SW10. The sequence goes on from JALRJZ010000004.1 coordinate 9,832, forward strand.
TGAGCTTCATCAGGAGTAGAGTTCCGCTAATAGCCAATCCGACAAAAGCAAGGAATCTGACGATGCGCATGGTTGATCATGGGCGATTCTTGCGAGAATCTCACGCATTTTTCTCGAAATAAGTTTCTTCTTCTAAAGGCGCTTATTAGGAAGAGTCCGTGAATTTGAAACTGAATTTTGAAGCCTCAGAAATTGGTGGTCTTGTTTTAGCTAAAGTTGGGAATCCTTCTCGCAATGAACCGCTACAAACTTCAAAACAGTTGTTCAAAGTCACCGAGGAGGATCAGGCACTTCTTTGCCCAATTTTCTTGAGGCCCTTTCGCAACCTCATCGGTTATCGCTTCACCCACCATAGCTCGCTGGATAAAAATGAGATTCACTCCAGTGCGTGTGCGATTTTTAAAGACTCGCAGCAACTTCTTGAACAAGGTTGTGAAATTGCTCAACGGCTTTATTCCAAGTCGTCACACCCCAATATTAAGTCCGGAGACCTGTGCATCTCGATGATCAATATGGTTGAAATCGAAGGTGAAATGACCCGGGCCCTTTGCATCTTAAAATCTGAGAGTGTGACTCCATTTCTAAGCATTTCTGCGCGTAATGGAGACCTCGAACTTTCGACAGAGCAGGGGATTAACCCTGAAAAAATCGATAAAGGGTGTCTGATTGTCGAACACTTTGAGCGAAAAGGATTTTATGTGTTAACTTTTGATCGGGGGGGATCTGAGTCACGTTTTTGGGTTCGCGATTTTTTAGGGGTCCGTCCGATTCCTGATTCCGCTCTTCTTAGTAAACGTCTTGCTGAAATGGCTGTCACCGCAGTCTCGCCAGAGAGTTCACCAAATGATGACAGCCCGCCATGGCAAGCAAATCAACCCGCTCAAGAAGCGATTTCCTACCTTCGTGATCAGAAGAATTTTAGTCTTCAGGAATTTGAGGAGAAAGCACTGAGAACGGAAGCTGCTCGCAATAAATTTGCCCAGGAGCGCAAGCGAGTCGAGGAGGAAGAGGGAATCACCCTCGAAGAAAACTTTGATATTTCAAAGCGTGAAGTGTCCAAGGCAAAGAAGCTCATGAAATCGATCATGAAATTTGACACAGGTGTCGAGATCCGACTCCGTCCAAAAGTCGTCGATAACCCTAGTGAAGTTTTAGAGAGGGGCTTCGATCAGGAAAAGAAGATGAATTACATCAAAGTGTATTATCACGAGGATCTCGCTTAATCTCACGGGTTTAACATTGTGCTCGTCGCTTTCGCAACGAGCTCTATGGGTGCCGCGGGAGTTATTCTTCGAGAAGATCGAGACAAATAGCAGATCCTCGATTGGTTCTCAAAAATGCTTTACCATCACCAACGGCGAGAGGCGCCCAACAAAGTTTGGACAAGACTTGATGTCGGCTCGATTCGATAAAGCCTTTCTCGTCTGCTTTACCGAAGACAAGGACTCCATCTTCACTCAGAACTGCCAAGGTTTCTCCAACCTTCACGGTAGAAGCTCTACTCCCAGGGATTTCATATTTCCAGAGAAGCTTTCCTGTCTCGAGATCCATTTGAAAGAGCTCGGCTTTTCGTCTTTTGTCGCCAAAACAGCCCAAAATATCATCCCCGACAAGAAAGGCGTTTTGGAAAATCATGGGTGAGTCTCGATCTCGATGGAGTAATTTTGGCTCATCTCCTTGGATGTCTAAGACCCCGTATCCCATCCCGTATCCAGAGGCAAAAAAGACCTTCCCGTCGTGATAAACAGGATTAGAAGCATTCACATCATACGACGTTCTCCATTCATAAGAAAAAACAACTTCTCCTTGGCTTGATAAATCGTAGCCGACAATGCTTCGCCCATGAAAAACAATGGCCATCTCTTTTCCCTGATGCTTACAGAAGACGGGAGCAGCATAGCCCGGGCGAGCGGTGTTCTTGGACTTCCATTCCACTTTACCGGTCTTTTTATCTAGAGCGACCATTGCAGATCCCTTGTCACAGGGGAGGCAAATAAGAAGCTCTCCATAGACGAGAGGCGAGGCTGAGTATCCCCAAGTCGGCATATTCCCTCCAAAATCGTCTTTGTAGCTCAAAACCCACTTTTCCTCGCCTGTTTGAAAATCATGGCAAGATAAACGCCCAGACTTCGAGAGATTGTAGACAAGCCCTCCATCGATCGTCGGCGTTGCTCCAGGACCGCCATCATAATATTTTGGAGCAAGATCTTCAGCGTAGGTCTTTTTCCAAATGACTTCTCCTGTTTTGGTATCAAAACACCAGAGAGTATCCTGATTGTCCTTATTACCGACAGTAATTGCCTTTCCCTGAGAGATCGCAAAACTCGAGCAGCCGGTTCCAATTTGAGCCTCCCATCGTTTTTTAGGCCCCAACTGTTGGATTTTCGCTGGGATTTCTCCCTCAACTGTTCCATCACCGTTTGGTCCGAGATACTGAGGCCAATCTTGGCAGAAGCATGTTGAGACGAGCAGAGTGGTCAAAAGACTGGTCTTCATGTATCCCAAATAACTGATATTTGATAAAATGCCAAACTCTTGATGAAGATCTTTCAAAAGGCTGTTTTCCAAGTAACTTGTTCACTCATTACAGGAGAGAGGATAGACCATTTTTAATTTCTTCTTCTTCTTCTTAATGAGAATAACTTGTTCGAAATGATGTTCCACCTTGTTACTCTGGGTGTTCCACTCGAAGAATAACTGGTGAAAAGATAGGGGAGGAACTTTTAGAGAGTTGCACAACTTTGAGAAAAAGATCTTTTAGACACAACTATTGAGGGTTTGTTCACACACTTACTCGCTTCGCTTTCACGTCTCATGAGTTCGCCAAACGATGATCAAATCTGGATGCAGCTTGCCATTCAGGAAGCAAAACGTGGACTAGGGCTCACTTCACCTAATCCACCGGTAGGTTGTGTCATCGTCCATTCAGGGAAGCAAATCGCAAAGGGTTGGCACCAAAAAGCTGGCACGGCCCACGCTGAGCGACACGCCTTATCACAATTGGATCCAGCACAGGCGAGAGGAGCGACTGTCTACGTGACCTTGGAGCCGTGTTCGACTCAGGGACGAACAGGCGCTTGCACAGATCTTTTAATTCAAGCAGGAGTGGCCCGAGTCGTTTACGGTTCTTCAGATCCAAATCCCTCACACGCAGGCAGAGCCTCAGAAGTTCTCACGAAAGCTGGTATCGAAGTGACAACAGGCATTTGTGAAAAGGAGTGCCAACACCTGGTTCGTGGTTTCTCGATGGTTCAGCGTCTAAAGCGACCATGGGTGATCGCCAAGGTGGCCATGAGCCTTGATGGGCGTATTTCCAGACCTGCGGGAGAGGGCCAGTGGTTGAGCGGTTCACAAGCACGTGAGGAGGTGCAGCTACTGCGTGCAAAGGTCGATGCGATCATGACCTCTGGGGAGACAGTCCGAAAAGACGATCCTGCTCTGACCCTTCGAAGTCCGGCAATTTCCCCGCTAAAAGAGCAACCATGGCGCGTGGTAATGACTCAACAAGGGATTCAAAAATCCGGTTACCAGCTTTTCGAGGATCCATTTGCGAAGAAGACCCTCGTCTTGGAAAACACGGAACTGGAAGCAGCAATGCAACAACTTGCTCAGACTTACGATGTCAATTGTGTCTTAGTCGAAGCAGGAGGTCGTCTCTTAGGAGCGTTAAATGATGCAGATTTGATTGATGAATGGGTGATTTATCTCACTCCATTGGTAACAGGGGGCCCGGGTGGGGCCGTAAGCGGCGAGGGAGCATCATCGCTCTTGAAGCGTCGCTGTCTCGAGCAGCTTGAGATTTACCGGGTTGGTGATGATGTCTGTGCGAGGGGTTTGGTTCACCGAGGGACTCCGCCACCTTTAGAGCGCCTGTAGTTGAGGCGCCTGCAGTTGTTTGTTTGCAACCGAATGGTTCCAGAAGAACAGAGAAGTGATGGGGGGTTTTGAAGAAAACTGATCTAAAAACGTAGAAAGGGAGCCCGAAGGCTCCCTTTCAATTATCAAGAAAAAGATAAAAACGTCTTAGAGACCAACAGAGATGGAGAGACCGATTACGGTGTCCTCATCAGTTTGGCTCGAATCAAGGTAGGTATAACCAAGACCTGCGTTGACATCATCGCTGAGAGCTTTGTTCAAGCCAACAGAAACTGCAGTGAAGTCGTTTGCGCCGTCGTCACCATAAGTGACAGCAACAGTGGCAGAAAGACCACCACCTAAGCAGATGTGCTTGCTAGCACTGAGCTCGTAGTAGTCATCTCCGTCGCTATCTTTAATGTCGAAGAAGATTGAAGCGCTGAGGTCAAGGCCAGCAAGGCTGGTTCCAAGTCCAACAGAAACGTCAGAATCGTTGTCGAAGTTTGAAGCATTGCGGTGGCTGAGGCCAACGCTGAGGTCAAGACCTTCGCTGAGAGCGGTTGAAGCTCCAACAGTGTAGTGCTCAACGTCTGTTGCGTCTGAACTTGCATGGCCTAAGCCAAGGCTCCAGTCAAGGCCACCGGCGCTTGTTGATGCGCTATAGCCAAACCCGAAAGCGTCCTCACCCTGGAGTGCACCACGGTAAAGCAAGTCTGAATTGTGTGAAGCAGAGATACCACTTTCAATGTCAGCGCTAGCGAAACCAGCGAGTGAGAGTGAAAGTCCGGCTACTGATAGAGTTCTTTTGAAGCTCATAACCCCCGACGTATGAAAGAAATTCATCGAGACGTCAAACTAAATTAATTAATTTTCATAAAATAATTTCTTGCTCCCAGAGGAAGTCAAATCGGTGGTTGGCACGACGTTCAAAAAAAAGAGGAGCCATTTTGGCTCCTCTTTAACATTCAGAAAATGTTGGAAGTCACTTAGAGACCAACAGAGATGGAGAGACCGATCACGGTGTCTTCGTCTGTGAGATCAGAATCAACGTAGGTGTAACCAATTCCAGCAGACACGTCATCGCTCAAGCTCTTGTTCAAGCTGACAGAAGCTGTTGTGAAGTCTGCGATACCCCAGTCACCATAAGTGACAGCAACAGTGGCAGAAAGACCACCACCTAAGCAGATGTGCTTGCTAGCACTCAGCTCGTAGTATTCGTCTCCATCGCTATCAGCAATGTTGAAGAAGATTGAAGCGCTAAGGTCAAGACCAGCAGCACTGGTTCCAAGTCCAACAGCAACCTCAGAGAGGTTGTCAGCAGCAGTCCAGTTGTAATGCTGAAGACCAACACTCAAGTTGACATTGCCACCAAGGGCAGTCGATGCAGCAACAGAGAAAGCCTGTTCATCTGTGAAGTCCGTGCTCTTGTGACCTAAACCAAGGCTCCAGTCGAGACCGGCAGCACTGGTAGAAACATTGTAACCAGCACCGAAGGCGTCTTCACCGGCATCTGTTCCGCGGAAGATGTAGTTTGATTCGTGTGAAGCAGAGATACTACTTTCAACTTCTGCATTCGCAAAACCAGCGATTGAGAGTGAAAGTCCAGCAATTGAGAGAGTTCTTTTGAAGCTCATGTGAGGTCCTGTATGAAACAAATTCATCGTTACGTCAAACTCTAATCATTAATTTTTCTAAACTATTTGATGGGATCGATAGGCCTCCTTTTTTCTTAGTCATTTGAAAAATCAAACCGAAAGGGCAACCTTTGGCTCACTTCACAAATTCATCGTAACGTCAAATTTCTTTGGATCACTATGGGTGCGGGTCTTGGTGGCTTCCTAGTCGAGGTGAATTCCCTCAGCTTCTAAAAGATGTTTGAGCGCCTCTTCCATTCTCCTCCTTACAAGTGCAGTCGTGCGGTAGAGGTAAGCGTGAAGCTGCGCATCTGCTGGGTTTCGATTTTCGCACGCAAGGCTGTATTTTTCGAAGGCGTTGAGATCTTGCAGTAAACTGGCGAGGTGCTGCGGGCATTCGCATTCAATTGTTGTGGAGAGTTCAGTGAGCTTAGAAAGCTGATCTTTTGAATAGAGTGCTTCAGCAATCTGTTCTGTTTCTCCAGAGGGTAGTAGGGGCTTCTTGCTTCTACCACTGCTCAGTTTGCGCAGACACTCACGTCGGAGCTGCTGACTTGTCAGAGGTGCTTTGAGTAGTGTGACCCCTTCGATGACGCGGGCAAGGGCGGTGACGGTTTTGGAAGTGGCAAAGCGGTAGCTCAGGAGGGTTTGAGGTGTGCCCACCTGGTGGGTCAGGTTGCGAATTCGAGTGACCGTCTCCGGAAAGAGGGTCTCAGCTTCAATGACAACGAGATCCACACGAGAGAGGGGAAGGTGGTTTTGTGCATCCTCAATGGAGTCATAGTGAGCAGAGACTTCTGCGTTCAACCATTTCAGTTCCCTGTGAAGGAGGGCGCAGCCAGAACCAATTGTAAGGAGATGTTTGGTGCGAGTTGCACTGGCTTGATCAACTTGAGATCCAAGATCTTCTTGGAGTCGTGAGTTTAACTCCTCGAAAGTAAGGTGAGCGATGGTGCTGATGGTGTGGCCTCTGATGGTGAGTTTTTTCATTAAAACCAATCGTTCCACATCATCATTGGAATAAAGTCGGCGGTTGGAATCGGTTCTTTTCGGAGTCACGGCTTGGTATCTCTTTTCCCACATCCGGATGTTGGGAGAGCTTAAGCCGGTACGGCTAGCGACGGCTCCTATTCCATAAAGCGCGAATTTTTGCTCCTGCACCCCGAAGCATTGCACGAAACAAAAGAAAATAAACAAGAAATCAACAAAAGTGGATTCTAGGAGTTTTTAGTGGCAGAAAACTAAACAAAAAGCAAATAACTAGGACGAATCGGTGCGCGAATGGAAGCGGGATCCACCGAGGAGAATATCCCTCGACCACCTCACAACTCTGCGAGGGTGTTCGGTTTGAAACTAAAATGAATCCAGCTCTCAAAGAAGTTAACGAACATCCCGTGGTGGTGGTTGGTGCGGGTCTTTCAGGCCTTTCTTGCGCTCTTGGGCTCCACGAAGCGGGGCGTCGTGTTCTTGTCCTTGAGGCGTCCGATGATGTCGGTGGACGGGTCAGGACTGATCGAGTCGATGGATTTCTATTGGATCGTGGATTCCAAGTGTACCTCAGTGCGTATCCTCAGGCTGGGAACTTCTTGAACCTTGAAGGTCTCAAGCTCAAAGCCTTTGAGCCGGGTGCTTTGGTTTTTGATGGCCAAAAAATGCATCGAGTGATGGATGTCTTTCGTCGCCCCGGTTCTCTTTTTGCCTCCGCGGTAGCTCCTGTTGGCTCTCTGATGGATAAGCTGAAAATTGCCCTGCTTCGTTTTCAGGCGCTGGGGAGCTCGGTTGAGGAAATTGCTCAACGCCCTGATGAGCAAACCCATGTCTTTCTCAGAAAGCGTGGATTGAGTGAGGGAATGATCGATCGGTTTTTTCGGGCGTTTTATGGAGGGATTTTTCTTGAGAGGGAACTTCGAACATCCAGCCGTATGTTTGAATTCACTTTTAAAATGTTTAGTCAGGGATTGGCGACCGTTCCCGAAAAAGGAATGGGCGAAATCCCACGGCAACTTGCTCGGAGACTACCCCCTCATTCGATCCATCTCACCAGTCCGGTCGAGGAGATCACAGCGTCTCGTGTCCTCTTATCGCGCGGCGAGTCTTATCAGGCGTCTCAAGTTGTTCTTGCGACTCAAGCCAGCGAGGTGAGTCGTCTCATGCCTCATTTTTCGCGAGTGGCTCCCGCTTGGCGTTCGGTCACCACGGTTTATTTTGAAGCTCGTTCGTCCCCTATTAAGGAAGCGATAATTGCTCTTAATGGATCAGGTGAGGGGATAGTGAATCATGTTGCGGTGATGTCGGAAGTCTCTCTTACTTATGCACCTCAGGGTAAGGCTCTCATTGCAGTTTCACTTCTCGGTTTGGAGCGTCACCCGGACTTACCCAATCTCGTAAAGCAAGAGCTGATGGCTTGGTTTGGAAGCGAAGTGGATGGGTGGCATCATCTACGAACCGACCTGATCAAGCATGCGTTGCCGGAGCAGCTACCGAGGGCTGATTACGATGAGCCCCTTGGTTATCTGAAACGTGATGGTATCTGGATTTGTGGTGATCATACGACGACGGCTTCCATCGAGGGGGCTATTTGTTCTGGCCTAAAAACCGCAAAAGCGATCTTGGCAACATGAGAGAGATCCAAAAGATTTGCCAAGCATGCGGTCGTGTCATCCAGTGGCGCAGGAAGTGGGAAAAGTGTTGGGACGAGGTCAAATACTGCTCCCAGAAATGCCGCGGGTCGAAAAGAAGTGACACCGATCTTGAGATTGAGCGCGTGATTGTTCGCCTGCTTCAAGATCGAGCCGTGGGAGCAACCATTTGTCCAAGTGAAGCGGCTCGCGCGGTCTTTAGTGAAGAAAGTTGGAGACTTGAGATGCAAAGAGTTAGGAAGGCTGCGCGGAGGCTTGTCGATCAGGGTTTGATTTTAATTTGTCAAAGAGCAAAGGTGGTCGACCCTTCTTCGGCGAAGGGCCCGATTCGCTTAAAGCTTACTTCTAAAAAGGGATTTCTTTGAAAGAAGGAACCATTCATCGATGAATGAATTCACGTTTGATTCACCTCAAAGCGCTTACTGGGGCTCTTTGATTGCGGATGCTTTTGCGATGCCAGTTCATTGGTATTATGATCGAGATGCGCTGGATCGAGATTACCCCGATCTTTCGGTTTTTCCTCCTCCTAAAAAGATTCATCCCAATAGCATCTTGTGGCGTTCAAGCTACCAAGCACTCAACGAAAAAGGTCAGATTCTCCACGATCAAGCGAAGTTTTGGGGAGTTCCGGAGGTTCACTATCATCGCAACCTTCAGCCAGGGGACAATACGTTGAATTTTCAGTTAGCAAGCCTTCTCTATGAGCAAGTCTCCGATGCAAAAGCTTATGATCCCATCGCGTGGCTCAATCTTTACATTGAGAAAATGCTCACCCCAGGGTGGCATCGGGATACTTATGTCGAAGAGTATCACCGCGGATTCTTCATGAATTATGCGCGTGGAAAAGCCCCTTTAAACTGTGGCATTCGTGATGAACATATTGGGGGGCTCGCATCGGTCCCAGCATTGTTTGCCGCTCTCTGCCCTTTTCTTTCACGTGAAGAGCTACGCAAGACGATCAAAACGCACGTGGCACTGACTCACCGTCACTCAAATGTTTTGCGAGCAGCTGATTGTCTGGTGCGTTTATTGTTTGATCTTCAATCAGGATTACCTCTCCGCGAGGCGATGATGCATTGCGCAGGGGATTGGTTTTCGACTCGCAAGGCGATGAAATGGGAAAGTCGCCCGGATCGTGAGGTCATCGGTTCTGTTTTGAGCCCTGTGTGTTATATTGCGGATGCCTTTCCTGCGGCACTCTATCTGGCTTGGAAGTATCAAGATGACTTTGGTGCAGCGGTGAGAGCGAATGCCATCGTCGGCGGGGATAGTTGTCACCGGGGCGCTGTGGTGGGCTCTCTGGTGGCTCTGGGGGACCCCAAAGGCTTACAGGTATGGAATGAGCGAGTCGAAAGGATCAAACAACAACAGTAAACTTGGTCTAAAAATCTCGGCCAGAAAGATAACCTACATGATGATAACCCATTGATTTTTAGTGAGTTATAGGTTTTTATAAGAATTATTAGATGCGAACGTTCAACCAAACATTTGTGTCCAATGGCGGGAATATTGACCAAGACCGATCCGGGTGTGACTTTTCCGGAACATGTTTTTGTGGTGGCCTGGAGAGTAAAACCAACCCTTATTTGCGGAGCTTGGAGACTCTGAACCCATGTAGATATTTTCTCCACTGGCCTTGGTGCCATGATTCCCTGCGCGCTGCCACGGTGTCGTTTTACCGGGTAAAGGAGATTCGTGCGCGAAGAACTGATGTTTATTCATATCTTCTGAATGCTCTCTGCCGGCTGCACAAAGTTTGGGATCGATGACGAGTGCATTGAGCCCGAGAAGAAGCCTCCATTCATTGACTTCCCGCACCCCTTCTCGTTCGTTGATGGGAACTTTCGCTTTCTCAGCGATTTTATCATTTTCGGCAATGATTTTGAGGCCCTCTCGCGGGAGTCCAGCGAGTCCAGAAATGACTGCTTTTTCAGCTGCAAGGATGGATGCTTCCGCAGGGTCTTCGTCAGGAAGAATTGCGGTTTTTACAATGGCATCCCGAAATCTAGCAAGAATCAGGACAATCTTTCGCTGTTCTTTGAGCTTTTCGTCCGCTGTCGAGAAGACTTCTTCGTTGGATGGTAGAATGAGCTTTCGCAGTGAATCGATGGCAGGCATTGAGATTTTTTTAAGCTCGGGTTTCATGGGGCCTTCACCCATGGCGTAGACGCGCATAAAGTTTTCTCGGTGTTCTCGAATTAGTTTCTTTTGCTCATTTTTGGCCGCGCCAGTGTATTGGCCCTCTGCGAAGAGTTGATATCCTTTGAGATAGGTTTCACGCAGCCTCGGAAAGGTGCGGTCGAATTCTTTGAGGAGGAGTACGAGTTCCTCTTCTTCGAGCTTGTCTAGATTCTCAACCACAGCATCAAATCCATTTCCTGTTTCTAGCGTTGTTTGAAGTTGGGCTAGAATCTCATTGGTCGACAGTGGTGCTGCGTCTACGAGGAGAGTCGAGAAGAAGAAAAGAAGCAGGTGAGCAATGAGGGTTTTCATCAGTGGGGTTGCGTGAGATTAACGGATCAAATGCTGACTGTCGTTCATAAAATTCAGTCTCTTGAGTGCGCTCCTTTTTAAAATCTCAGCTTTTGGAAGCGGTGGTGTGCTCCCAGCGAGCCGAGCATTTGGCGATTCTAAAAAACCACAGGGGGGAGAGTTTTTTGAACTTTTATTGAATGAATCGGAGCGATGTGGGTCTAACAAGGTAGTATGAGGGAATTTGATTAAGAATCAATCGTTGAAGTTTTCTTAAGTTTTTCGACAAACATTGCGATTTGTAACGTTCTTAAGTTAGCAATTTATTTTGTTGTTGCGTGTGTGCTTAACAGCGGTTTGCCTTCGGGCAAGCCGCTGTTATTGTCTTTAAGTGATTGGTTTTTTGTTTGCTCATTGTCGCTATGGCGGGGCTGGCGGATTGAAAAGGACTCTCAGAGGTGATGAGTCCCTCGTCTTGCCTTGACGACGATTCTTGATAGGCTGAGGCCAGAAATCGATGTATCGTTATCCGAAAGAATATGATGTCCTTGTCATTGGGGCCGGTCACGCGGGAGTAGAGGCGGCTCTTGCAGCGGCAAGACTTGGAGCCTCCGTTGCAGTTCTCACTCAAAACCTAGATACCATCGGGCAAATGAGTTGTAACCCTGCTATTGGAGGTTTGGCCAAAGGGCATATGGTGCGCGAGATTGATGCACTCGGGGGGGCGATGGGGCAAAACACCGATGCAACCGCCATTCAGTGGAGAATGTTAAATGCAGCGAAGGGCCCCTCTGTCCGTGCCCCAAGAGCCCAGTGTGATAAAAAAGCGTATCAATTTCGAATGAAGAGGGTCTTGGAGGGGATGCCGGGTCTGGATTTACACCAGGGCAATGTCTCTGAGATCTTAGTGGAGAATGATCACGTCCAAGGAATCCAAACATCTTTGCAAATGGAGATTCGGGCTCGGTCAGTGATCCTCTCAGCTGGAACCTTCATGAAAGGTTTGATGCATGTGGGTTTGAAGAATGAGAAAGGGGGGCGAATGGGTGATGCAACCTCGACAGTTTCTGAATCGCTTCGCAAGCTTGGGTTTGAAATCGATCGTTTCAAGACAGGAACCCCTTGTCGCCTGAACGGCCGCAGTCTTGATTTCTCAAAGTGTGAAAAGCAGGTTGGTGATGACCCCCCCTCGTTATTTAGCTACCATCCGGAAACAATTCAGAGGGAAAAGGATGATGTCTTTACGCTCAATCCATGGGGAGCTCAGGAGTTCCACGTGGAACAAGTCCCTTGTTGGATCACTTGGACAAATCCAAAAACTCACGATGTGATCCGTGAGAACCTGGATCAGTCGCCCATGTATTCGGGAAAGATTGAGGGGGTAGGGCCTCGCTATTGTCCGTCCATCGAAGATAAGGTGGTTCGGTTTGCAGAGAAAGAGAGGCACCAAGTCTTCTTGGAGCCAGAAGGGCGGCACACTTTAGAATACTATGTCAATGGGGTTTCGACTTCGCTTCCCTATGAGGTGCAGCTGAACTTTTTAAGATCCATTGAGGGATTGGAGAATTGTGAGATTATTCGGCCTGGTTACGCGGTGGAGTATGATTACTGTCCGCCGACACAATTGCGCCCCACTCTTGAAACAAAGCGGGTCGAGGGCTTGTATTTTGCTGGCCAAATCAATGGGACTTCAGGTTATGAAGAGGCAGCTGGTCAGGGCTTGCTTGCCGGCGCCAATGCGGCCTTAAAAGTCGCTGGTCGAGGCGAGTTAGTGCTGGGGCGGGAGGAGGCCTATCTCGGAGTGATGATCGACGATCTGGTGACCAAGGGATGCACGGAGCCCTACCGGATGTTTACCAGTCGAGCAGAATACCGCCTTCTTCTACGCCAAGACAATGCTGATGAGCGACTCAGTCCTCAAGCAGCTGCGTTGGGATTACTCAATGAGGAGCATACTCAACGCTTTGCGCAAAAGCAGAGACTCTTAACAGAAGCGAGGGGGTTTATCAGGGAGAAGGCCTACGAAGGGGTCAAATTGGATCATTGGTTTCGCCAGGGAGGGAATTCGTGGCAAAATCTACCATTGGAGATTCGCGAAAGGTTCCACGTGGAACTTTGGCCAATTTTGGAATCTGATTTTAAATATGAAGGTCATATCGCTCGCCAACAACAAGAAGTTGAACGATTTAAAAAGCAAGAATCAGCCTTGATTCCGGAGGATGTTGATTATTCGTCGCTGCAAGGTTTTAAGGCAGAAGCTCGCCAGCGTCTAGCGGCAGTCCGACCAAGAACTCTGGGCCAAGCCGCGCGTATTTCAGGCATTACCCCGGCAGATGTGACTCTTCTGATGATTTGGTTAGAGAAGAGAAAAAAGGCTGAAGTTTTGGCACAAGCAAAATCCCCATCGACGACTTCTGGCGCGTAGTCCATTCCTAAGCATCGGAGAGACACGTTAGTCAACCAATCGTGGGTCAATCAGTAGGATTGTTGCCGAGTAGAGTGTTGTTTTTAGATACGAGAAAGGGAGAGATCAAAACCTCAAGAAAGCGCCTTTGATTGTGATCACCTCTTAAGAATCGGAAGAGAGGAATTCTCTGCGTTTGTTTTAAGTACGGTAAATCTCGTACATAGTTTCTATAAGATAATACTCTCGAGAGCTTTCTGCTTCCACTCCTGAGCTCTACGACGCACCCCTCAGAAACTGAGATCTCCCTCTCTACTGGGTTTTTCCAGAGCCATAAGTCTGAACCCAGTCGATCTCTAGGGGAAACGGCCCTGCTTTTTTGTCCGCGATCAAAAGGCCCATCCTTCGTTCTCAGCCTTCGCATGGTCCTTCTCGATTTGTAGAATCATCTATGGCTACGGTATCCTAATGAGAACCTCCAAGGTAATTCAACCTAGTAAACCGATTTAAATGACTCTCTGTAGTGGGCCGAGCAGCGCGAACTTTCCAGACTGATCGAATGATGTCGACAAAAGTAAAAACCGGTCTTCTTATGAGAGTAGGGCCAATTTAAGTGGCGCTTGGAATTCGTTTATTTGGAAAGTGTAGCGTAAACGTGATCCAGCCCGGTCCGTAGCATCCAGGCACGGCGGGTGGCGCAATCGATATCACCACTTTGTTTGACCAGCTCGGTTAGGACCTCGGAAACTCGTGGATCCATCTCTTTAGTTTTAGAAACTGAGACAAGGCAGTCGCGATAGATAGCAGCACATTTTTCATGGTCGCCGTCGTTAAAGATGGGAACACCCTTTTTGATGGCCATTTCAATCTTCTCGAGAGGAGACTCCGATTTCGGCTGGCGTTCACCGGAATTGGCGGGGGGAAGAAGAACGGCGTCGAGAATATGGATAATTCCGTTGTCACACTTGATGTCGGTTTTGCTGATAGTAACCCCGTTCACCTGAAAAATTCCGTCAGCGATGTTAAATTCGAGGGTGTCCCCGCTCAAGGCTTTGGCTATACACGTATTCAGAGCATCTCCTGCTGAAACTTTCCCAGACAAGGCGTGAAGGGTCAGTGTGGAAGTGAGACTTTCGCGGTTTTCAGGTTTGAGGAGATTTTCAACTGTCCCCTCGGGCAAATTAGCAAAAGCCTTGTCTGTGGGAGCCAGGAGAGTGATTGGTTGAGTTCCAGAAAGAAAATCGCTTAGGCCGGCGGCTTTGACTGCTGCCACTAGTGTATTGAATTTTCCTGAGCGCTTGACGACGTTTAGGAGATCATTGGGAGGCTTTGGTGGAAGAATGACCGAATCAATCACATGAATAACTCCGTTCTTACAAGCGATGTCGGCATTAAGAACTGCTGCTTCGTTGACTTTGACTTGACCGTCGGAGAAGGAAAATTTCACGGTAGCGCCTTGGACTGTTTTCGATTGGCCAGCTTTGAGGGCGTCGCCTAGTTTCACAGAACCGCCAACAACATGATAGGTAAGGACGGCCTTAAGCTGGTTGCGATTTTCTGGCTTCAGGAGGTTTTCTACTGTTCCTTTGGGAAGCTTGGCAAAGGCCTTGTCGGTGGGTGCAAAAACGGTGAATGGTCCCTCACCCTGAAGGGATTCAACAAGTTTGGCCTCAGTTAGGGCTTTGCCAAGCGTTCCGAAACGACCATCGGCAAGTGCGGCCGAAACAATGTCTTTGAGACCACCAGCTCCGTAAGTACGAATCCAATCAACTTTCAGATCAAATGGTCCTGTCCTTTTGTCCGCGATGAGTAAACCAAGACGCCGAATTTCCGAAGGTTTGAACTTTTCGTCCTTTAGTTTCATCCCACGGAAACTTCCAGTGAACTGATCGAAGGGAACCTGGATCTCGGTCCATTGGTCTTTTTTGGTTTTGAACTCTGCCATGAAAGAAATTTCCATACCCCGAAAGCGAGCTTCGGTGCTAAACCGGATCTGGTAGGTGCGTCCGTCCCCCCTAACACGGGCGACTACCCCATTGGCGGCGCTAAGATCCTTCTTCAAGTTCCTAGTGCGGATAGAGGAGAAGCCACCGTTGTTTTCGAGAGAAAGGTTTCCGCTGAACTTCAGAATGCCATCGTTGATGATTTCAAGCTTGCCCTTAGAGAGGCCTCCCATCACGCCATCATTGACGACACGCCACTCGAGTGATTTGGCTTCTTCAGGCGTGAACTCAACTAATGAATTAGTGTTGGCTCCCAGAGCAGGAACTAGGGTCAGGGCGGCTCCGGTGAGAACTAAGAGCAAGTGCTTGGAGACTATCTTCATCGTCCCTTAAGAACGCACCATAACAAAAAAGGGCAAAATTTTTTTTAAATTACGTTTCAATCACAACTTTTTGTGTCCGCTTGTGAAGCGCTCTAAAAATTAGTTTAAGTCTTAAATGCGCCTCTCTCGATCGCCTCCTTCGTGAAGCGACCGCCGAGGGCCTTACAAGCTTCCACGGAATAGTGGAGGTCATCTATGATAGGCCTTCCCAAACCGTTTTGCCCGTCGTTGAGATCGTCGGTATCAACCCTGGTGATGAGAGGATCGGCTTGGGCGATTGCCACTCGTAGTTCACGGACTTTTGTCCAGTGGTGATAGCGTTTGTTTTCTATGTCAAAATCACATAGGCGACCGATAGCGAAGTGGACTATTTTCATGGTTCAGATCCCTCGCCAGCTGGGCTCGAAGCCTCTTCAAGCTTTCACTATAAACTTTGCCATGTTTCACCCGAGCGTCTCGTTCCCCCTGCATCCAGATAAGAGTCACAGTATTAATTTTCTGATCTTCGATGGCGGGCTTCACTTTGGTCATCAGGCAGTCATATAGATTACCGGTGCTTTCGGACGATTACCTTGGGCAGGCTTCCACAGCTTGTCCCAACGACGGATGAGTTGCTCGCCCATGGCATCCTTGACCACGATGACTCTGTGTTTGTCAAAGGTTTTGTCGACAGCCGGGTTGATGGAAATCTTGGGGTCTAGACCGGCCATGTTTGATTATACCGAGAGGACGAAAAGGTGTTTTTCATCACCTTTGGTAAGCGCCAGCGAGAGGGTAACGAGTACGATGCTTTTGAGAAGAAGGCGGTTTCTTATATTTATTTAGAGAGTTTTTTGTCCAGAGTTTTAAAAAGGGTAGAGGTCGATAATCCCTAGATCCTTTCTTTCGAATTGGCTAGCCCATCTCGCCGATTTGCCTTTCAGCTTCATAGAGAACAATGGCTACGGCAGTAGCTAGGTTGAGGGACCGGGTGGATTCATCCTTCATCGGAATGCGAATGGCGCGCTCGTCGAGCCATGATTCAGGAAGGCCCTTGGATTCCCGTCCAAAAACAAGAAAGTCTCCTTTTTGGTAGGTCACCTCCCATGCTGATCGTTGAGCTTTGGTAGAAAGCAACCAAAAGCGAGCTTCTGGATACGCACTAAGGAGTTCATCAAAGCTTTCCCAAACTCGCAGGTCCACATCCTTCCAATAGTCGAGACCAACACGGCGAATGGTTTTTTCGTCGAGGGAGAATCCGAGAGGTTTGACCAGATGGAGAGTTGAGCCCGTTGCAAGGGCAAGCCGTCCGGCGGCGCCCGTATTGTGGGGAATTTCTGGCTGGACGAGGACGATATTCATAACTGACGTGAAATCAACGTGAAGCGTCGAAGAATAACACCCCAAAAGAACAGAAAAAAGCGGATCCGTCTGGACCCGCTCTAAAATCAGAAAGAAATTCGAGTGTATCGACTAGTCGGCGAGAGCGACGTTGATACGGCGGCCCTTCTTGTCGAAGTAGACGTTACCATCAGTCAACGCAAAGAGGGTGTGATCTTTACCCATTCCGACGTTTGCTCCTGGGTGCCACTTGGTGCCACGCTGACGGATCAAAATGTTACCTGCGATGACAGCTTCTCCCCCAAATTTTTTGACACCGAGGCGCTTGCTGCGTGAGTCACGTCCGTTTTTGACAGATCCTTGTCCCTTCTTGTGAGCCATAACTAAAAATAAAGTTTGTGTTAGGAAAAATTAACCCTCGATCCCGGTGATCTTAAGTTTGGTGAGATGATGGCGAAAACCAATTGTTTTGTGGAAACCCTTACGGCGCTTGAATTTGAAGGCAACACCCTTTTTACCACGATGCTGCTCAACGACCTTTGCCACGACGCCCGCACCCTCAATAGTTGGTGCTCCAACCTTGGTGTTTGAGCCATCATTGATGAGGAGAACCTCACCAAACTTGATTTCCTCTTCAGCCTCGACGGGAAGCTTGTCGACACTGATGGTGTCTCCTTCTTGCACGCGGTACTGCTTTCCGCCGGTTTTGAAAATTGCGTAGGCCATGGTTTTGGTCAGCTAAAATTAGAACGTCTGAGAATGGATAATTGATCCGCTCTTCAGGCGCGGGGCGGGAATTCATCACAGAGTGGCCTGTCGAGCAAGGTTTTTTTGAAAATAAAGCGAGAGATTTGGGAAGTGCGCCTTGCCCTGAAACGGTCCGGCTTGCGTTAGGAGCTTTCTGGGCCTATTTCCCGGGGAATGGAACTTCCGATTGAGCTTTCGAGCACTGAAGACACGCTTCGTCTGGGCCGTAAGCTTGGACAAGGTGCTCAAGAAGGCGATGTCATTGCTCTCTTAGGTGATTTAGGAGCTGGGAAAACGACCTTAACCCAAGGAATTCTCAGTGGTTTAGGCTATCTCAAAGAAGTGACCAGTCCGACGTTTTCTCTTGTCCAAGAATATCTTGGGGGGCGCCTGCCAGCCTTTCATTTCGATTTTTATCGGGTCGAGACTGAGCATGAATTGCTCGATTTGGGTTGGGATGACTATCTAGAGAGAAATGGAATTGTCATCGTCGAATGGCCCTCGTTATTCCCGCAATTGCTTCCTGAACAAACTAAATGGATTGAGTTGAGTCACTGTCCGGGCGGTCGCTTGGCTCAGCTTTCTGGCCCTCAATGAGGATAAGCTGTCTTTTTTTTAATGATTTTTAAAAATCTGCAAAAAAGAGCTTCGAAATTTCGTTCGATTCATTGGGACTCATTGAGATCAAAAACATGACCGATCCTTTCAGCGAGATTGAGATCATGTGTCACCACAACAAGAGTGACGCCTTGTTCTTTTTGTAATTCAAGGAGGAGATCGGCGACTTTTGCTCCTGTCTCACCATCGAGGGCCCCAGTGGGTTCGTCCGCCAAAATCACTCGTGGTTGATTGATGAGAGCCCGAGCCACCGCGGTGCGCTGTTTTTCTCCGCCTGAGAGCTCTCCGGGGCGATGGTTGAGACGGTGACTGAGCCTAACTCGTTCTAAAAGCTGGGTTGCTCTCAGTCGGGTTTGTTCCTCGCTTTCTTGCCACTGGCCGGCAAGGCGCGGGACGAGCACATTTTCAAGGACAGTGAGTTGTGGAAGAAGATGGTGTTGTTGGAAAATAAAGCCGATTTCTTGGTTGCGAAAGTGCGCGGCTTGCTTTTCGGACATGGAAGCAAGATCGCTTCCCCCTAAGATGACGGTTCCACTTGTTGCCGGGAGAAGCGCGCCAAGAACATTTAGAAATGTTGTTTTTCCACTTCCGGAGGGGCCAACGACGGCCAAGGCCTGTCCTTCAGGAACCTCAAAGTTTAGACCGTTGAGAACGGTAATCGTCTCATGAGCGTTTTCGAATTGGACGACAAGGTCTTTGACTTGAATCATAGCGGGAGTTTAGCCATCATTTTGCATGAGCCAAATCATTTGCCCTAATTGTTACCGAAGAGATTTTCTCCGCAAAGCCATGGTCGGATCTGCGGCGCTCTTTACCTCGCCGGGTGCTTTCGCTGAGTTATTAAGTGTCACGCCCTCGATGACCGAAGGACCTTTTTATCCGGACAAACTTCCGTTGGATACAGACAATGATCTTCTGAGAATCAATGACTCGATTACTCCTGGAGTGGGCGAGGTGACCCATCTCTACGGAAAAGTGACGGATGTGAAAGGCAATGCCGTGCCCAATGCGAGAGTGGAAATCTGGCAAGTTGATCACAAAGGCGCTTATATTCACTCGCGCGATGGGGGATTGACCGGGCCCAAGCGGGATGAGCACTTTCAAGGATTTGGTCGCTTCATGACCGGTCGAGATGGGAAATATTACTTCCGCACGATCAAACCAGTCCCCTATCCGGGTCGCACTCCCCATATCCACGTTGCTGTTTATCGTCATAATGAACGTGCTCTTACGACTCAATGTTTTGTGAGTGGAGATGAAAGAAATGCCAAAGATGGGTTAATCCAGCGTCTTGGTGCTTCGGCAAACGCCTTGATGGTTGATTTTAAACCGATCGCAAAATCCAAAGCGGGTGAGCTCAGCGCGGAGTTCAACATCGTCATTGGCCAGACTCCGGATGACGGTCACGAGTAGAATTCGATTCGTGGTTTTGTCAGGAGTGAGGGTCTGAGCTTCGCAGATTTTTTGGTCAATGAATTGGCTCTGTATCGTCGTCTTTGCCTTGTTCATGGTCTCTTGCCAGGATCAGGAAGAGGGGCAAGGTCAATCGGCTGTTTTTGAAAGTACGGCGGTCGTGGAACTGCAGCCTTTTGTGACGGATCTTGAAGAAATCGATTGGAATGCTGAACTCAGATTATTAAGGAGCCGGGAAGTCCTTAAGAGAGTCTCTACAGCGACGGATCTCAGCCTTGAGGAAGTTCAAAAAGCTCTTCGCATCGAGTTCGATGTGGATCGACGTCGGGTCAAGATGACGGGCAGCGATGAGCAACAAGAGGGTGCTCGAGTGTTAGTATCAAGCATGGCCCAAGCTTATCAAGAGGTGAGAGAAGCCCAAGCCTGGCACCAAGCCCACGCTGAAATGAAGCGCCTCGAAGAAAGTATTGCGCACCAAGAAATTGAGAAACTTACTGCGTATGAACGCCTCCACAAGCTGCTTGCTAAGGAAGAGAATCTCTCATTTGGCAATGAGGAGACCTTGGAGCAAGATCGGATGACCTATGAAAAAGCGAAAGCAGCTCTCCAGGAGCAGCAATCAGGGCAAGCGAGCCCACTCCTCTTTGAAAAAGAAGTCAAAGACTAGCAAAGAAGAACTAGCTCAAACCCACTGCTTTGCGCACACGGTCTAAAACGATGGAAGCTTCTTCCCGGGCTTTTTGTGCGCCATTGGCAAGCACGGCATCGACTTCGTCCGGGTTTTTTAGGAGTTCCTCCCGCCGGGCTCGCATCGGTGCAAAGTAATCCCAATAAGCTGTCGCGAGTCGTTTTTTAAAATCTCCATATCCACATCCTCCATTCTCGTAGTCCTCGAACATTTGTTGGTATTCGGGCTCGCTGGCAAAAAGTTGGTAGAGCGCGAGGATAATCGACCCTTCGGTAGGCTTCGGATCTTCAACAGGCGTTGAATCTGTTTCGATTCGCATAATGAGCTTCTTCGAGGGCTTCTCATCACCAAAGATGGGCAAGGTATTGTTGTAGCTCTTGCTCATCTTTTCCCCATCTAAGCCTGGAACTTTGGCGACGTTTTCGCGAATCCGTGCTTTTGGCATCACGAGAGTGCCTTCGCCATACTGATCGTTGATTTTGCCGACGAGGTCTCGAGTGACCTCAAGGTGCTGCTTTTGATCTTCTCCGACCGGGACAACGTTGGAGTCATAGAGGAGGATATCCGCTGCCATCAACGCAGGGTAGGCGAACAGGGCATGGTTCGCTGAGATCCCTTTGGCAACCTTATCCTTATAAGAATGGCACCGCTCAAGCAGCCCCATTGGGCAGACTGTTGAGAGAATCCAAGCGAGTTCATTGACTTCAGGAACTGCGCTTTGTTTGAAAAAGACCCCCTTCGAGGGGTCAAACCCACAAGCCAAGAAGTCAATGGCAACTCCTCGAACGTTGTCTCTAAGGGCTTGGGCATTGTGAGTGGTGGTCATTGCGTGGTAATCCGCGATGAAATAATAACCGTCACCCTCTCCCTGAGCATCGATTGCTGGCTTGATGGCTCCAAAGTAGTTTCCGATGTGGAGTTGGCCGCTCGGTTGAAGTCCCGTCAAAATACGCATGCCCGGGAGTTACGCATTTTCAGTGAAAAGCAAAAGACCAAAACCGGATGGAATGGTTTCCACCTTGCAAGATGCGTCTGTCCTGACCACCTTTCTCCTGTGTTCACACCCCGCTGGAAAAAAGAAGCGCTCCTTTTGTTGAAGGCTTCCAAGAAGTTTTTAAACTACAAACGAGATCTTCTCGCAGAAGATCGCATTGGTGAAATTACCTCGCGCCAGGTCGATCTCCGTGCGGCTATCAAAAAGAAAGACCGGGATGCGGTGAATGAAACCTCGAAGCAACTTCGAAATACCTGCGAGAAATCCCTGGCGCATTACCGCCAACCAGATTGGCTTGCAGAGAATATTGAGGTCTTTTGGGTAGCGATTGTGGTTGCTTTGGGAATCCGGGCTTTCTTTCTCCAACCTTTTCGGATTCCAACAGGCTCAATGCAACCCTCGTTAAATGGGATTGTTGCCACTGAAACTCACCAGCAAGACGGTTGGGAAAAGCCGTGGTTTGGCCAGCAGGGCTTTGATTTTTTGTTCAAAGGCCGGTCCTATCACAATGTCGTTGCTCAACGGGATCTGACTGTCAAAAACATGAAGGACACCAGTTTTTTCCTTTTCTCAAGCACAACCATCTTTTTTACCGACGGGTCGAAAGTCAAAATTGGTTGCCCACAAAATGAAGCTGCGGGGATTGAAACAATTCGTCAGATTTTTGCGGGTGGCGACCCAAGAAGAGGGCTGCGCCCGGGACCCCACTTCAGAAAAGGAGATCCAATTTTTCAGGGATATCTCAC
The DNA here is from genome assembly GCA_023261045.1 of Akkermansiaceae bacterium. Lineage (GTDB taxonomy): Bacteria > Verrucomicrobiota > Verrucomicrobiia > Verrucomicrobiales > Akkermansiaceae > SW10. Next base: position 31,688 of record JALRJZ010000004.1, read on the forward strand.
CTCGGGTGATCTAGTTCTGGTTGATAAAGTTTCTTATCATTTTCGGGATCCCAAACGAGGAGAGTCCTTTGTGTTTGATACTCGGGGAATCGATACCCAAGGCGTTGGAAAACAAGCCATGAGTAGTCAGCAAGGTGGAACCCATTATATTAAGCGTTGTGTCGGGGTGCCCGGAGACACCATCCAAATTAAGGAACCGGATCTTTATATTAACGGGGCTCTTGCGAAGGAGAAAACCCTTCAGCGTGTGGCAAGTCAGGTGAAGGACTCAAAAGGCTACCCCTACACCGGGTATACGAATCCACCCAGCGGGAGAGGTCAAACAACGCAGTTTAGTAATGAGGAATACACCATTACCATGCAAGAGCCGGAGAATAACAACTACCGTGAGTTTTTTGCTTTGGGTGATAATTCCCCGAATAGCCTCGACTCTCGCTTCTGGGGCTCGGTCAAACAACACAATTTGGTAGGACCCGCCTTTCTTGCTCTGTGGCCCTTTACCAGCGGTCACTGGGGATTGATTAAGTAAAGACAAATGGCCTCCAACGAGCCAACAGCCGCCGAAATCACAAGAAAAGCAAAGTCAAATCTTGCTTATGCTCTCAAGTGCGTCCCGGCCCAACGGCGGCAACATCTGGTGGCGTTTTACGCTTTTTGCCGAGTGATCGATGACTTAGCCGATGACTTAGCTCTACCCCTTGAGCAAAAAAAGGAAGGGCTCTCTCAGTGGAAAGAGCTTTTTACAACCAATGCCGTGAATCCTTCTCTAGGTCTCTGCGATCTCCAAGAAAGTATTCTGAAAGTACGAGATCTCTACGAGATTAATCCTGATTACTTTACGAATATTATTGAAGGATGTCAGATGGATTTAATCTCGCAGCGTTTCGGAACTTGGGAGGATCTAAAGAAATACACCTACCGTGTGGCTTCTTCTGTAGGATTAGTATGTTTGCCCCTCTTTGGCGCAGATCCGCAACGAAGCCATGATTATGCGATCACGCTAGGCCATGCTCTGCAGCTGACAAATATTCTACGTGATATTGGTGAGGATCTCACCAATGGCGCTCGTATCTATGTGCCCTTACATGATCTCGGCCGTTTTCAATATACCGAACGGGATTTGATTGGGCGGGTTTATGATGGGCGCTTTTTAGCTTTTATGACCTATCAGGCACAACGTGCTGAGGATCTGTTTACGGAGGCACAGCAACTATTGCCCAAAGAAGATGACAAAGCCTTGCTTGCTCCAAGAATCATGCACCGAATTTACCATGATTTACTTGCGAAAATGCGAAATGATGGGTTTCGGATTTTCGAGAAGCGGTATCGACTCACTAAGCTTCAAAAGCTTCGCATTCTCCTGACAGAGCGGTTTTCTTAAGGTGATCGACTGCGATTGAAGTCGGTCGAAATTCGCTGAGATTCGCGCTAAACAGGCTTAGCGCAGGTGCCCGAGCAAACTCAAAGAGGAAACAAAAAAGTTATAACTGTGTTTCTAGTAGACGCATTGGGATGCGTTTTAGGCGAGGAGCAAGGCGCTCAGGTAGGTTTGCTAAAGTGACTTCGCGAGACTTCGCGAGATCTTCTTGGATGATTTGCAGTTGTTGCTGAGCAAAGAATGTCGAATCAACGTGTAGGTTGATTTCGTCATTAATAAAAAATGAGCGCTCATCGAAATTTGAAGAACCAATGACACTCAGTTTTTCATCCACAACCATCAACTTGGCATGCATCATCGTTGGTTGGTATTCAAAGATCTTAATCCCTTGCTCGAGGAGGGTTTGCCAATGGTTTTGAGAAGCCCAACGGGTGGGCTTTGAGTCGATCTGCTCTGAAGGCACGAGGATTGAGATTCGAACCCCGCGTTTGGCTGCACGGATCAAGGCATTGCGAAATGGAGTGGTGGGAATAAAATACGATTGTTCCATCATCAACGAATGTCGTGCTCCGTTAATGGCGGCTAAGTAGGCATGTGCAATAGGATGATTTTTATTATTTGGACCATCGGAGACCACCTGGATCTTATCATTGCCAGCAGGCTCAAGATGAGGAAAGTACGAAGGTCCTCCGAGTTTTTGTCCGCTTAATTCAAACCAATTATCGGCAAATGATTTTTGAATCTCGGCAACTGCTGGTCCCTTGATCTCATACTGAGTATCTCGCCAGTGTGCTGCGCTTTGTGCATTTCCACTCCAAGCATGGGCAAAACCAGCTCCACCAGTGAATGCTACCTGACCATCGATTACTAAGATTTAACTCCGGCATTTGTGAGCCAGTTGATGTTATACTCTCCTGCTTTGCGTGAGCCGACCTGATCAAGAATGAGATGGACGGCAACTCCTTCGCTGGCTTTTGCGGCAAGAGCCTTCGTCACTTCGCGGGTGATTGGTGCATCCACAAAGGCAAAGGTTTCGAAAGTGATCGTTTTTTTGGCTCCCTTGATTGCTTGAATCATCGGCGGAAAGAAAGCATCTCCATTAGGCAAGGTGCGAATGTGGTTTCCTGAAAGCCAGGGGCTTTGACATACCTGTGCCAATGACTTTGCAAAAGATGGAGCTCCATCATGAGTCCTAAGGCCGATTTGTGAATCCACCGAGCGGTGGTAGCACGAAGTGACTGCGCTAAAGAAGAAAAGAACGCAAACCAAGCGCAAGAAGCCTTTAGCGTCCTGCGGCAAGACGCTCGGCAAGGATTTCGGGAAGACCTGCGGCACGGATTTTTTGCTGGGTGGTGAGAAGGTCATACTCCACTCGGCGGAAGCTCACCGTCGAGGTCGGAACATCATAGATCGCATAACAGGCACGCCAATCTCCATCACGAGGTTGCCCTACAGATCCGGTATTGATGAAGTATTTGAACTTGGGGTTGATGATCACGGACGTTTCTTCGATCTCCGTGACGCGATCTTCGCGGATGAAAATGCGAGGCACGTGCGTGTGCCCGTGAAAGCAGAGATTGGTAAACTGATAAGAAAAATTCGACATCGCCTCGAACTTATTGGTGACATAAGTCCATGATTGGGGTTGATCCAACGTGGAGTGTACGACCGTGAAGTTCTCAACTTGGCGGACCATTCGGATGTGACGAAGCCAGGCGCGCTGTTCGTCACTGAGTTGTTTTCGTGTCCACTCGAGAGCCTCCGCCGCAACTGGATTCATTTTCTCAAGTGGATGGTCTTCGGAGGCATCTTCATCGTGGTTGCCTTTGACGACTGGCCAGTTCTGCGATCGTACAATTTCGAGGCAAGCAGTTGGGTCTGCATTATATCCGACAAGGTCACCCATACAGACATAATCCGTGCAGCCTTGGTTCGCAGCATCTTCGAGAACCGCTTCGAGGGCTTCGAGGTTAGCATGGATATCTCCGAACAGGGCAAAACGCATGGTGCGAGGATGAGCAGACGCGGAGAATTGCGCCTTGGGAAGGGTGTGTAAAGGTTAGAATCCAACCCTTGCCAATCTCATTTTCAAGACACTTTGTGGATCCGAGAGGCTTGCTTTAGTTGGATTCGAATGGAGATTTCAAAAAGAGATCAAGAGGTTGATTGAGGGCCTTTTCAAAGTCTTTTTCGAAGATTCGCGGTTTTGCACCTGCTTTGAAGGGATTAAGATGATCTGGAATTCTCAGTTCTTTGATCAGAGTTTCTAAGACTTCATCGAGCTTTCCGGTGTAGTAGCCCTTTTCTTGTGAAAGGGCGCGAAAGTTATAGAGGTCTTGATAGGCTTGCTGCTTGGAAACAAAGAGCTCCCCAAGTCTAATCTTAAGAGCTTGCTTCGGAAGGTTTGGATTGGTGGCGAGGCAAAAGAGAAGGCAACGGAAAGTGGTCCTTGAAAGGTGGCGGCTGGGGTCTTCGATCAGAAGTTTTTGAGCATAATCATAGGCTTCGATTTCACGACCGGGAATCCTCGCGAGAATATAAAGATAAGTCCTTTGGTAGAAGAGATTGTCGTGTTTGGCTGCCTCTTTAAAAGCCTT
>JALRJZ010000004.1:35672-42651 GCA_023261045.1 Akkermansiaceae bacterium
AGGAAGGTCTGGTCTTTTGTGGGGATTGGACCAAAGTCGGCCGATGTTCATCCAGAGTCTGGGATTATCGGGATTAAGGGCAATTCCTTGGCGATAGAAGGCATCACCTTGTTCTAAGAATTCACGTTCTAGTAAGCGTCGCTTCCGAGGACTTAGTTGGTCATTTGAGCGAGCCCAAGAAGCCGCATTATAAGCAAGGTGCCAGCCACCGTGATCCCAGTAGAACTCATTATAAGGATCGAGAGCGGTAATGATCCCATAGCGTTTTTTTAATTCGTACCAGTCTTTTTCTTCAAATTGAGTTTGAGATGCCAAGTTCATGCTTGAGGCAATCAGAGTGCGAAGACCGCCTAGGACACCAGCCAAACTCGTTTGTCCCATTTGCCCCCAAACTTCTTTACGAATCGGGGGAGGGATTGCCTTTTTCTCTCGCAAATCTTCGGTGAACCTTTGTTCTACCGGCATGCGTAGATAACCAGTGCCCAGAATGACCACGGTGACGACGACAAGATTGCGAAGGCTTTTGAAACTCATTTTTCGGCGCAGAACGATTAGAATTCCTTGTCAGCAAAGACAAACCACGAGAGGACCGTATAGATCGCTAGGTAAATGAGGGTGAGCCCCCCGAGCTTTAGGATATCGTCTCCGAGGATTTCTTGAGCACGCACGGAAGCGTCCGCGATGGATTCAAAAAGTTGAAAGTCAGGGAAGATCAAGGAGATGATGGTGCTCAGTATCTTGTCAGCGAGACTTGGAGTCTCCCCAGCGAAGGAGTCGACGAAAAGGCCATCTCGAGCGATCGATTGAAACGCGCCAATAATCCAAACCATGACCCCTGCGGCGATGGTAAAAAGCGTGGAGGTCGAAAAGGTGGAGATTAGCAGCGCTACGGCTGCGAGAATACAGGCCTTAAAAAAGTGAGCCATGACTCCGTACTGTAAAACCCAAGTCGGGCCATGTTTGGCTAATTCGGCCTGACCCCGAGCGACCTCAGCTTCTTTAAAACCCAGATCACTTAAGTACCGCCCAAAATCTGTTGAAATACTTGCGGTGCGATGATGGAGAGTTACCACGAGCAAAAAATCCATAACTAACATCGCCATTAGTAGAACAAGGATCACACCAAGAAGTTTGCCTGCTAAATAGTCAAGCCGTGGAACTGGTTTGCACAAAATGGTGTAAAGGGTGCGGTCTTCCACATCAGAAGGAATGATCAGCGCGACCGAAACGATGGCGAATAATGAGGTGAAAAACATCATCGTTCCCAAGCACAGATTCTTGTGGGTGCGAAGTTGTTGCTCTGGCACAAGAGTATCGGGGCCTTGATAAATCGGGAGTTCAAAGAAATTGAGCGCCACAAAAAGCAAGGCAACCGGAGCGAGAAAGAGGAAAACTTTCATCCGAACCAACTGAGTGACAGTGCTTGCAGCAATGATGCTCACTCGGGATGGAGAAAAGAAAGAGGTCTTAGGAAAGCTGCTCATGGGGTAAAACAAAAAGCGAGAGGGTGAGACTAGGAATGGGCCGATTTTGAGTGGTCACGTGTTTCATCGAGATAGAGGTCCTCGAGAGTGGTTCTAGGGTGAGCTTCGGAAAGCAGGTGAGCCCCGTGAGTGACTTCCACCAGATTACGGATTTGGGTCAAGAGGTCCTCTGGCGCATGTTCGAGAATCAATTCGGTTCGATCCCGGAGCGAAATCAAGTCCTCGAGACGTCCTTCTTTGACCAGTGTTCCGCTCTTCATGATTCCTACTCGGTCGCAGATTTCTTGAACTTGCTCAAGCAGGTGAGAGCAAAGGAAGACGGTGATTCCGCGAGATTTCAGATTGAGAATGAGGTCTCTGATTTCCCGTGAGCCAGTGGGGTCGACGCCCGCAGTTGGTTCATCTAGAACAACGAGGCGGGGATCATGAACTAAGGCTTGGGCAAGACCAATGCGCTGGAGCATGCCTTTGGAAAACCCACGAAGGGGGCGGTTGCGGGCTTCGCTAAGACCGACGAGCTCAAGCATTTCATCGATGCGTTGACGAAGAGCTTGCCCGCGCATGCCACAAAGTTTGCCATAAAATCTGACTGTCTCCGCCGCAGTTAAATGTTTGTAGAAGTAAGGATTCTCAGGGAGGAAACCAACGTCGTTGCGAGAATCGACTTTCAGAGCATCTCTTCCGAAAATCGAGCAGGACCCTGAGCTGGGGCGAATCAGACCTAGGACCGCTTTCATGGTCGTCGATTTTCCAGATCCGTTTGGTCCGATTAATCCATAAACTTCTCCGGCCTTCACCTGAAGCGAGACTTGGTCGACCGCCCGGACCGAATGGCCTCGGAAAGGTCCTTTGAAGTCCTTAATTAATTCGTGAACTTCGATTGCGTTGACGTCGCTCATCTTTCGTGAGTTTAGCGATCTCGTGGCCGGGTGCAAGAGAGCTCATTAAATCATTAAAGATAGTCATTGCCACCAAGGAATTCTGGGGCATGCTCCCGACTGATGAAAAGTCAAGTAAACCTTCTTTTGGCTCTCTTGAGTGCGATGATTCTCTCGAGTTGCTTCCAATTCGAAACGGAGATCACGGTCAATAAGGATGGCAGTGGGACCATCGTTGAAGAAATGATTTTGGGTGCACAAATGGTGCAGATGATGGAGATGGCGGCCGCTCAAGGAGGAGGGGCTGATCAAAACCCTCTTGCTGATCTTAAAGACGAAGCCAAAGCAAAGCAAAAAGCAGCGTCCTACGGAGAAGGTGTTTCTTTGGTCAAGATCGAAGACGTCAACAAAGACAGAGGAAAGGGAGTTCGTGTGACTTATAAGTTCGCCGATATCAATAAAGTCAGCTTCAACCCCAGTGGAGCTGTCGCTCAAATGGGCGATTTAGACGAATCGACAAGTGAAGCATTAGCACAAGCAAAGGATGCGAACGCAACCTTTAAGCTCGTGGACGGCAAGTTGACGATCACGCTTCCGGATGGGGAGGATGAAGGTGACCTCCCAGAAGATACCGACAACGAACTTCCGGATGATTTTGACCCGAATGATCCCCAGATGGCGATGATGATGGAGATGTTTAAAGGGATGAAAATGGGAGCGAAAGTCACAGTAAAACCTGGAATTGCAGAAACAAATGCGACGCATCGCAATGGTGACACGATCACGCTCTTCGAGGTGAATTTTGATCAGCTTCTCAAAAACCCTGCTGGCATGAAATCTCTCCAAAAAATCAATATGCGTGACCGAGCAAAAGCGGCCGAAGCTTTAGCAAACGTTGATGGAGCGACTGCTGAAACAAAGAAAGAAGTCACGATCGCCATTAAGTAATCTTCTTTTTGTGAATCTTCTGATGCCCGTTTGGATTTTCCAGACGGGCATTTTTTTATGGCCTTAGGTCAGGGCTGACTTGATGCTGGATCAAGAGGGGAAGGGAGAGGACATCGCGAGCTTGCCTGTGTGATCGTTCTCGTTAGTTTGGTTGGGTGAAACGGTGCCTTAGTGTTTTTTTCTCTCTCATCTTGTCTGTGCTCGCTGGTGAGTTGGAAGATTTTGTTTCTCTTGCTCAGCAAAAGCATGGCGCTTTTGGGCAGAAAGCTGCCCGCTTTCTTGTGGCTGGCATGCCAGAACAAGATCGTAAAACGCTCAAAAAAGAGTTTTTGCTCGAGAATTTGGATTTGGCTTTGCAAGCCCGTGCAGAATTTCCTTGGGCAAAAGAGGTTCCAGAAAACGTCTTTTTGAATGATGTCCTTCCCTACGCCTCGCTTGATGAAACGCGTGAGAGTTGGCGAGCGGACTTTTTAGATCTCTGCCGGCCGCTTGTGAAGGATTCTCAGACAGCCACGCAGGCTGTGCAGGCCATCAATAGTCAGTTTTTCAACATCATTAACGTCCACTATAATACTGGGCGCAAAGCACCGAATCAGAGCCCCTCGGAATCTCGCAAGCTAGGAATGGCAACTTGCACAGGCTTATCCATTCTTTTAGTTGATGCTTGTCGTTCAGTTGGAGTGCCTGCACGCATTGCAGGCACGGCTTTGTGGGCCGATAAGCGAGGCAATCACACTTGGACAGAGGTGTATGATCGTGGGGAGTGGTTTTTTACAGGATCCGATGAGTATGATGCGAAGGGCCTCAACCGTGGTTGGTTTGTCAATGATGCTTCTAAAGCAATTGCCGAGAAATGGGAGCATGCGATTTGGGCAACTTCCTGGCGAAAAACACAAGATGCGTTTCCGATGGTTTGGAACATCCGTAGCAAAGAAGTTTCAGCGATTAACGTCACAAGTCGCTACGCGAAGTCGAAGAATGCGCAACAAGCCGAGATCTATCTGAGACTCTGGGATCAAAAAGGGGGAAAACGAATTGTCGCAATGATTAATGGCGAGATTCTAACGAAGGCAGGTACTGCAGATTTAAACGACATGGCGGTCCTTAAGGCTCAGGCGGGAGACATCGTCGAGATTACGTTTCACGGAGAATCACGGAAGGCGAAATTACCCGCAGGTAAGACAGTCGATCTTTATTGGGACCAATTAAAATGAATCCACGGCGCTATCATTGCCAACGGATGGCAACACCTTCTCTCATCGATGGCTCCATGCGTGATCCTGCATGGCGAGATTTACCCTGGTCTGAGGACTTTGTGGATATTACCGGGTCTGAGGACTTAAAGCCCTCTTACCGAACACGGCTTAAGATGGGCTGGGACGATGATTACCTCTACGTCGGGGCCGAGTTGGAAGAGCCTCATGTTTGGGGAACGATTACTCAAAAAAATGCGGTCATGTTTGAGGACAATGACTTTGAAGTCTTTATTGATCCCGATGGTGATGGGCTGAATTATTACGAATTCGAGATCAATGCCCTCGGAAGCATTTGGGAGCTTAGCCTTCCTAAGCCCTACGGTGAGGGTGGAGTGCCTCTCCTTGGGTGCAACATGGAGGGCCTGCAAAGTGCGGTTCACGTGCGCGGCTCCATCAATGATCCTTCCCATCGAGATGAGGGGTGGTCGGTCGAAGTGGCTTTTCCTTGGAAGGAGCTTGTGAAGTATCACAAACAAAAGGTGGTACCTCCAGCCGTTGGAGATGTTTGGAAAATGAATTTTTCCCGGGTGCAGTGGGAGCATGAGATCATTGATGGCCGATACGTTCGTATCCCACCTCACGGGACTCCTCTGGCGGAAAGTCTCAATCCAGAGGAGCAGGAGCATCCTGAGAATAATTGGGTGTGGAGCCCGCAAGGAGAGGTCAATATGCACTTACCTCTGCGGTGGGGTGAGGTTGAATTTGTCTCCAAAGCCTAGGGGAGATTTTCGTTCTTCAAATTGGAGTGGGAATATCGCAGCGTTCGGCCATGCCAAAGCTTCTTAGCATTTTCCTGACCCTCACGGTCTTTGTGAACGCGCAATCGATCGAAGACATGAAAGCAGAAACTCATAAGAAAGAGGATCGGTCTCTTCCCTATCGTTGGACCAAGATCGGCGAGGGTCAGTCTCCCGCGATGGTGGTCTTTTTGCATGGTGCGGGTGAGCGGGGTAGCGACAACAAGGCTCAGTTAAAGCATGGCGTTTCCGATCTCTTAAAATGGACTCAAGCTCATCACAAAAATGCCGTGGTCTTGGTTCCCCAATGTAACCAAGGCGTCTGGTGGGCGAACGCCAGCCATGTCCGCTCCGCACAAGGAGCAAAACTAGCGGATGATACCTCGATGATGTTAACGATGGTTTTTGAGGTCGCAGACCGTCTTGCTAAAGAAAATCAAGTTGATCCCCAGCGTATTTATATCACCGGCTTATCGATGGGTGGTTTTGGCACTTTTGCAGCGGTTGCTCGCCGCCCTGATTATTTTGCAGCCGCTATGCCGATTTGTGGCGGAGGTGACCCATCGACAGCAGGGCAGATGAAAAAAGTTCCCTTTCGAGTTTATCATGGGGACGCTGATGGCGTGGTTCCAGCCTCTTGCTCTCGGGTCATGGTCGATGCCCTGAAAAAGGTGGGGGCGGATGTCAAACTCACGGAATATCCAGGGGTGGGACATGATTCGTGGACTCAGACCTACAAGAATGACCAAACTTGGGAATGGTTATTTAGTCAGACCAAGAAATAAGCGCAGGCTGTCAGCTGAGCTTTGGCTTCATTCGCTTTCCCTCAGGGCATCAAAAAAGCGGTCTCTTAATGAAGAGACCGCTGAGATTTTGATGAGGATCAACTCAATTGCTTATGAGCGTCTCCGGCGTGCTGCGAATCCGAGCAGCGCAATACCTCCAAGCAGAGCAGTTGATGGCTCTGGCACTGCATTTGTGGCAGCAATCAAGTTGATGCCAAGGTCACGATCAGCGCGGCTTATATTGCCGTCCTCTTTATAAAAGACCCCTCCAGTGTAGTGGTCAGTTCCAGAGTTCGTATGTCTCATTAATCCGAGGTTACTTGCTCCATCAGCAACGGTGAATTGGATGCCGTAACCAGCAGTTCCGGTTCCTTCTGAAAGGGTGAAAATATCACCATCGGTCAGGTTCACTCCAAGGCGTTGTGAGGAGGTGAGCATGGAAGCTTGATCAATGGTAATTGTCGCAACAGATGTTCCGGGATTCCAAGTTGTCGAATTGACGTCTGCAACCTCGAAGATCTCGATGTCAATACCGCTCGCAGTGCTTGAGGTAGCGAGTGAGAAGACAATACTTCCGACGTCAAAAGTAGACGTTGGCTGGAAGCTCATTCTCAGTTGGCGTGGTGCTGCAAGGCCTCGAGAGGCTGGTGAGTTCGCCTCCGGATCGGTGGAGAACACAGGAGCACCCGTATCATAGTCAGGATCAGCGACAACGGTGATTGCACCGTGGCTCATCCCGCCTCCCAGAAGAGTGACCGCGCAGATCGCAGCCGCCGCTCGTTGGGTGGATTTTGGGTTTTGTTGTATCATAATGATTGTGTTTTTTATTTCTGTTTGACTCGAGTGCGAAGTCTCAAGCGGGCGAGGAAATCTTGTCCTTAGGGAGCGAGG
>JALRJZ010000050.1 GCA_023261045.1 Akkermansiaceae bacterium
TGAATACGGACAACTAACTGATTATGACACAGTTAATGCAAAAGTTGACGTTTCCAGAACCTTGTGGGAAAAATTAGAACTTTTTGGCCAAGTCGGTTGGTTCGACAACAGTTTTGATGTCGCTAAAGAAATGCTTGAGTGCGTAAGCGCAGAAGACGTTGGTCACACCAGGGTCAAATCCTGAACCTAGGATCGCGGTGAGACCAGCTTCCTTAAATCGATCTTGGTAAGCCCACTGGTATTTGTACTCGAAGTGAGGATGATCTCTTGGTTCGTAATTGGCAGTATCCAGATAGTGAACTCCTGCGGCAAGACAAGCCTCCATCAGGTTGAGGTCTTGATAGGGTAGGGCGATATTAAGGAGGAGGTCGGCTTGGATTTCCTTCAGAAAGGTTGCCGTTTCTTCGATATTATCAGCGTCAATTTGGGCTGTTTTCACAGTGATCCCAGTCGCTTGGAGAATATCAGCTGCGATTTGTTCGCACTTCGACAGGGTTCTGCTTGCAAGCCAGATTTCACCAAAGGTACTGGAGTCCTGAGCACACTTGTGTGCCACGACATTACCGACTCCTCCAGCCCCGATGATGACAGTTCGCTGCATAGTTAATCGAGAATCGCGGACAATCACTATTTCGACGAAATTGTCAAAATAATTAACAAGTTGAGCTTATTTTTTTGATGGGAGCCGGCTTGCCGATAAATCCATGAATTGGTCCCTCGTTTGCGCCCTTCTACAGGGTATGATTGCTCAAAGTTGTGCCTTTCTGGGCAAGATCTTGGGAGATCTTGTCAGTTTGACACGCCGTGTTGAGCGCTTTAGCGGAAAGTGACGGGAAGATTCTTTTCAAGATGTTTGCGAAGCTTCTCGTGCGCTTCATCGACTTCTTTTTGTTTGAGGGTGCCTTTGTCAGAACGATAAGTGAATGAATACCCGATCGATTTTTTGTCAGCGGCGAGTTTTTCTCCACTTGGGTCACAGAAGTGGTCAAAGCATTGAGCGCAAACCAGAAGTGGTTCTTGATGCTTTGAGAGGACCTTTTCTATCTCCGCATTTGAGATCGTGGATGGAAGTTCCATGGCGATATCTCGACTTGACCCTGGAAATAGAGGAAGGGCCTCAACTTGAAACATATCTTGGTGGAGGCCGAGGATCTTTTTGAGATCGAGCTCTGCGAGGTAGATTGGAGAGTGGGATCCAAGTTCACGAACTCGAGAGGGCAGAACCTGCGCGTAGGTTCCAACTGGTTTCCCCGAAAGCTGGATGTCTCCAGCAAGGAGGAAGCCCTCGCGAGTTCGTGGTGAGAACTGAACCGTCTGCGCCCCAACGGTAGACTCGATTATCGCTTTGAGGTCGTAGAGATCAAGTTGGCGCCCGTGGCTGGCTGTCCAAGAAGGCACGAGTGCCTGCCCTCCAATGAGCAGAGCAAGTGAATCAGCTTCGAGATCAGTGGCCTTGCCTCCACCCACATTGCGAAACTGACGACCCGCTTCAAAGAAGCGAAGCGATTTAGCTCCTTGGCGTATGTTGTTTTCTGCCGTGGCAAGAAGCCCTGCGGTGAGTGAAGGTCGTAAAACAGCATGATCTTCACTCAGTGGGCGAGCGACTTTGACGAGATCTCCATCTTGAAGTGGTCGGATTGGAAGGCAATCTCGCAGCTGTGATTCAGCAATGAGCTTAATGGTTTGAGCCTCATAAAAGCCGATGGCAGTGAGTTTCTTTTTGAGATCGAGAGTGCGGTCGTAATCCCGGTCGATCTTACTTTCATCAACGGCAGTTCCGCCCGTTCTAGAGGGCACATTTTGAATCCCGTGAACCCGCGCGACTTCTTCGACCAAATCTGCAGAGCGTTCAAGATCAGAGCGCCAACTTGGAATATTCCAACGGCCGTCGCCTTCGGCCGTGATGCCCAGTCGCGTGAGGATTGCTTCGGCATCTTCAAGAGGAACACTTCCGTCCATGAGCTGCAACATGCGCTTGACATCAAGTTTCACGGATGATTGCTGCTGGGGAAGTTGGCCGGCAGTGTAAGTTTCTGCACAAAGCTCTCCTCCAGCGACTTTTAGGATCAGTGCGCTTGCTAAAGCTGAAGCTGGGAGAACCTGTTGGGGATCGACCCCCCGTTCGAAACGATAGGAAGAATCGGAGCTTAGAAAAAGTCGCCTTGAGCTGCGGCGAATCTCAGAGGTGGTAAAATAGGCTGATTCAAGCAGAAGATCTGTGGTTGATTCAGTCACTCCGCTCTCGAGTCCTCCCATGATTCCAGCAAGAGCGAGGGCCTTTCCTGAGTGATCTGAGATCACGCAATCTGTCTCCTCCAGGTTGTAACTTTCTTCATCCAGTGCGAGGAAACTCTCTCCCTCGTGAGCCTGTCTGACGTTGATCGGTAGAGAGACCTGAGAGGCGTCGAAGGCATGAAGAGGCTGACCGAGTTCATGCAGCACATAGTTGGTGATATCGACAATGTTGTTGATGGGTCGAAGTCCAATGGCATTGAGTTTCTTTGTGAGCCACTCAGGACTTGGTGCCACTTTCACTCCTTTGATCGAAACCAGGGAGTAAAATGGGCAGGTATGAGAGTAGACAGACACTTTGTTAGGATCACTCGCGAGGGTTGTTGTTTGAGTGATTTCAACCTCTTGCATCTCGGTGTGAAGGAGAGCCGCAAGTTCGCGTGCAAGACCCGAGTGGGAGAGGAGATCAGGGCGATTTGGAGTGATCTCAACTTCAATGAGAGTGTCCGCATCAAATAATTCTCGTACCGGAGTCCCAACTTTGAAGCTTGGATCGAGGATCAGAAGGCCATCTTCTTGGTCCTCCAAGCCGATTTCGGAGCCCGCAGCGAGCATCCCTCGTGATTCCACTCCACGCATTTTATTCTCTCCAATGGTAAATCCACCCGGAAGCTTCGCTCCAGGAAGACAGCACGGAACCTTGTCCCCAATTTTGTAGTTTTTAGCTCCACAAACGATTTGGCGCAGTTGGCCTTCACCAGCATCAACTTGAGTGACTTTGAGCCGGTCGGCATCAGGGTGTTGAATGGCCTCTTTGATCTCAGCAACAACGATGAGTTCGCTTTCAACTCCCACGCTCTGGAGATCTTCGACCTCGATTCCAGCGTAGGTAAGCAGGTCACACACTTCATTGATGTTGCGTGATCCAAGATCGAGGCGTTCTTTGAGCCAGTTGAGCGAGACATTCATGTCGCGGGGAGACTTTGTGTAGTTGAGATGATTTTCAATGGCGAAATGGCAGAAAAAGGGTTTTTTAGTGCTCCTCAGACCTGTGATGACTCCCAAAGCACTTTCTTTTAGGAGGGGGGTGTGAGGCACTTATCAGCTAAAAAGTAGACACTTAGTGTCGACCTTTACGCTTTTATGGTCAAAGAAGGGCGTAGGCGCAGAGCATATTTCTATCAAAAACGATGAAGATTCTTACTTTTTTAGGGACCCTTATCCTGAGTGCGGGATGGGTTTTTGGTAACCCATCATTTTCTCGCGAAGATCTCGAGCCAATCCTCAAGACGAATCCTCTCCTTGCAAAAGCAATGACAGGAGCGCTCGTGCTTGATGAGGATGGGTCAGCGATTCAGCTCGAGGCTGACTTTGGAAATCTTGCGGGTCGATTAATTGGCCCTTATCGATTTGGAGGAACGATCCTTAATGGTGGGGAGAGGGTCATCGTGACCCTCTATACAAGTGTGGAGTGTCTTGATGCGAGTGGCCAAAAAGTGGAATTTGAAGCCATCAAGCCAGAAACTGTGGGATTGACTTTAAACGAAAGCTTTTTGCGCTACGAAGTCTCCGAAGAACCTCCCAAAGCGGCAGAGCAAGAGGACCAAATGGAGCAACCAGAAAAGCCGAGCGAGATCCAGTGGGAGAATATTGATTTGGTTATGGGCGAAGGGGAAAGTGCGAGTGCACGTAGAGGACTTCTCGAAGGATCCTTGCGAGAGCTCGAGGTGAATTATGAGGAAGGGGAGTTTATGGGGTGGACCTTCCAGATCGTTTACGACGAAAATAGGCTTCCGTCCAAGGTGATCGCGATTTCAAGCACTTCACGCACTGATTCTGCAAATGAGCCTGTTGACGAGATTAAGACAAGACTTCTGGAGTTTAAGAATGCCCAGCTGGTAAAAATCAGTGCAAGTGAGCAGACAAATGCCGATGGCATTCCCGTCAATTTCGAGAGTATGAGGGTGACGAGTATGGCCGCCAAGCGTGTCTATTTGACGGCCTCTCAAATGCGCACGGAAGATCCAAGGTTCTTGGCGCGCTTGATTCAGGATGCGATTGATGCGCAAACCCGTTTGACTGAACCAATGATCACGGCGCAAGATCCACGTTGGAAGCCGGTGGATCTTGGAGGGAGGATCATTGAGGTTGATTCGGCCGTCACGACATCTGCCGCTGCGATGTATTTTTTACGTCAATTAGGGTTACTTCCAAATCGCCAAGAGCAAAAACAGCCAGCTTATCTCTGGACGGATCTAGTCTCTCTTCAAGAAGGAATCACTCACGTGCTAATCACAGCGAAAGGCTATCAAGACGATGAGACGGAAGGAGAACGATTTCTTGTTTCGATTATTCAGGCCGATGGGGGCTGGCGTCTCCAAGCCATCGGTCGCCAGATCAAAAAATGGCAAGGAATTGATTGGGAGTAGATCCCAATGATTCAGCCCAATCGGCTTGTGCGACGAGAGGTGAAATCAAGCAGTCGCCTCAAACAAGGCGTCTCTCAGTGGTGAGAGAGGTTAGCGGATCCTTGCGAGTAGCCAAGTAAGGAGGTCCTTGATGGAGACGCGCTCTTGTTCCATCGAGTCCCGATGGCGGATGGTCACGGTGTCTTTGAGTGAAGGGTCTTCTTCACCTAAGGTTTCAAAGTCAATAGCGACACAGAATGGGGTTCCGATTTCATCCTGACGACGGTAGCGACGTCCAATCGCTGCCGCTTCATCATAAAAAACGTTCATGTAAGGCTGAAGGAGGTTGCGAACCTCTTTTGCCTTTTCGACGAGTTCAGGTTTATTTTTGAGAAGAGGGAGGACTGCCACCTTGATGGGCGCGATGGCTGGTTTGAAACGCATCACGGTGCGGATGTCTTGTTTACCATCTTCTTTTGTCAGGTCTTCTTCATCAAAAGCCTCACAGATCAGGGCGAGAACGGTCCGGTCACAACCCGCCGAAGGCTCAACTACATGGGGAATAAAACGCTCCTTTGTTGATTCATCAAAGTATTCCAAGGGTTTGCCGGAATGCTTTTGGTGTTTTCCAAGGTCATAATCCCCACGGTAGGCGACACCCTCGAGCTCCTGTTGGCCAAAGGGGAAATCATACTCGATGTCGTAGGTTTTTTGAGAGTAATGAGCTCGCTCGCCATCGGGAACATCAAGAACATGAAGCTTCTCGGGATCGAGGCCGATTTCGTCGTAGAAGGCGAGTCGGTTCTCCAGCCATTGATCGGTCAGTGCAAGGCCGTCCTCTGGCTTACAGAAGTATTCAATTTCCATTTGCTCGAATTCGCGAGAGCGGAAAGTGAAGTTGCGAGGGTTGATTTCGTTTCGAAATGCTTTGCCGATTTGTGCGATGCCGAAGGGAAGCTTCACCCGATTAGAGTCGATGACGTTTTTGTATTGGACAAAAATCGATTGAGCCGTTTCGGGGCGTAAATAAGCGGTGGCATTGGGATCATTCTCGTCCGCGGAAGCTCCCATTTGCGTTTTAAACATCAATTCGAAGTCCCTTGGCTCCGTCAAAAGGGAACCATTTTCTGGGTTGTAGTTGGTAACGTTTTCTTCCTCAGAAGTGGTTTCGCCATGCAAGGAGAGCTGCTTGAAGGAGATTTGTTTGTCTTTAAGGAATTGCGCATAGAATTCCTTTGCGGTCTTGCGCGCTTTGTTTTCGTCTTGGTTGGGTTGGTTGAGAAGCACTGAGTAGGGGCGCTCAACCGACCATCCTGATTCTTCGTGGGATGCTCCCGTATAGTGATAAGCAACTCCAGATTGAGGTTCGATCTGATCCGCGCGTAAGCGAGCCTTCGTCAAAAGGCAATCACACATGGGATCTGAGAAGCCTCCAACGTGCCCTGAGGCTTTCAGAACTGCTTGGTGGGTTAGAATGGATCCATCAAGACCGAGAATTTCTTCGCGCTCTTGAACATTTTTGCGCCACCAGACCTCCTTCAGGTTTCGTTTGAGTTCTGCACCAAGAGGGCCGTAGTCCCAGCACCCATTGAGGCCTCCGTAAAGTTCGGCAGATTGGAAAATAAACCCCTTGCGTTTGCATAGGGAGACGATTTTTTCCATGCGGGCGGTATCGGTCTGGTCTTTGTTAGCCATGGGTGCAGAGCGAGTATGATTTCGTGGGGCGCGAGGAAACAGGAAGAAAGTCGCTCGGGAAAGGGTTTTTTAGGAAATCCTCTTGCGAAGGGGGCAGAGAGCAAAGACGTTTTTAGCGTGAACATCGCTGCTCTCTGGAATTCGCCGGACGTGTGTCTTCTTGAAGAGCACCCAGCACTCCAGGATTGGTTGAGGGGCAGAGAGGAGTTTGTGGGGCATGTCATTTTTCGAACCTCAGGATCGAGCGGGGTCGAAAAGTGGGTTGCTCTCTCAAAAAATGCCATGGAATGGTCCGCTGCTCGCGTGATCGAACACCTCACAATCAATGGCTCAGATCTCTGCGGGGTGGCCCTTCCCTTAATTCATGTAGGAGGGTTTGGGCAGGTCTTGCGCGCCTACTTGGCGGGAAGTCCGGCCTTGATTTTCCCTAAAAAATGGAGCGCTCAAGAATTTGGTCTTTGGGTTCAAAGCCAAGGAGTGACTCTCACCTCATTGGTTCCTGCACAAGTGAGAGATCTTGTCGAAGAAAGGATACGGGCACCTCGCTCATTGAGGTCGGTGATTGTTGGTGGGGGAGCATTAGATTCGGAGCTTGTGAAGAAGGCTCGATTACTCGGTTGGCCCATTGAACTAAGTTATGGAATGACGGAAACCTCCTCGCAGGTTGCTATTGGTGATCAACTCCTCCTCTATCCGGGATGGCAAGCAAGAATCCAGAATGGGTGTCTCGCCCTCAAAGGGGGAGGATTATTTTCGTCACTCATCACCCATGAAAACGGAACGTTTTGCGCCAGAGACCCAAAAGTTGATGGGTGGTTTTGCACCCAAGACCACGTGACGCTCACCAATGGTAGTTTGACCATTTTAGGAAGGGCTGATCGCCGCGTTAAAGTTCTCGGTGAGCTTGTTGATCTTGAGGCGTTAGAGAACTATTGGTGTGAAAAAACTGGAGGAGAGGTTGCCATTGTGACCTCTCCACATCCGAGGCGAGGAGTGGGTCTTTTTCTCTTCCTAGAGGGTCAAGAGGATTCTGTTGAAGAAATCAATCAGGCTCTTCCAGGGCCAGAGCGAGTGATGGCATGGAAGGTGCTCCCTGAGCTTCCAAGATCAGCGCTGGGTAAAGTTGATAGAGGTCGGTTAGCGGCTCAGTTTTTAGCAGAAAACCATTGATTTTAGACATCTGATCATAATATTTAATGTTACTTAATGAAAAGTGGCTACGCTGCTGAGATATCGAAGGGTCGACGGACTTCTGGATATCCTCTCGCCAAAAACCGTCGAGAACACCTCCACTGTTTTTGCGCGATATGATTGATGCTTCTTCTGATCTCCAAAGTTCTGAAAAACCTGTTCTCACGGGAGTTGAGCGCTCCGAATCAAATTTGAGTCCAATGCAGCTTGAGAGTTTTGGGTTTATGAACCCGAGCACCCCAGGAAAGCTCTACGTTCTCGATACCAATGTTCTCTTGCATGAGCCGGATTGTTTGAGTCGATTTCAAGATAACCATTTGTGTTTGCCGGCGGATGTTCTCTCTGAATTAGACCGGTTCAAAAATGAGCAAAGCGAACGCGGGGCGAATGCCCGCAAAGTACATCGTCGTTTGACGGCGATCTTTGAGAATGCCAGTGGACTTACGGCGGGGGTTCCAACCCAGAGTGGAGGGACGATTCGTCTTCTCATCTACGACCCCATGATGTGTGAGCGCAGCAGTCAGGAGTTAAGGAGATTTCACCGTATTTTTCCTGATCGCGAGAGGGTCGACCATCGCATTCTTGCCTGCACGCTTCTTCTTCAAAAGCATGTTGATCCCCCTGTTGTGTTGGTCACGAAGGATTTAAATATGCAGCTCAAAGCTCGCGCAGTCGGGATCCACTGTGAGGACTACCTCAATGACAAGGTGAAGCCACAAGAGCTTGGGAGTCATGAAATGCTGCGTTTGTTAGTCGATCAGAACGAGCTTCAGCGATTTGCTAGTTCTGGAGAGCTTGAGATTGACCAAGAACGTTTGTCAGCGCTGCATGTGAATCAATACGTGCTGCTCGAAGCAGGAGAGAAACAAACGATCCCAGCTCGATTGAATGGCGAAGGAAAGTTGGTTCGGTTGGTGGTTCCAGAGGTTCTCAAGATTCCTGATGGCAATCATCTCAAGCCACTGAATCTTGGCCAGAAGTGCTTTATTGACGCGTTGCTAAATCCCGAGATTTCGCTTGTGACCTGTTTTGGGCAAGCTGGCACGGGCAAGACTCTTGTTGCCATGGCAGCAGGTCTGCATGGTGTCTTCGCCCGGGATTACAACGGTTTGACGGTAAGTCGGCCGGTCGTCGCGATGGGAGATCAAATGGGGTATTTGCCAGGATCTTTAGAAGAAAAGATGCGTCCTTGGCTGCAACCCATCTACGATTCCCTTGAGCTCTTAATGACTCCCCATGTGAACCAAGGACCAAGGCGCAAGCGCCAAAAGGCGGTGGGTGAAACGGCTCACCAAAAGCCTTATGAAGATCTACTCAATCAGGGTCTGATCGAAGTTGAGGCTTTAGCGTATATTCGGGGTCGCTCGATTCCTAATCGCTTTTTTATTCTCGATGAAGCGCAGCAACTGACTCCCAAAGAAGCGAAAACTGTGGTGACCAGAATGTCGCAGGGTTCCAAGTTGGTCATGGTGGGAGATCCAGCTCAGATCGACCATCCCTACGTTGATAGTCGGAGTAATGGATTGGTCTACACACGCCAAAAAATGAAAGGTCAAAGCTTTGTTGCACATGTCACTCTGAGTCGAGGGGAGCGGAGTGATCTCGCTGAGGCCGGAGCACGCCTCATGTGAGACAGCTTCGATGAGTGGTTCGTCGTTTTAGTAAGGGAGGTTCATCTCGAGTTTCTGAGCTTGCTTGCACAAGAGGATCTCTCGGGGTATGTCGTCTTCGCCTCTGAGCAGTTGGAATCACGAATGAGGCAGATCTATCAACCACTTTTTTAATGATGAAAAAGAGCCCAGAAGAAATCGACCAAGAAAGAGAAGAAGCGTGGGTTGGTGATGCTGTCTTAGCTCTCTACATGCGTGAGTGGCTCTTGAAAGAACGCGGCAAGATCGATGGTGATGCCTTTATTCGAGCAACTTCGAATGATTTCTTGAGGCTGAAAGGCAATCCGACTTCGGTCGAAGCTGAAATTGGTAGAGCTTATCGGGAGGGAGGCTTGCAGGCGGGATTTGATTACGTTGAGAACCAATTAGTGCCCCTTTTTGTCCAACGGGAAAAAGTTCGTGAGCAGCAAAAATCGCGTCGATAAAGTGCAAGTGGATTGTCTATCATTACCTAAGTGATGAGATTATTGTTTCTGTTTTATTTAGTGATTCTCCCGGTTCTTGGGGCAGGTTTGTCTCGTGAGGAGGCTCAAACATACGCTTCCGAGCAGTATCAAAAGCTTTCGAAGAAGCGAGAGATCACTCTTCGAGATCTTAAGGAGGGATTTCAGTATTTTGAAATCAAGGGTGCACAGCAAACCATGCGCTGTATTGTCAAACAATATGGAGATGCGCCAGCGGGGAAGCGCAGCCTCTATCTATCGATGCATGGTGGGGGTGGCGCTCCAGCTCAGGTCAATGACCAGCAGTGGAACAACCAGGTGGGCTTGTATCAACCGGATGAGGGCTATTACGTCGCGCCCAGAGCGCCAACAAATACTTGGAATCTATGGCATGAATCACACATTGATCTTTTGTTTTCAAAGTTAATCGAGGACTTCGTGGCGCTGAAGGGGGTGGATCCCAATCGGGTTTATCTCATGGGTTACTCAGCCGGAGGGGACGGGGTGTATCAGCTTGCTCCACGAATGGCAGACCGTTTGGGAGCTGCGTCGATGATGGCAGGACATCCTAATGACGCCTCACCTGATGGGCTTCGAAATCTTCCTTTTCGAATTTACATGGGAGGAAAGGACGCGGCTTACAAAAGAAATGAAGTCGCAGCTCAGTGGGCAAAGACTCTTGAAAAGCTCCAGAACGAGAGGGGTGGCTACGATCACAAGGTCACGATTTATCCCGAATTTGGACATTGGATGAATCGCAAAGACGCCGAAGCAGTGCCCTGGATGGGCAAGCAAGTGCGTCAGCCGTGGCCGGAGAAAATTGTTTGGGGGGATTCTCGCAATCGATCCCAACGGTTTTATTGGCTATCGGACATCAAGGAGGGGGTGATTCACGCTCAAGTGCTTGATCAGACCATTCAGATTGATGGGGTCGGTAAACAAGGGGTGACCATTTGGCTGAGTGATGAGCTGATCAATCTCGATGAACCGATTAGAATTGTCGTTGATGGCCGCGAGCGAGTTCACCAAAAAATTGAGCGTAGTAAAAAGGCAATCGACGAGTCGCTCGCTCAAAGACTTGATCCAGCGATGGTGGCAAGCGCTCTGTTTCGGATCAAGCCATCAGAGTAAGGGCTTTTTTGCTGTTTTTAATCCGTAAGTTTCCTGGCAGAGCCTCTTTTTGGGTGATCGGATCAGGATTTTGGTGCGTTTAAAGATTGCCTCGGGCTCGGAGCCTCTCTAATTTGTTGGGTGCAAATTAGAACTGATGGATGTGCTTCTAGAAAAGCCAGTCTTAGTACTCAACCGCCTCTGGCAGCCAGTGCATACCTGCTCGGTGAAGCGAGCGCTGAGATTGCTCTGTCTCGGTCACGCTCAGGTCGTGCAAACCGAGGGAGAAGCTCGTTATCAAACTCATGATATGAGCTCTTGGGCTCAGTATACCCAATCAAAAGGTTCTCTAGCAAGTGAAGTGGTCCATTCGGTGAAATTGGCTTTGCATGTCCCTAAGATTATCGTTTTAGCGATTTACGATCGGATTCCTCGAAAAGAGGTCAAGTTCACGCGGCAAAACGTTTTTCTCCGAGATAAACATACTTGCCAGTATTGTGCGCAAAAGCTTCCCGAATCGAAGTTGAATCTTGATCATGTCGTACCGCGGGGCAAAGGGGGGAAAACCACATGGGAGAATATCGTGACTTCCTGCATCCCGTGCAATACGCGCAAGGCAGATCGATTGCCAGCGCAAGCCAAGATGAATCTCTTGAGTGAGCCAAAAATCCCGAGATGGCGCCCACTTTTCGGGATTCATCAGCAAGCCAGCGATCTCTCGTGGGAAGAATTTGTCTCTCCAGATCGTCAGAAAGTCAGTGTGGGCGCGTAATCGCTGGCCAGATTACTTAAATTCTGTTAACCTTTTGCCGTGAATTTTCTAAACGAGTCGGGTAGTCTTGTCCTCTGGATGCAGGTAGGGCTCGGTTTCGTTGCTCTTTTGGTGATCGTAGAGCGCTTGATTTTTTTCCAACATGCTCGTTCGCGAGTTGCTGATTTACTCTTAGGAATCACCAACCATGTGAGGAAGAAAGCATACGCTGAAGCTTTGCACGAGTCTTCTAGAACTCGGGGGCCCGAGAGCCGGGTGATCCATGCGGTGATGATGCGCCATCATCTTGATCGGTCGAATTTGCGTGAGATTGCTCAGGAGGCTGGACAATTGGAGGTTCCAAGAATTGAGCGTAATCTTCGGATTTTGTTGGGAATTACGATGATTGCCCCCTTGTTGGGAATGTTCGGAACCGTTCTCGGGCTCATCGAAGTCTTTATGGAAGTCAGTGCAGCTGACGGGGCCGTTGCTCAGGCTGCTCTTGCGAGTGGTATGTTTCAGAGTTTGACCTCGACGGCGATGGGCCTAGCGATCGCAATTCCATCGTACCTGATGTATTTATACCTGTACGGTAAAGCTCAACGGATGGTCCATCGTCTCGAGCGCGCGGGTATTGAGGCGGTCAATATTGTTTGTGACAGTCGCGATCATGATCGCATTGTCTCCTTTCGTGATGAGGTGGAAAGCACCCCTTCAATCGGAAGAGCTAAGATTCCCAAAGAGAGCAAAGATTCCTGAACGATGAAGTTAAGGATGTCTCTTCCTGAAAAGCCCGGCTGGATTTTTGTTGTCCCTGGCTTTGATTTTATTGCTCTTCTGCTCGCTCTTGTTCTTTTGACGGGTGTCGTTGCTCGAGAGGGTTGGGTCGAAATCAAATTGCCTCCATCCGAATTTCGCGGAATTCGCATGGGAGAACAAAACCCTGTCTTTGTCATTCTCCAAAGCACTCCAAGTGGTCCGCTCTACTATCTTGCCAACAAGAAAGTTCCACGTCATCAGCTCGCTGAGCGTATTGCTCAAGAAGCGCAGAAGAGAGAGACCAATGTCGTTGGAATAAGAATTGATCAAAAGGCGACTGCGAGTGAACGTCAGGAGCTCATTAACATCATCGCAGGTCTGGAGTATCGGATTATCGAGGGGATTCGACAGGTGGGAGAAGCTGGAGGGGATGAGCCATGAAATGGCCGCCATCTCGCATCAAACGTGATCGCGCTGCTGGGTTGTCATTTGATTGGCGAAGCCGACGTGGGTCGGTTTTGCGTTTCTTAACCTCTCTGATCATCAGCTCGTTTCTTTTCGGAGGGTTGTGGGCGTTTGTGCAGATTCAAGAGCAAGCCCCTCCTCGCCTTAATGATCGGCAGATTGATTTAACCGTAGTCAATCTTGATCTCGAATCGAACCATTGGTTTTCGCAACTTTTTGAAAAAGAGAGTCTTTATTTTGATCGCTGGGACGTTTCGAGTATGGGAGTTGTCGATCGTGAGGTTGCTCGGGCACTTGCGGTGACGCCCGTTCAGCTTTATGACCCAACGCTTGAGGAGATCTTGCTTCCTGATCAAGAGATGACTCTGCGAAATTTGCCAGGAATGGAACCCACGGTCTTGCCGCCACCAGAGCCTGTTGCTTTGCCGAAAATCCGAGAATTGCCGATCAATTGGTGGATTGAGGTCGAGGTGGTCGAAGGAGAAAAGACATGGGAGGGCTTCTCATTTGAATGGCCTGGACCTAAAGATCGTATGAGTGAGGGTGAGACTTGGACTCTGCTTGTAGGGGTCGATTGGGAAGGGCACGTTCTCACCTGCACGGCATGGGACGAGCAGTCTGACCCGAGGACGCAACTCATCAAAGAGTATTGTTTTAATACTGATTTTCCGGCTTTGAACCAACGGGGTCCACTTCGTTGGTGGAAGC
>JALRJZ010000051.1 GCA_023261045.1 Akkermansiaceae bacterium
CCGATCTCTCGATATATTTCGCCCACTCGATCTCCTCACCAGCTCTCTGGACAAGAACTGGGCGCCCTGTTCCAGCCAAGCTCACAACAACCTGCCGTTGCGAATCTTCGACAAAGCTTTCACCGATTTTTTCTTCGCTTACCTGCCCACCTGCCGAAGTTGGCTTAAACTCTTCATCACTGTAAAGGCGCTCACGGGGATAAATCCCTAACCATGTCAAATAGGCGACAACAACATTCTTATCATAGAGATATTCACGTTCAAAAGCTTTGCTCCTCAGAGAGAGCTCCACTTTTGCCCCCGCTTCCACCTCCCGCTCCACCTTCAGAAGTTCCTGCTGCTGCCGCTTGTAATTCTCGCTCTAGCGGACTGCCCGGCATCACTCGTGTGATCCCAAACACGATGAAAGTCACTCCCAGCACAGTCAACGGAACAAGCAGGAGACGACGGAGGAAATAGACTTTCATTAGTGACTCTCAAGACTCTGCCAGATTCTTATCTCGTTGCAAGCTCCCCTCCGCACCAAATGTGAGAAAGGAAGGAGAAAAATTCATTCCAATTGGTCTCAATTTGTCAGAGTTTATCTTCGTGACCAAACTAAACACCCTTCTTGCTTTTGCCAGCCTCGCTCTCGCTTCCTGCGAAAGTCGATCTGACATCGAGGTCGCCAATGAGAAAAACATTCTCGTCATAGGCAACTCAAATGAGCCTAAGGGTTTGGATCCTCACCTGGTTTCTGGAGTGTTAGAATCAAATATCATTCGCGCTCTCTTTGAAGGCCTTGTCGTCGACCATCCGAGTATGGACAGCACCTCTGTTGATGGCGTCGCAATTCGAGACCAAATCCAACATTCTGATGATTTCACAGAATGGACTTTCCCTCTCAACCCCGAGGCAAAATGGTCTGATGGCCACCCGGTGACGGCGCACGACTTCGTTTTCTCATATCAACGACTCCTTTCTCCCGATCCGAACTGGCCCGCTAAGTATGCCGAAATGCTCTATTTTTTGAAAAACGGTGAAGCCTATCACCGCAATAAATATGGCCAACTTTTGTGCTCCACCGATCCAGATTTCCCCTTGGAATGGGATCGATTGAAAAATGCCAATTTTGACGGAGATGATAAAATCGTCCCTTCGAAATATCTGGGAAAAGATTATTCCTCTCTCAATGAGCGAGAACGCCAACGTTTTTTGAAGTATCTCAACGATTCAGAGACCCCTGACTTTGAGGTCCTCAATCAGAAGAATTTCGATTATCAAGAGGCTTCGATAGCAAATCAAAAGATCTTCTTCAATTCAATTGGACTGGACCATCTCGATAAAGAACAACTGGTGTTTTTAAGAGAAAACTTAAAGCTTCTCGACTGGAGTGAGCATGTTTCACCTGAGATTCAGCAACTGGTTGTCGACCGGCTGATCTCTCACCATGAACTTGGGAAACCCAACCTCTGGAATCAAGCGAAAGTAGGAGTGGAGGCAATCAACGATCACACCCTTAAGATCACTCTTCGGGGACCCACCCCATTTCTTCTCGAAATCACCAAACACTACACCTGGTATCCGGTTCCTAAACATGTTGTTCTCAAACATGGTGAAATGAACACCGCTTATTCATCCCCATGGACGAGACTCGAAAACATCGTCTCTAATGGCGCATTTAAACTCAAAACTTGGCGCACCAATCACCTTCTTGAGGTGGAGCGCAATCCTCACTACTGGGATGCCAAGAACGTGAAGCTCGATGGCATTCGTTACATGCCGATCAACAACTATTACACCGAAACGCGCATGTTTGGAGATGACCAACTTCATCTTACATACACGGTTCCCTCGGAGCTCATCCCAATGGCCAAGAGGAAATATTCCGATCAGCTCCGCCAAGAATCTTACGTAGGAACACGCTTTCTCAGAGTCAACACCCTCAATGAACCATTTAACAACCCAAAGGTAAGAAGAGCTTTTGCCCTCGCAATCGATCAAGAAGCCATTTGCGAAAAGATTTTACAAGGAGGGCAGAAACCAGCCTCGGGAATTGTTCCTCCTTTTGGTGATTATGTTGTTCCTGGCTTAATTCATTTTGATCCAGAGCAAGCAAAGGCCTTACTCAAAGAATCGGGATACGAATCAACCTCATCTTTTCCTGACATCGACCTCCTCACGACCAATTCTGATTCAGGGCTCCGTGAAGCTGAAGCCCTTCAGGCGATGTGGCAAAAACACCTTGGAATTAAAGTTCGAATCCAACAACGGGAATGGACCACCTATCTTCAAAAGCAATACGATTCCGACTATGACATTGTCGTGGCGGGTTGGATTGGCGACTATCTCGATCCCACCACCTTCCTTGAAATGTGGGTCTCTGGAGGGGGCAATAATAATACGGGATGGAGCTCTAAGGTTTTTGAAGACCTATTAAGAAAGGCTGAACATACGGCCGACATTCCCACTCGAATGGGAATTCTCTCTGAAGCGGAAAAAACCATGATGAAGGACACCCCAGTGCTCCCAATTTACTGGTACACCACCAATTACCTTATGAGACCAGAGGTTAAGAATTGGCACCCTTTACTCCTCAACAACCACCCATTTAAATTCGTTGAGCTTCAAAAGAATTAACTCTTTTCCGATTTTCCTATGCTACGAATCATCATTTCTCGAATCATCCAAACACTCATGGTGGTCTTTTTATTGGTCACCTTCACCTTCTTCGCAGTGAGAGCGATTCCAGGCAATCCATTTGCCAGTGACAAAGCGACTTCGCCAGAAGAGCAAGCCGCCTTGGAGGCCTACTACGGCCTAGATAAACCGTTGCACAGGCAATACGCCAAATACTGGAAAAACATCTTAGTCGATGGTGATTTTGGCGACTCTCTTGCAATGAAGGGGCGCAAAGTCACAACCCTTCTCGCGGAATCCTTTCCTGTTTCTTTGAAGCTAGGGCTCCTTTCGCTCTTTTTAGGGGTCAGCATAGGAATCCCTCTGGGGATCATCGCCGCACTGTTTCATAATAGATGGCAAGATTACCTTGCCATGGTGATTGCCATGGCTGGGATTTGTATCGTGGCATTCGTTTTAGGACCGATTTTTCAACTCAGCATCGCCAAGCCCTTAGATTGGCTTAATGTTGCGGGTTGGCAACGAAGCTCGGACATCATTCTTCCATCGATTACTTTGTGCTTCGGAGTGGCCGCTTACCTCGCTCGCCTCACCCGTGGAGGAATGCTTGATGTGCTCTCACAAGACTACATCCGCTCGGCCCGAGCCAAGGGTGTGCCCAAACTCCAAATCATCACTAGACATGCGCTTCGACCAGCATTGGTCCCTGCAATCACCTATCTTGGCCCTGCCTTCGCCGCGATCATCACAGGATCATTCGTCGTCGAAAATATCTTCCTTGTTCCAGGAATGGGACAACATTTTGTCCTCGGGATTACCTCCAAAGACTACAATCTCGTTCTTGGACTCGTTCTCTTTTACGGAATTCTCATGGGAATCGCGAATCTCATGTCCGACCTCGCTCTGATTTTTATGGATCCCAAACTTCGCAATTCCTAAAGCCCAAAAGCTCTATGACGACTTCAACTCAAGATGCTTCAAACGAGCCTTTGATCACCGAAAAGGGATCAAGCCTCTGGTCTGACGCTTACCTTCGTCTCAAAAAAAACAAACTCGCCATCTTGGGAGGAATCATTGTCATCCTGATTCTTACAGCCTGCTTCGTGGTTGCCCCCATTCTCTCGTGGGTTGGTTATGATGGAAATCAACAAGATCTCTCCAACCGCTTCGCCGGCTTCGGAGAAGGAGGTTTTTTAGGAACGGACCAGCTAGGGCGCGACCTCCTCATGAGGGTGCTTGAAGGAGGTCAAATCTCACTTTTAGTCGCGATCATTGCCACCCTCTTAACTGTCACCATTGGGGTTATTTATGGTGGTATTGCAGGCTATGTCGGTGGTCGAATCGGCAACGCGATGATGCGCATTGTCGATGGTCTTCTTGCCATGCCTTTCCTCATCATTGTCATTCTTTTCCGGGAAATCATCAGTGGTCACGTTGACGACCTCGCTCGAATTCTCATCAACGATTGGGGCTTTGACGACAACACTGTCCTTCGCTTTGCCAACCTCATTCCACTCACCTTCGCCATTGCAGGTTTTGGCTGGCTCTCCATGGGACGTATCGTTCGTTCATCGGCGGCTTCTCTTTCGAAACAAGAATTTGTCGAAGCAGCTCGCTCGCTCGGCTTGACCCATCACCGTATTCTTTTCCGGCATATTCTACCAAACATGTTGGGCCCTATTATCATATACGCGACCCTCACCATTCCTAGCTTCATCCTTTATGAAGCAACCCTTAGTTACATCGGATTGGGTATCGAGCCTCCGAACTCATCATGGGGAAAGTTAATCCAAGAAGGGGCTAACTACCTCGAGACAAATATCACTGTCTTGGCAATTCCTGCGGTTCTTTTCTCTCTCACGCTCTTCGCCTTTAACTTTCTCGGTGATGGACTCCGAGATGCTCTTGACCCGAAAGCCTCTAAAGATTGATTTTCGAGGAATAGCGAGCCTTTTTGTTTTACCAACAGTCAACGTTTGCTCAAACACTTTAAGAATCACCCCGGCCTTTAAAGGTCAGTTCAGCGATCCCGGACTTATCAAGTCCTCCAAGCCCAAGTTGAACCATTTTCTCATACTGGTTTTTCGCAGCTTCATTGAGAGGTAAGTTGAGCCCGTGCTCAGCCGCAATACTGGCAGCAATTCCTGAGTCCTTTGCAGCGTGCTCAGAGGAGAACCAACAGTCATGATCTCGCGCAATCATGTCTTCAGAGTCTGTTTCTAAAACCCGACTATTCGCCCCCGTTTGGGCAAAGACCTCACAGACCATCTTCAAATCAAGACCCAGCGCATCTGCAAGACCCAACCCTTCTGCCAAGGCCACGGTATTCATATTCATGACCATATTGACGAGTGCTTTCACTTCCGCCGCCCGACCGATAGGCCCGCAAAGCCGGAGATTAATTGAGAGTTCACCGAGAAGATCTCGATGCTTGGCAAAAACCTCTTCATCACCACCAATCATAAGAAAAAGAGTCCCCTCACGAGCCTGAGAAATGGATGAAGCCATGGCTCCTTCAAGCACCTCAGCACCTTGTTTTTTTCCCTCCTCGTAGACCTCGCGGTGGATCTTAGGTGATAAGGTTGCGCAATTAATAAAGGTCTTCTCAGTTGCGCCGACAAAAAGGTGATCCTCTCCCTCCAGAAAAATCTCTCGCATTGCGGCGTCATTGGTGACGACTGTAAAAATGACGTCTGCATTGGCCGTCACCTCGGCCAAATTGAGGCAATGCTTCGCATTTAACTCATCGGCAAGCTCTCCGGACACAGTCTGATTAATATCGTAAACTGCCGTGATTTCGTGCCCACAATCAACCTGTAAATGGCGCGCCATATTCGCACCCATTCGACCAACGCCAACAAATCCAATTTTACTCATCTTAAAAAAATTCTCTTAGGTTTATTACTTATACTCGGGAAAGAAGGGGTTATGAGCTTTTTCCTCTCCTACTGTGGTCATTGGCCCATGGCCCGGGCAGATCACCGTCTGGTTTTCCAGAGAAAAGATTTCTGAACGGTTCGTTGAGAGAGCATCCTGAAAGGAAATCACACCACCCCCCATAGACTGAGCAAACAAGGCATCACCCACCACTGCAATTGGTCTTGATAAGCCATCAATCACATAGGTTGTTCCCGCCGGTGAATGCCCCCAAGTGAGACGAGTAGCGACTTGTAGATTCCCAATTGAGAAGCTCTCCCCTACACAAAATCGCTCTGCTTTAGAAATCGCCTCCTTACTATTGACCCTCACTTGAATGCTTGGCCAAGCGGCCACGACTTTTTGCACATCAACAATATGATCCAAATGCGTGTGGGTAATAAAAAGGGTTTCAAGCTCGAGCCCGAGTTCCGAGACTTTGAGCAGAGCGCTGTCCGCATTCGCTCCGGTGTCAAAAAGGGCTGCTTTTTTCGTTTGAGGATCCCAAACGAGATACGAATTGACCGTCATTTCCCCATGAAAATCAGTATTCAACTGGAAAAGGCCCTCAACATCTACTTTTTGAGGATGCCACGACCTCTGACCAAGCTCCACGAGCGAATCTGCACAAAGGCCCAAACAGGGGGCGATCGCTCGCAATGCGACTTCATCAAACTCTCCGTTTTTGACTTGGACAATCGTGGATTGATCCACCCCCGTTAGAAACGAAAGAACTTCATCGGACATGCCAGTCCCTCGAAGGGTTTTACCAACAACATCTTCAAAATAATCTTCAAGTTCTATCATGATTTTAGGTATCTAGAAATTCCAGAAAGCCATCGAACACTCCCTGCGAACTCTAACCTAAAAAAAATGAAAGTCTGCTAGAAAGTCTCCTCTTAGCAGAGCTTGGCCTTCCTTGCTACTTCCTCCTTCAAAGCAAAAAAGGCCCTCTTCAAGATTTTGAAATCTGTGATAGAGTCTCCCCGTGTTGGTTAGGAAATATCTTACTCTCATCGGGTTACTCATTGTTCCTGCGACGGCCATTGATGTCCCTCGGTCGAACACCCCTTACCAACTCAAATACTCACAACGCTTCACAGCACCCTCGCTTCCCGAAGACAATATTCTCACTAAGGAACGGATCGCCCTTGGAGAGCGACTTTTTAACGACACAATCTTGTCAATCGACGGGACAGTCTCCTGCGCAGGCTGCCACGTTTCCGATTTTGCATTTGCTGATGACCGACGTTTCTCACGAGGTTTCGAAGGACGTCTAGGAAAACGCAATTCGATGCCTCTTTTCAACTTGGCTTGGAAAAGCCATTTCTTTTGGGATGGCCGTGAGAATCGCCTTCGCGACCAAGTCCTTGTTCCAATTCAGGACCATCAAGAAATGGCCGCCAATTTGAATCAGGTCATTTTCAGGCTCAATCGTCGTGGTGGCTACCTCCGTGAATTTGAAAACACCTATGGCCAAGGGCCGGTGACTACTCAGAAACTCAGCCTCGCCCTCGAGAACTACCTCCTTTCACTCACGAGTGATCAGTCAAAATATGATCTCGTTGCAGAGAAAAAAGAAAACTTCACGCCCGAAGAGGCTCAGGGTCAAAAACTCTTTTTCCAAAAACCATCCTTGGGTGGAGCGGGATGCTTCCAGTGCCATGGAGGTTCTCAATTCTCAGATTTCAAATTTCGAAATAATGGTTTGGAGCACACCGAGGACCTCGGGCGATACCAAGTCACCGGAAAAAACTCTGACAAAGGGCTCTTTCAAACACCCAGTCTCCGAAACATCGAGCTGACGGCTCCCTACATGCATGACGGGCGTTTTGAAACTCTCGAGGAAGTGATCGCTCACTACAATGGCCCTCCCCACAAGCACCCCACTGTTGACAAACTTGTTCCATCAAAAGGTCTCAATCTCAGCCCTGCCAACCAAAAGGCGCTCATTGCTTTCCTAAAAACCTTAACAGACCCTCGCTACAACGAATAAAAGGCCTCTTAAGGCGCGCCAAATTTCTTCTCAAGAATCTCTCGGCGAAAGCTGAAAATCTTCTCTAACTGAGCTCTCACAAAAAGCACATGGGCTAGATCTCCGATCACCCACTTTCCCACCGAATAGTGGACGAGATCTGTCATCAGTGTCCCTCCATTTTTTTGCTCAAAAGAATGGCGATGGTGCCAAAAGCGGTAGGGACCAGATCTTTGTTCATCAACAAAGCATTTCCCCTCTTCGACTGATTTGATTTCAGTCACCCAGGGAATCCAGAATCCCGGAAAGAGCTTCACTTTGTAAGTGATGATCTCTCCTTCATACATCTCCTCTTCTGGCAGAGAAACGATTTTGAAACCTAACTCCGGTGGGGTGATTTCATCAAGATTACGCGGAGAAGAAAAAAACTCCCAAGCCTCCTGAATTGAAATCGGAAGCCACTGTTCCTTCTTTAAGAGATGAACTTTCATACGGCACCAACTTACTTCTCTTTTTTCTGCGCACCTCCGAAAATATTAAAAAGGTGACCCACTCCTTCAACTGCCGCCTTCCCAGTTTCAAGTGCACCCTGCCCTGTCTGAACCGCATTTTCACCCGATTTCAAAGCTGAATCTGCCCCCTGTTTGAGAAAGTGACTGGTTCGGTCTAATAACCCTTTGCCAATCTCAAGAATGATTCCCTTCTGATCAAGAAAGGCTTTTGTGGTCTCTCCGATTGCTTTTCCCGTATACTTCAAGGCGACCTGACCAGTTTCCGGCAAAACCTCAAACATTCGCTGTCCCGCTGCCGCAATGAGACGGTCACTTAAATCTTCCTGAGGAGAATCAAGCGTTCCCGTGATCACCAGCGGCGTCCATAAGAGACCAAGATCACCAGGCCGAAAAACCTTCGTTTCCGCACCAGGCAAGTGTGACAATGTGCCAGGAGTAATTCCAACCTGGAAGTTCCCCAAGGTAATCTCATTTCCAACAATTGTCATCGCTCCTTCGATGCGAATCAGCCCTTCACTGGTAATACTTATATTTCTCAAATCAATAACCTCTCCTCGGCGAGAAAAATCAAGGCTTGCATCAGAAAGTGCTAATCGGCGGAACCTCTCGGTATTGGCATAAGCTGCAATTCGGTCGAGAACAGGAAGGGCCGTCAAAATACCATTTTTCATACTTAAATGACCTTTGATGCCAGCCTCCTGGTTCGGAGCCTGCTCCGCTTTAAAATCGATCTCAAGAGGCCCGATTAGTCGGCGTTTCCAATCTTCGGCAATCACATCCTCCATCCGAATTCCATTTAATACTCCATTGAGATTCCAGCGCCCATCTTCGACTCCGAAATCACCGTCTAATGAGAGACGCCCACTCTCAAACACCCTGATGCCGGATGATAAGAGATAAAACCGATCTCCCGACACCCTTGCTTTCGCCTCATTAAGCTCAAGCTCTCCTACCACGTCAAAAGGGGTTTGAACACTGCCCCCTTGGAGAGAGATTTCATAAACACCCCGGTTCGCGCCGGGAATCATCTCGGCAGCGACTTGATCCCAAGACCATGCCTTTTGATCAAGAACGACCGTTCCATGAGCTTGCGCCACACTGATTCTCGTGACCTCCGTTTCATCAGGCATGAAACGATCAAAAAAAGTTTCTTTCTCAATGGGAAGAGGCTTACGAAGACCCACTGGCCTTTGGCCAGGATCTTGGATGAAGCCGACTTCTCGAACTCGAACATCTTTGACCCGGTAAACTCCATCCCAAATTCCTCTAATATCAACAAGAGCATCAACCCCCTTCACCTCAATGTTTTGGAACTCTTCGGCACTCTGAAAGGTGAAACGATCTGTTGAAACCGTCCACCCGTCCCACTCAAAGGGCTCAATCTCAACCCCACCTTTCAAATAATCCCCCGCTTTTAGGCTAAGCTTTGATCTAAATTCATCGCTACGAAGATAACTTCTCACGGTTTGATACCCATAAAGAACCCCACCAATGGAGCAAACAAGGGCAAGAAAACCACCCCAGAACAACCACCTTTTAAGTGATTGCGGGAGGCCTTGATTCCCACCTGCCTTGCGTCGACTGCGACTGGCCATACCTAATTATGGAGCATTCCGGTGCGTGACGCAAACTCCTTAGGACGCGAGAAACCTTTTAGATTTCTATTCGTGTCTCCGATAGGATTTCACGATCCCACCCCAAATCTCGAGAACGCTCTCTTCCAGACTTTCAATCTCTCTCTCTGTGAGCTTTCCATCTTGCTTGGCATCCTTTTCTTTCTCCTCATTGGCCAGGAGCTTTCGCTTCAAGGAACTCACTTTCCCACTCGTTAATGTTGAGGTGTGCGAACCATAGAAAAGGATTTCACTAACAAGCCATTGGATTTGATTCAACTTGGGTGTGAGTGTCCCCGCCTTCGCATTATTTTCGCTAGCCTGCTGAAGAGCATCATTCAAGTTCTCCAAAGAAACCTCTGTTGCTTTCGCACCTAAATTCGCATCCTTCCCAATTTTGACCAAGGTGACGAGCAACTCGCGCCCCTTTTTCTCGTCAAGGCGATCTTCAGTCACAGCTTCGCGAATTTTTCGCTCCATCTCCCGATAAGACTCCCGTAAGTCCTCCTGCTCTTTGGTAAACCACTCAGCTCCCTCTAAATGCGCGATTCGCCAAGCAAGAAATCGATCACTTGCCTTACCAAGCTCTTGCGCCACTCCACGCAGTTTAGGCTGCCCCTGTCCCTGAGCGGACCCGTTGCTAAATCCACCTCCGAGAGGACGTCCAGGTCCGAAGGGTCCCTGCCCATAGAGCGATCCACTGAAGCCCACAACGAAACTCAAAACACAAAACCAGTTTCTGGAGGAAAAGTTCATAACGTTGGTCTAACAAAATGAACCTGAAGAGTAAATACAGGATCCCAGAATTAGTAAGTGCGATCATAGCGCTCAATTCCAGCAACAATCGCTCGAGCCGCAGCGCTCTGATAGGAGGAAGTGACACAACGAGAACGCTCGTAGGAGTTGCTTATGAAACCGCACTCAGCCAAAACCGCAGTGTATGCGGTTTGTCTTAAAATCGAAAACTTTCGGTGAATAATCCCCCGATCTCTCACCTTCAAGTTTTTGACCATTTCTTTCTGGATCGACTGAGCCAGATACTTCCCCTTCGTGCCGGCATAATAAGTTTCTGCTCCGCGAACACTCGTGTAAGTCGATGCATTAAAATGAATACTGACGACAATTGAATTCGAATAGCGATTTGCAAGCTTGGCCCGTTGCTCCAAGCTCACAAAGACATCGCTACGGCGAGTCATAATCACCGTATAACCTCGAGCTTTTAAGTCTTTTTCCACCTTCAGAGCGACTTTGAGGTTCAAATCAGATTCCTTCACTCCCCCCCAAACTGCGCCACGATCCTTCCCTCCATGACCGGGATCAATCACGATCCTCAATGATTTCTTTTGGGGCTGGGTTCGGGCTGACTCAACCGAACTCGAAGTGGGTATTATTAGTTTTTGGCCAATCTGGAGCAGGCGAGGGTCCTTCACATCATTGGCCGCCATCAACGAGCTCAACGACACCCCATACTTCTTGGCAATTGAATAGAAGGTTTCAGACTTTAAGACGGTATGAGTCGCGCCGAAGGCTCCACCTATTGACAATAGGAAAGCGAAGACGAGGGCCTGAATCACCCGATATCCCTCACGTTGGATCACGACGAACAATTGACTCCATCAGTAGCTTCGTTGACCACAGTGGTCAATAAAGTTTTAGAAAAGTTAAATACCCACGGCTTTTAGGAGGCCACCTTCTGTTGCTTTCGGCGAAACAGTGGAGTGACCAAATAAGCGAGAAAGATCAGAGCAGGAGCATAAACTCGGAAAATAAACAAGAACCCTAAAAGAACTGCCAATCCGAGCAGGGTCCACACATTCGCTTTTGTCCTAAAATCGATTTTCTTAAAACTGGGGTAACGGACATTACTTACCATCAGGAGCGAGATTCCCAAAATCATCGCGGCCAAGAGATAAGACAACCACCCCAAGCTTCGCTCATTTTCCGCAAAGCTAATCATGATAAATGTCAACGAGGCGACAAAACCTGCAGCCATCGGAATTGGGATACCGCGGAAATCTCCGCTGGTATGCCCGACTCGCGCAAGGCAATTGAAACGTGCAAGACGAATCCCCCCGCACAAGAGATAGACGAAGGCAATGGCCCAGGTCACCCCAATTTCTCTGGCTCCTTCCGGATCAAAACTTTTGGGCAATTCAAAGTCTGCAAGGACCGCCCGCGAGACCAACATCGCTGGAGCAAGCCCAAAGGAAACCATATCTGCTAAGGAATCAAACTCCTGCCCAAAAGGTGATTCTTGCCCCCCGAGCCTTGCAAGCCTACCATCGAGCAAATCAAAAAGACACGAGATGAAGATATAGAGCATGGCTTGCTGATAATAATCTTTCGCCTCGAGCAAACCCTCGGTTTGCATCCCCTTAAAAATCGTCAATATCGCCAAAAAACCGCACAGCAAATTTCCTGCGGTCATCAAATTTGGCAGAAGGTAGATTTTAGGTTCGTCGTCGTGCTCAGCCATCGATCTTGGTGCATCATTCTGCCAACAATCCCCTCTGAATAAAAGCCCCAACTCTCGCCTTTCCCTCCTCATTATCTCTGACATTCTCTTGCCATGAGCTTGGACGTGCATGGAAACCTGACTATGAAGGCCCTCCTAGAGGAGTATCCTGGCGCCCGAAGAGCCTTATTTGCGGCTTTTCATATTGGGGGGTGTCAAGCTTGCGCCTACGCCCCTGAAGACAGCTTGGCAACCGTCTGCGACAACAATGAGATCCCTCTGGATGAAGCCATTAAGTGCCTTCGTGAGAGCCATGACCACGACCAGGAAATGTTAATCCAACCAACCGAGCTTCAAAAACTCTTCGATGAAGGCGAGCTTTTCGTCTTGCTAGACACCAGAACTCGAGAGGAGTTTGAGGCCATCACTTTACCAAAGGCGCGCTTAATGACCCAAGAGCTCCAAACCGAAATCTTTGCCGATTCCAATCAGGAGCAAAAAATCGTATTGTTAGACCATCAAGGCCGGCATGTTCTTGATCATTGCGCTTGGTTTCGCGGACATGGACTAAAAAATACTTTTGGAGTGGATGGAGGGATCGACCGGTTTGCTAAAGATGTCGATCCATCAATTCCCAGGTATCGACTCGAGATCGATGACCCATCATAAAAACGGCGCCTCTCAAGAAGCGCCGTTCGAATTTAAAAGTTACAGATCACTTTTTACTCTGCCTTTTCTTGGGGACGAAGATCGCCTCCCAGCTTAAGTTGAAAGCCTCCTCCATTGCCGAGTAACCGCTCAACTCGATCTCGATATTCTTCGGGCACTGCCTCTTGATCAATCTCGGTATCGTATGGCCCGCTAAAAAGGACCTTCCCTTCGTTGTCCCGGATTGTCAGTTCTTGCTGACCATCGGTCTTTTTCATTTCGATGGATCCCTCGTTATCTTGGAGCCGCATGGTCCCAAATCCTCTGAATCCATTTTTCTGGTTTCCGCCTTGCAAAAAATCCATTCCGTTCAGGTCGAGCTTGAGCTCCATAATACCATCGGCACCTTGTGGCCCAAAAGCACGTTCTACTTGCT
>JALRJZ010000052.1 GCA_023261045.1 Akkermansiaceae bacterium
TGTGTCGAGTTCTATGCCTAAATAATAACTTCCTAAAGACCAATCTAGTTGTGAAAAGACACCTGTTGTGGCTGGCCCTCGTTTGATCGCTCGACGAATTATTCTTCATCGCTTTTGACGAAACGATAGAGCGTGCGGCTCAGCCCATCTTGAGTATCCTCAAAAACTTCGATAACTTCTTCGCTGTATTTAATGAAACAAACCCCTTCACCCAGATAAAGGAGATGATCCATAGAGTTTGGAAGAGCTATTGCCATCGTCGTCGCGATCAGCATTTCATTCACATTCTGGCGGTGGTTAAAAAATGAGAATGGAGCCACCTTATAAGTGTGAAAGTCGACGACTCCCTGCACGGATTCTTCAAAGCCGACCGCCTCTGAAATCTCGGCAAAAACAACATCAGGGCATTCTTGTGCGACGACGTCCCAATCCTTTTTGACTGTCTCTAGAAATGTCAGATCATCCTGCTCGAAGCCCTGTACGCGAAATGAGAGGGATGGATCGAGCAGTTGGTCACGCAAGTGATCATACTTTTTCTTGAGGGGAATCTGCCAGCCGAAGTAACCAGCAAGAAGAACAAGAATGACTAGAGAGAGAATCTGAAGGGGCTTTGTTTTCACTAATTGAAATGGTGAACTAGGAAGACCCCAGAAGCAATGACGCTTCGACGAATCTTTTGATCCGAGAGAAGTTTAAGAACTCCACTGACTGACTCCCCCTCTAACAAAAAACCGCGCCTCCAACGGGGGAAGGCGCGGTTGAAAGAATTTTGATTGAAATTAGCGGCGACGGCGAATTCCTAATCCTGCGACTCCGAGAAGGAGAAGTGCTGCTGAGCTAGGCTCTGGAATTGCAGAAATGCCAGTCCGGACTTGATATCCAGAAATACCGCCATCCTGAGATCCGATCGCAACGATGGTCTGAGTTTCCGCGTCAGCAACGAAGTTTCCGATCACTGAAGAAGGCTCAGAACGGGTCAGGTCAGCACTGAAACTGCCATCACCACCGAATGCTTGCGTGCGACCAGCACAGCAACCCCGGGTATCACCTACTGCAATAATCTGAACCGTGTAGGCTTGTCCAATAGTCAGTCCGACGATGTCGAAGGAGCCTTCAGAGGGTGTTCCACCCGCCCAGCTATGACTATCTAACAAACTGTCAAGCCCGGCATCCCCTGTGGTCACGCCCGCCTGGGTCCAGAAATTGCCCTCGGCATTACCTCCGAAAACATTCGCAGGCTCGAAGGTTACCCCGTTGACAACGGTGGCATCTGAACTCGCTGCATCGATAGCAATGTGAAGATCTCCCGTGTTGAGGATATCAGCTGCCGTCGTATTAGCGATTNGAGCGTCCCAGGTAATCACCGCAGCTTGAGAAGCCGCCATCCCGAAGATGAGGCTCAGTGCAGATGTTAACTTGGTTTTTTTCATAACGTTATATTTTTACTGCCAATAAGTTGACAGTAAGGATTGGGACTATCATCATTGCCCAAAAGCGTCAATGTCTAAAGTGTTGCTTAATCTTTCTAAACCATAAAAACGATTGTTTCATTGAATCCACCTCATAGAGAGACATGCTCGAGTAGATGCCAAAATGCCTGATTCTTTTCGCCATCATCACGAAGATTGTGATGGCCAGCGAGCGACCTAATATTCTCTTTTGCATTGCTGATGACTGGGGGGCTCCTCATGCCACGATCTATCAGAATGATTCTGTCGTTCAGACTCCAACCTTTGATCGCATCGCCAGAGAGGGTGCTCTCTTCTGGAACGCCTACGTCTCCTCCCCCTCCTGCACACCCTGCCGGAATTCACTGATGACCGGCCAGTGGCACTGGCGGCTGCAAGCCGGTGCGAACTTATATGGAACCCTCCCGCAAGACGTAGAATCCTACGCGCGTCTCCTCAAACAAGCAGGCTATCACACCGGCTCCTGGAGAAAGTCCTTCGGCCCAGGAGCGCTCGAAGGAAAATTCCTACAAGATCACCCTGCCGGCAAGGTTTACCCAAAGGGGTTTTCGGAGTTTCTTGCAGCAAGACCTGACACTCAAACACCCTTTTGTTTTTGGCTTGGCGCATCGGACCCTCACCGCGGATACAAAAAAGGCTCGGGTAAAGATTCAGGAATGGATTTATCAAAGATTCGCCCCTTTTCATTTTTCCCCGATACTGAGGAGATTCGCAGCGACATTGCTGACTATTATTTTGAAGTCCAACGCTTTGACTCGGACGTCGCAAAGGCGGTTGCTGAACTTGAACGAATCGGCGAACTCGACAAGACCATCATCGTGGTCACCGGGGACCACGGGATGCCCTTCCCACGCTGCAAATCAAACCTCTATGATTCGGGCACCAAAGTTCCTTTGGCGATTCGTTGGGGGAAAAAAATCAAAGCGGGACAGGAGTTCCACAACTTTGCTTCTCTGATCGATCTGGCTCCAACATTCCTTGCCGCAGCCGGGGTCAAAATTCCTGGGGAAATGACCGGGA
This sequence comes from Akkermansiaceae bacterium, assembly GCA_023261045.1. Classification (GTDB taxonomy): domain Bacteria; phylum Verrucomicrobiota; class Verrucomicrobiia; order Verrucomicrobiales; family Akkermansiaceae; genus SW10. Next base: position 2,490 of record JALRJZ010000052.1, read on the forward strand.
TCAACCTCCTCCCCGCCCTTACAGGCGCGGGAGAAAAAAAGCTTCGACCCTTCATCATTGCAGGAAAGGAACGGCATGTTCCAAGTCAGGAGGCACCAAATCTTGGAGGATACCCTTCACGCATGTATCGGGATCACCAGTATCTCTACATCCGAAACTACGAGCCGACTCGTTGGCCCAACGGCACCCCGCGATGGCAAAAGGCAGCACTTAAAAACACGTGGTATGGAGATACCGATAACGGGCCAACCAAGTCCTTGATCATTGATCGCCAAGATCAATTTCCAAAAGCTTATCAACTTTGCTTTTCGAAACGGCCAGCGGAGGAACTTTATGAACTCTCCAAAGATCCCGATCAGCTTATCAATCTCGCTCAAAGCAAACCGGAACTCACCAAAAAATACGCCACACTTCTCACCGCTGCCCTCGAACGCGCGGGAGATCCTCGCCACGGAGGCCCGGTTTACGATTTCGATCAACAACCCTACAGTGGTGGTGGACCGAAATTCCCAGCACTTCGAAAAAACCAATAAGAGCTGGGTAAAAAAAGTGGCCTCCGAAAAAGCTCGAAGACCGCTCACAAACTCGATGAGAGCCGAAGTAGATTAACTCAAAGCACTGACAAGGCTTTCGGCCTTGATTCCGAGTTGATCCATCACAATGTCACCAGGAGCAGACATTCCAAAACGATCAATTCCAATGACCGTTCCTTCCAAGCCGACATACTTATACCAGAGTCCTGTCACTCCAGCTTCAATGGCGGCTCGCTTGGTGCAAGTAGAAGGAAGCACTTCCTCTTGGTAAGCAGCACTTTGGCGGTCAAAACGCTCGAGGCATGGTGCAGAAACAACACGGCATCCAGAACCTAACTGCTCGGCCGCCTTGAGGGCGTGCTCCACTTCAGAGCCAGTTGCCAAGATGATACTGCTAAGCTCACCTTCTTCCTTTTTGAGAATGTAAGCACCTTTTGAAACTCCCTCACGGCGAGCCTCTACTGACGCGTAATTGTTGAGCGAGAGTACTTTCTGACGGCTCAAGATCAGAGCAGTTGGTCCATCCGTGCGCTCCATCGAAGCAATCCACGAGCCTACAACTTCCTCTTGGTCAGCTGGGCGGATGACATCAACGTTAGGGATGACGCGCAACCCGGAGACCGTCTCAACGGGCTGGTGAGTTGGACCATCTTCTCCGACGCCAACCGAGTCATGAGTAAAGATATAAGTCACTGGCAACTTGGCCAGACCAGCAATCCGAATGGATGGTCTCAGATAATCGGCAAAGACACAGAAAGTCGCACCACTAATCCGGAAAAGGCCATCGTAGGCGACACCATTACAAATCGCACCCATTCCATGTTCACGAATGCCAAACCAAATATTACGACCAGAGGCGTCAGAGGCAGAAAAGTCACCCCCATCCTTCAAATAGTTCTTGGTTGAGCCATAGAGATCGGCTGAACCCGTGATCACCTGAGGCATCGCCTTCGCAAGAGCATTGATCACAACCCCTCCGGAACCGCGAGTGGCATCCGCATAATCCTCAGCGAAAGCTGGAATCTGAGCAGAGAGATCCGTCGGAACCGCCTTTGCCACTCCATCTTGAAGCTCAGCCGCTAATTCAGGATTTGCTGTCGCCCAAGCATCGTAGGTTGCTTGCCATTGCTCAAAGCCTGCAACCTTCCCTTCAGTTTGGGCTGCGAAGTATGCTTTTGTCTCCTCAGAGACATAAAAATGTTGTTCGGACGGAAGTCCTAAGCCCGCCCGAGCAGACTCAGAAAACTTTGCCCCACCTTCTCCGTGACCCGCAGCAGTTCCAGCCACTTCAGGAATGCCACGCCCAATTTCGGTCTTAGCAATAATGACCTTTGGTTTCCCATTGTCATTCGCCTTGGCAGCCTGAAGAGCATCAAGGATTGCCGAAAGATCATGTCCATCAATCATCACAGCATCCCAATTGAGTGACTCAAAATATTTCTCGGTATCCCACCCCTGACTGACTTCAGCCATGGCATCAAGAGTGACATCATTAGAATCATAGATGAGAATCAGGTTATCTAACCCACTGTGCCCCGCAAAGGCGATGGCTTCTTGAGCCACTCCTTCTTGGAGACATCCATCCCCAGCCAACGCGACGACATGATGATCAAAAATCGTATGCTCGGAGGTATTGTAACGCGCAGCGGCGTGTTTTCCAGAGAGGGCATAGCCCACCGCATTACCGACCCCCTGGCCAAGAGGCCCCGTCGTCGCCTCGACTCCTTCAGTTTCATCAAACTCAGGGTGACCCGGAGTAATCGAATGAAGTTTGCGGAAATCAGCAACATCTTGATTGCTCACCTTGTAGCCAGCAAGGTGAAGCCAGCTGTAGATAAACATCGATCCATGACCGGCTGAAAGAATGAAGCGATCGCGATTTAACCACTTTGGAGCTGCTGGATTAAACTTGAGTCCTTCGCCAAAAAGAACCGCACCAATTTCGGCACACCCGAGTGGGAGACCAAGGTGACCGGAGGAACAAGCGTGGACGGCGTCGATGGCAAGTCCGCGGGCCTCAGTGGCCGCCCGCGTGAGAGCTTCTGTATTCATGAGGCGCGCAACAGACTAAACTCACGGACTTCATTCAAGTCGGAATACAAACAGAATTCGCCTTTCTAACGGGTTTTTTGGGAGAAACCCCCATCATTTCGGTCATTTTCGATGCTTCCTTGACCAAAATGAATGAAATCACGATTCTTTTCCCATGAATTCGCATCCGCCTCTCCCCGAACTTCAGGGGAAAATTCTCCTCGCCAATCCGATCCTGCGGGAGGGCACCTTTCACAAATCGGTCATCCTCCTTGCCGAACACTCTCAATCAGAAGGAGCCTTCGGTCTGGTCTTAAACCAGCCAAGCGGCCAAAACGTTGGAGACCTCCTCAAAGACCCTCGATTTTTCGACCTCCAGACCGTGCCGGTTCATTTTGGCGGACCCGTTTCTCGAGAGCATCTGACATTCGCCGCCTTTTGGGTGCGGGAGGGGCGTTTTGACTATGCCGTGAGGATTTCAGCAGAAGAGGCTATGGCCTACGTGAATCATCCTCGGACCCTTGTGCGAGCCTTCATTGGTTACTCGGGTTGGTCGGCCGAACAACTTGAGGGAGAAATCGACCAAGAATCTTGGACCATCCTGAGTGCCGACCAAAAACTCCTCGATCTCTCTCACAATGCGTCGATGTGGAAGCAACTCATGACCGAGATTTCCCCCTTCCACCAAATTCTCGCGAATGCGCCCGAGGAGATCATGGCCAATTAATTTCCAGAAGGCTGGATCAAGACCTTCAACAAACCTTCTTTGCCCTCGCGCGAACGACGGAAATAATCTGCTCCTTGCTCAAGGGGCACGACGGCCGAAATCAGCGGTTTGACCTGAATGTCTCCTGCAGCAATCGCCGCAAGGGCCTCCGTGCACTCTCCTGCGGCAGCACAGGAACCAATCAGAGAAATCTCACGAGTCACGACCCACTGTAAGGCCAGAGGAACCTCCGCCACAACATTACCCACGAGGCCGACCCTCCCACCTTTCCTGACAGATTTAACCGCTTTCTCCAAAGTCGGCGCTGCGCCAACGACTTCCATTGCCAAGTCAAAACTAAGACCACAATTCTCCTCAGGCAAGAAGGCGCTCGTGGCCCCCAACTCAAGGGCGAGATCAAGGCGACGACGATCGGTATCGATGGCCACCACTTCCGAGCACCCTGCACGCTTCAGAGCCTGAATGACAAGAAGACCAATCAACCCCGAACCGACCACAATGGCTCGCTCTCCCTGCTTGACCTTGACGAGGTTGACCGCATGTAAAGCAACAGCGAGTGGTTCGGTAAAGGCCGCTTCTTGGAACGATAAGCCCTCTGGCATCCGCTCAAGAATACGGGCAGGTACAATCACCCACTCTGCAAACGCCCCATCGCGCTGAAACTCCTCACAAGACACCCCCATCACTTGGCGATGCTCACAAAGATTTGTCTCACCCCTATCACAAAACTCACAATCCCCACAAAAAACCATGGAGTCGAAAGAAACCTTATCGCCCAAATTCCAGCCAGAGACCTCAGACCCAATCTCTTCGATGACCCCACTGGCTTCGTGCCCCATAATCATAGGCGGAATACGACGCCCGCTGCTGTTGTCCATTCCGTGCACATCGCTTCCGCAGATTCCACAACAAGCAACCTTGATTAAAACCTCATCGGATTGAGGGGTTGGCTTCGGTTTTTCAGAAACACAAAACTCAGAAGGCGCAATCAGCTCGAGGACTTTCATTGCAAAAGAATGGCCACCGATCCGCTCAACAAGCAAATCTTAACCGTGGCATTTTGCACTTTGTTGAGGGCCTTGATCAACGAAGCGGCAATTACTGAGACCACTTGTATTGCTCAGCTTGCACCTGAAAGAGAGATGGCTCTAGGGGCTCATTAAGGGTTGGCTTCAAGAACTCAGTCATCATCTCGGTGCCGTCCTTTTGAGTCCAGCCAATGCGCTCCACAAAGGAGGTCTTGAGATTCACTTGCATCAACATCGAATTGATAAAATTTCGAATTAACCTCGAGCGAGGAACCATGACTGAAACATGCCTCTCAGCATTCTGGTTAGTTGAGGTGATGTTAAAAATCGAATTCAATCCCTCAAAACTTGCCTCATTGCCAATCCCGAGAGTCAGCAAAAGTGGCTTAATGGCTTGATCGTTTGGACTGAGCTTCTGAGCCGTTTTTTTGATTTCATTTAAAACAAAGACACTCTCACCATCAAACACCACCGAGGTTTTCTTTGGAGTGCCGAGCTCCCAGCGGAAGGCCTTACCCGGAACGAGCCAGAGTTGCCCCATCGTTTTGATGGGCTCAGCAAGGGCCGGAGCTGTTTTGATCTGTCGGAATTTGACTTGCACTGACTTCAGCTCTTTTTGCTTAGCAAGGGCCGCGCGCAGCGGCTCCACATCAGGCTGAGCATCTTGGCACCATGCAGGATGGGAAACCAAAAACAGGAGTAGAAAACAAACCAAGAGCTTCACTCCGGCAAAGCTAGCTTTCCACGCCGATGATCCAATAAAAAACAGAAGATGATCTTCTCTCTTTTGAAGTTTCTATTTCCTGCCTACATCTTCTGGCGTGCCAAAGAGATTTCGAACAGGGCTCACTCTGCTCCTACTGATTGCCTTTTCTATTCCCGGACTTCTTCGGCTTACTTTTATTACCGATATCTTAGGCATTCTTCCAGCAGGCGTCCCCGAAATTGAAGCCCTGCAAGAGCTCCGAACTCATTTTGCCAAAGCCGAACAGGTCGTTGTCCTGCTAAAACACGAAGAAGAAGTTTTTGAGCAAGACGCCACTGACCTCGCAGAACACCTCCGCAAAACTCTCCCGAAGGCTCAGGTAGAAACTCGTTCTGGCCCGGAGAAAGCGCCCAAGGCGATCGCTGAGAGTTTGGCGCGCCTGTGGATGGATGCTGATCCCCAAGAGGTGCAACGCTTCACCAACAACCTTTCTTCTCAAGAAGCACTCACCCAGCTACTCCAAGATTCTCGAGAAACCATCGAGCTCTCCATCGATCCGCAAGCCACAACCAAAGCAGCATACGACCCTCTTGGGTTTCTAAACCATCCCGCACTGCTCACCCTCCAAAACAATAATCTCAGTTTTCAAAGCGAGAATGGCCAATACTGGCTCATCACCATTGGTAACCCCGATCTTGTTGCCGACTACCGGCTTCATTCTCAATGGGTTGAAGAAATTCGAGCGGCGCTCGATCCTTGGATGAAAGACGGATTTTCCTATCGGCTCACCGGGGGGCCTGTCTTCAGTGCTGAGCTTGGAAAAAGCATGGAAAAGGACATGAGCGGAACGGTTGCCATGACCTGCTGCCTGGTAGCGATCCTTTTTTTGCTGATTCAGCGCAACCCCATCCACCTCGTGTTTTTGACCTCCATCATGGCTTTGGTCTTTTTAATCACGATGGGGATTGCAGGCTGGCTCTTCGGAACACTCAACCTTGTGAGTGTCGGATTTGCGGCCATTCTGCTAGGTCTTGTCATCGATTACGGGGTCGTTATCGCTCGGGAATCACAAGCTCAAGAGTCAGCTGATGAAACAAGACGACACCTCGCCCCAAGTATCCTTTGGGCAGCCTTCACCACCGCAGCTGTCTTCGCGGTGCTGATTCTGAGTTCTTTCCAGGGAGTTGCCCAACTTGGGTGCCTCATTGCCATCGGTTTGGGTGTCGGGTCGGTCGTTTGTCTTTGGATCATGCCTTGGACAACCGAAAAATTCCCAAAAAAAACCGCAAAGTCACTGACGACCCCTCCATTCTTAAAAGCTCACTCTTCGCTCTGTCTTTTGGTGTTGATCGTTGCTGCTTGCGGGTGCTCTTTTGCGCTCAAAGGCTTACCCAAGATCAATTTTGATCTGAGTATGATCGAGCCAGAAACCAGCGAAGCAGCTGAAACTCTCCTTTCGATTCAAGAGCTCTTTGAGACTTGGTCAATTAAGAACGTCAGTTTGCTCGCTTCGGGTGATTCACCGCAAGAAATCCGCAAACGTTTAGAGGCGACGCGAGAGGATGCTCACAAAATGATGGAAGATGGCTTTCTGGAGGGAGTCGAACTTCCCCTCGAGTTAATTCCAAATCCAGAAGCTCGACTTGCCAACCACGAGAGCTGGACCTCGGTTGCGAAGAAGCAAGACGAGATTCTTTCTGTGATGAAAGAACAAGGCTTCACCGAGCGAGGTCGAGCGCTGACTGAACTCATTCTCAAGGAATTTGCGCAAGGCCCAACGCAATTAGATGCCATGACCCGAGTTTTCTACCAACCCGAAGGGTTTTTCTCCGGACGCGTGAGACTCAAGGAAGAATTATCCGAAGAAAGCTTCGATCAAGTCAGAGCTCTCAACCGAGAAGGAGTTCAAGTGACAGGATGGGATCCACTCCAGTTTGTTCTTCTGCCGATGGTGAAAAGTGATTTTTACCTCCTGAGCCTTCCTGCAACCGTTTTGCTCTTGTTAGCTTTGGGCGCTGTTTTTCGTTGTTGGAAAGACACGCTGCTGACCGCCTCGATTCTCATTCTCGTTCTCCTGATGATTAACGCCATGTCCTCGATCACCGGACGTTCTTGGAATTTCCTCAATGGGATGTCGATTCCACTCATCGTGGGAACAGGAATCGATTATAGCATCCACCTGATTTTTTCTTTGCGCAGAAACCAGGGAGACCTTGTCAAAGTATGGAATGGGGTCGGCAAGGCGATCTGTTTTTGTGGACTCTCAACGGCCATCGGCTTTGGCTCTCTGCTGTTTGCCTCCAATCAACTTTTACAAAGCATGGGATTATTTTGCTGCAGTGGTGTGCTACTGACCATGCTCATGAGCCTTTTGATCATTCCGGGAATCTGGTCAGCAAACCAGCGAGGTCGACAATCTTCCACTCAATAAAGGCCCTTACTGAAAAGGGGGAATGCCAAGCTGCTCTGGCAACGCCGTGCGAGGGCGCCAGGTAAGAATCTCTGGTTCATCCTCGGTAATGAGCACCGTATGTTCAAAGTGAGACGATGGCCGGCGATCAGAGGTCGAAACAGTCCATCCATCGTCTAACCAATCAACCGTGCCCACACCCGCGTTGATCATCGGCTCGATCGCCAAAATCATCCCCGGCTTTAAAATGGGAGATTTCCCGGGCGGGCGATAATTTGGCACTTGGGGCTCTTCGTGAAGCTGGCGCCCCACTCCATGGCCAACCAAATCACGCACTACCGTAAAACCAAAACGCGTCACAAATTCTTCAACAGAAGCGCAAAGGTCATGAAGTGGTTGGCCAGCTCGGGCTTTTGAGATTGCGACAAAAAGTGATTCTTCTGTCACCGCGATCAGGCGCTTTTGTTCTCCGTTGATTTTCCCCACTGGAACTGTCAACGCATTATCTCCGATCCAACCTTGGCGCTTGATTCCGACATCAAGCTTCACCAAGTCACCCTCAACAATGACACGATCCCCACCGATGCCGTGGACGACTTCTTCATTCATCGAAATACAGGTGTATCCTGGAAAGCTCCGATAGTTATAGAAGGCACTTTTGACTCCAAGTTTCTCCATGTAATCCTTGGCAAAATGGTCAACCTCTCGAGTTGTTTTCCCCGCTTCAATGAAAGCCGCTGTCGCCTGCAAGACGTCGCTAGCGACCTTGCCAGCCTCACGCATCTTTTCGATTTCCTGCTTGGATTTGATGGGGATTTTAGACCGCTTGCCCATAGGTGAGATCCCTAGAGAGAAGTTCTTGATGGGTCAAGAGCAAGGCGTCAGCCTCTTGAAATCGACAAGGCACATCAAGCGGCATGATTCATTTTACTTCTTTTGCGTCAGTAGGCGGTGGTGAAGCTGGGCAACCATTCCCATGTAATGATCCATCCGGTAATCGATTGCTGAAAGCTTGAGGTGTTTTTTTGCTTTTTGATCGTCTCCCAAGGCTTCGTAATAGAGACCAAGGTAGAGATGGGCATAGCACAATTGATTTCGAAGAACCTCTCCGGAAGCTTCCTTTGTCGCAGCATCAATCACGTCCTTTGGCTCCCCCTTACCCGCAAAGAGATGGTGGATTTCTCTCATGGGAACTCGCCCATCTCCAACAATGGGGATAAACTTCTCTCGGGCCTTCTCGACTGATCCCCCCTTAGAGCGCGCCACACACAAGAAGTGCCAAGCAGCATTTTCCACGTCGTTTCCATTGACCGTCTGATGGCTCTCAAACTGCGCCACCCCTTTTTCGTAAAGTCCGAGGTAGTATAACACCAAGCCCCGTTGCCAGTGATGAGGCGCCCGGCTAGGTTGAAGAGCAATTTCGCGATCCCAATCCTTGAGAGCTTGCTGGAGATTACCAGCGAAGAAATGCTGAACCCCGCGTTGATGGAAGACAAAGGGCGACTCCTCCTCTTGTGAAAAGAGCACCCCTGTTAAGGAGAGCGAAAGGACCAAAACAACAAACTGGCAAAACCTCTTCATCATTCTCTTACGTGTCTGTATCACTGCATCTTCATCTCAGCTCCCAGATATTTTTTGATGAGCTCCTGACTTTGCTTTGAGAGCTGCTCGATGGGATAGTCCACCTTCTTTCCGTTTTTAAGTTCGAGACCCACTTTGTTTGATTTCACCCAGAGAAAACGAGCTGTAATCTTGCGACCTTGGGCATTGGTCCATTCATCCCAGACTGGTTCAGGAACAATGGGCATGGGGTGTTGCCCTTCTTTGAGCAATCGCCCATTCTGAAATTTTAGAATCTTCTCAGGCAGCATCTCTTGATCCCCCTTTTCTCCTTTTTGACCCGCAATCTTAGCCCCTTCATGGATCCACTGAGCAACATCCATGATTTCTTTTTCAGTCAAGGGTTCTCCTTTTCCTTGGGGTGGCATGGCTCCCTTTTCATGACGATCCATCACAAGAGTCACAAACAAGTAACTCGCATCCCAATCACCCGGAACAACCACGTCATTTTTCGAAAAACGTCTCAAAAAACCTTCCTCATCATCGAGTCGCAACCCTCCTTTCACTTTCTTGGCTTCGCTGCTGTGGCAATCAAAACACTTTTCCTTAAAGATAGGCATGATATCTCGCTTGTAGTCCAGAGCCATGGCCGAACTACACAACATCAGCAAAAAGAAGAATTTCACGGTCCCTCTTGCTAACTGATTGGGCCTAAACGGTAAAGATCTCGATTCACAGTTCTCAATTTCATCTGCAATATCTTGTTCATGTCAGATCCAAGGGACCCTTTCCAAAACGCGAGGCGAGAGGCTGGCGTCTTAAAATGCCCTTTCCAAGGAGAGGAAATCCCAATGATTCTGCGCCATGCCGATGTTCGTAAAGCTTGTAAAGATTGGCAGACTTATAGTTCTGACGCTCCCTTTCGTGTGCCCATCCCCTCCGAAGAAGAAATGCGCACGATGAGGCAATTGCCCATCGAAACGAACCCTCCAGAACACGCCGAATATCGCGCACTGGTGACCCCCTTTTTTAATCGGGCAAAAAAACCTGAGGTCATCGATCAAGTCACCAGACTCATCTCGTCGTTTATTGAAACGGCAGTCGACCAAGAGGTGATCGAAGTCGTCCACCAGTTTGCGCTGCCTATCCAATCTTATGCCTTAACTTATCTGCTCAACGTTCCCGAAACAGAGGCCCAAACCTACCTATCCTGGGGGGTTCATGTTTTCCACGGAGAGAGCGCTCCTCTTGAGGATTACCTTCACCAAGCTTTTGACCACGCGCAGGCTCAGCCCGGAGAGGATTTTTTTAGTGCCCTCACTCAGGCCGTTTTTCAAGGGCGTCCTCTCACTCGAGAGGAGATGATGGGTTTCGCAAATCTCACATTTGCAGGGGGACGAGACACCATCATTCACTCCATCTCAAATATTCTTTTTTACTTGGGAGAGAACCCCAGCGAGTTTGAAAAACTCAGAGAGAATCCTAA
>JALRJZ010000053.1 GCA_023261045.1 Akkermansiaceae bacterium
AAGGACACGCAACCCAACATGTTCTGCCAATAGAAGTTGTCGCTCGGAAATCATTCCGAACCACAACTTCTGGTGGCCAGAGCAGGGAGGAACCACCCGGTCCCATTCCGAACCCGGAAGTGAAACTCCTTAGCGCCGATGGTAGTGGGACGATAGGTCCTGTGAGAGTAGGTCGTCGCCAGTTATAAGCCCCGATTGGTCTTAATCAGATCAGTCGGGGCTCTTTTTTTGCCCTGCTCACTGCTCCTCACCGAAAACTCAAAGCAAAAAAAGAAAAAACCCGCCTCTCAACAAGACGGGTTGCTCAATTACTCACGTTGATCACTCAGATCTTGTTAGCCTTTTAGCCAGTCATCGATACGAGACTGATTTGCGGCAAAAAGCTCATCGGTAGAGCCATGAACTGTGATTGATTCGATGAGATCGCCACCACGAATTGAATCAATGACATCCTGCCCTTCCGTCGTTTCCCCGAAAACAGTATGCCTTCCGTCGAGGTGAGGTGTTGGGAGATGAGTAATAAAAAACTGTGAGCCATTAGTATTTGGTCCCGCATTGGCCATCGACAGGATTCCGGCTTTATCATGGCGCCGGTGGGCTTTGCACTCACATTCAAATTTGTAGCCTGGATTGCCAGTTCCGGTTCCAAGTGGGCAACCGCCTTGGATCATAAAATTGGCAATCACTCGGTGGAAGGAGAGGCCATCGTAGAATCCACGAGAGGCGAGGTGCAGAAATGAGGTCACCGTAACTGGGGCATCATCTGGGAAGAGAGTGAGATGTATGTCTCCTTTGCTGGTATGAATCGTAATTTTAATATCGTCCATGTGGGAGGACCTTAAGTGGATCTTGGGCGTGTGAAAAGATCCTTATCGACAGCTTTTAAGGAGCTGATCAACAAAGAGCGTAATATTATGCAGGGCCTCTGCACTTGGAGAAGCATTCACGAGAGTGAGGCATGCTCTCGCCTCGTTGAGTAGCTCACTGGCAGTGTTGATTGCTTCTTCGATGGCGCCTTCGTATTCCGCGATGCCGACGATCACCTGTAAGTCAATGGCCTGTTGTTCGACGATGCGCTTTGTAAGCTTCGCTTTTTGCTCCGGCCTTGCTCGTTCGAGCAGATTTAGAATCGGCAAAGTCAACTTTCCCTTCTCAAGGTCTGTGCCCAGTGTCTTGCCAATTTGATCTTCCGATCCAACCAAATCAACGACATCATCGTAGACTTGATATGCCGTCCCTAATTTCATCCCGTAATCGAACATTGCCTCGCTGATCGCTTGGGATGATCCAGAGATCATTGAGGCGAGCTGACATGCGGCAGCAAAGAGGGCACCAGTTTTCATCTCAATGATTTTGAAGTAATCTTTCCTTGTAACGGTGAGATCAAAGCGCCGCTGTGTTTGCAATACCTCACCCTGACAAACTTCACGAGAAGCCAGACTGATTGCTCGGCTGAGTTCAAGATTATCAAAATCAGTCGATAGCTTGAGTGCGTGTGAGAAGAGGGCATCACCAAGCAGCACGGCCATTCCATTACCCCACTTTGCATTGGCGGTCGGAACTTTCCGCCGGCTTGTGGCTCCATCGATGATATCGTCATGCACCAGAGTTGCCATATGGATGAGTTCCAAGATCATCCCAAGGTGATGATGTTCCTCAGACAGCTCCCCCGTTGCTCCCCCCACAAGAATGGCTAGAGCGGGTCGAATCCGTTTACCATTAGTCCGGCAAATGTACTCCATGTAGGGCTCGATGCCTGGATCAAAATCACGAACTTGCTGCCTGATACGTGACTCCACTTTATCAATATGTGGCCTAATCAGATCGATTGGAAAAAGTTCTGGGTTGACGGTGGTTTTGCTCATCTCCGCAGGGCTGGGGTAACTTTCACTAATTACTAGAAAATGCAACTCTTATGGCTTTAGGGCTCTATTTGGCCGGGACGGGAGATGGAATGATCGCTTGGGAGCTCTCGCTGCGAAGCCCCGAAATACTTCTCGCCATTTTTAATAGAGATGATGAATTTAAAGACAAGAAATCCACTCCCTTCTTTTTGACATAGAAGTTCTCTTTTATAGACTTCTTGAACCCTAAGCTCCTAAAAGCGATGAAAATTACCCCATTATTCCAATTGGTTGCGGCTTCAGCGACCTTAATCTCCTCTGTTTGTGCTGATGCGCCGTCAATCATCGCTCAAAGCCCCCGATCATTCGTGCAAGCTGAGAAGGCTCCGGACCCTGAGGTGAGTCATTTGGCAGAGAAAGTTGGATTTGCAGCGAAGTTGCCCAAGAATACAGAAGGTTATTTCTCGGTAATTGGCGGGTATGATATGTATGAGCGCTTTTTAAAGACGGAGGTGGGAAAGCTGATTCTTGAGACCATGGCTGAACAAGGGCTGGATCTTGAGGAAGTTGAAGGTGAGCCAGAAGCGGATCTTTTTAAAGCGAGTGTTGGAGAAGAAGTTTTTGTGAGTTTCGGAAATACATCAGGCATTCAAGGAGTGAATCTGAATGCGTTAAACCGCTCGGCAAACTTCCACCAGATGAAAATGATGGTGCAAATGGCGGCTGCAGCGATGTCCGATGAGGTGGATACAAATGAGATGGAGGGAGTGGCGATGTCGATGTTTACGGGGATTCTTGGAGATCCGAAGGCAGGTCTAGAAATCTTTGAGAAATCCGAGATGCCTCCGCTTCTCGTGGGTTTGAAGGTGAGTGATCTCGATATGCGCGAGCAGATTCACGCAACCGTCGCAGGGCTTTTATCGCAAGCTCTAGAAATGGGCGAGGAGGCCCCTTTTACCGAGATCAATGTCCAGAGGGATGGCGTGACTCTCACTGGATTTAGTGTCGATGGTAAAAAGGCAGCGGCCCTTGCCGACGAGGATACTCGTCAAGAGATGAGCGGTTTCTTTGGTGGTCGCGCCGAGGTCGACCGATTTCTCAATGCAGTCGCTCAGAAAAACCTCCATATCGCGACCGGGCTGAAAGGGGACTATGTCTTATTTTACCTCGGTGGAACGATGGATGGCTTTAAGCTGGTCGAGGATCCTCAAGATTCGCTGCTTGCAAAAGACGGGATGGATTTTTTGAGAAACTATGCTGACAAAGACATTCGAGTGTTGATGTTTGGTGAGGGCGAAGCCTTCAACCAGATGATGGAAGACAGTGAGGCTGTTTCCTCGATCGCTCTGGGTATCAAGGAAGGGTTGTCTGAAACCGATGCCTTTGGAGATACTCGAGATATTCAGACCCTTCTGAGCCATGTTGCGAGGCTTGATGGACAGTTGTTTGATATGATCGATTATGGTGATTCGGGAATGGTTGGGTTCCTTGAAAATGGTTTTAAAATTGAGAGCCATGGAGGATCAAACCTTCCCTCAATCGATACGAAGAACCCACATGCCTTCTCAGCTCTTGGAGGAATGGAAGATCTGCTCTTCTACAGTAACTCGCGGAGTAATCCTGAGTTTACTGGAAAGCTTTATGAGCTCATTGATTCCTTTGGTGAGGCAATTTTTCTCATGGGGCGTCGTGTCTCCGAATTAGAAACCGAGGATTTTGACTTCGAACAATTCCGGGATGGGTTTCAAATGTTTGAACAGGTTGCGGGAAAGGATCTCGCCGAAATATGGACTGCGATTACCGTAGATTGGGCTCAAGGAACGGGAGATGAAGGGGCAATTATTATTGATACCAAGGGGACGATGCCAAAAATTCCTGAAATCCCCGGAGTGGTTATTGAACAAGGTCGAATCCCCCGGATCTCCTATGTGACTCCTGTAACCAATCCTGAAAAACTGACTCAATCGTGGGGAAAAATTGAAAAATCCGTCACGAATATCCTCAAAGCGCTCGAAGAGCAAGGTGGCCCTGCAATTCCAATGCAGGAATTAATTGAGAATGAAAAAGGGGGAATTCGTTCGTTCTTTTACCCCATTCCCACAACGACAAATAATGCTCGCCCGATTGTAGCAATGACGGAGAAGAATTTCTATCTTTCGACTTCTCAAACTGCGGTGGCTGAGATCAAAGCGACACTTGAGAAAGGGGGAGGACCCATTCGTCATGGTTCTTATTCTCGAGTGAACTTCTCGGCAGCCTCTGACTTCGCTCAGTATTGGGTCGATCTCGCTAAAAAGAACGCTGATGAGTTATTTGAAAATGACTTTCAGAAAGATGATTTTATGGAAAACGTCCCCATGATTGAGAAATACATCGCAGCATTCGGGCAGTTTAAGGATTTCACCACTCATGTTCGCAAGGAAGAAGGAAAAAGCAGGATGTCGATCCACTTCAATTTAAACTAAAGAGAGCCTCGATCAGATCTTCTAAAGCCTCACTCAGAGAGAGTGAGGCTTTTGTGTCGCGAGAAAATGAGCTCGGTGAATTCTACTCGCCACGAAAGCATCAGCTCTCTATTCTGATAGCCAATCGATGAGTGAGATCTTTGTCACGCAAACAGATGATGCTCTTCTGTCTGCCAATGCGGCAGCGGTGAAGCGTGCCGTGGAAGCTCAACGTCGCAAGGAGACCATTCAGTCTGCTGTCACCGCTCTTTTTGGCTTCGGAGTTGTGCTCGCTCTCTTGGCTTTAATTGCGTTGCTTCCAACGAGCAAAGAGGTCGCTCAGATCGTTACCTACCAAGACTCATCTCTAGAAGAGCCCCCCCCGTTGAAACTCAAAGAGCTCACCCGCAATGCGCAACCACGACCTCCAGGAGCAAGCTCTTCGATGGCAAAAGTGATTGCCTCGAATATTGTTAGCCCGATTTTCGTTCCCATCCCTGAGGTGTCAAATCCGGAGGGTTTATTTGGTATGGAAGAGGCTTTTGGTCCAGGATTTGGGTCATCGGAGGGTGATGGCTCGGGTGGTGGAGGGACGACATTTTTTGGAAGTCACCGAAAAGGAAGACGAGTTGTTTTTTGCGTCGATTTTTCGGGCTCAATGGAACAATCAACAAGCGGTGGCACTCGAATTTCTGCACTTAAGAACGAGTTGGTAGATGCGATCAAAAAGCTTTCTTCGAATATGTCTGTCTCGGTCGTTTTTTTCTCCACGACAGGTTGGACGATCGAAACCGAAGGTCCTGATTATTTTAGTAACGGATGGAGTGGTGTTGGGAAAGCTCCCCCCGTTCTTTGGTATCCTGCAAATGATCGCCTCAAAGCCGAAGTCATTCGCCAAGTTCAAAAAATGCCCGTTAAAGGAGGGACAAACTGGTATCCGCCTCTCAAGATGGCGTGCACCATGACCCCGCAGCCCGATGTGATCTATTTACTCTCAGATGGGGCGCCTCGTGACGGGACAACCGTTTTGAGTGAGATGGAGGAAATCAACCCCAACGGGATTCCCATTGATACGATCGCTTTTGAGTTGCCTGGCACAGCAGCAGGTCAACTCCGAGATATTGCTTCTGATACCGGTGGAAAGTTTGTTCTCATTTATAAGGGGAAACGTTTCACCGGGCCTTCGGCTGAGCGCTACACCAGTTCGAGTTACGACGAGAATTGATGCACCTGATCTTGATTGAACTGGAGGGGGCCTTCGTCCTCGATGATGACGTGGTTGGCTTTGCGCAATCAATCAGTGAAGTTCTCGGTGTTGAAGGCTTTGAGACCAATTGGGATCGCTATCAGTTCCAAACCCAAAGTGGGATTCTTCAGGAGATTTCGCAACGCTACCGGCAAAGACCAGTAAGTAGCGAAGAGATGAGCGAGCTGGATGAAGTGCTGATCCAACAAATGACAAAAGCGTCTTCGACAAAAGTGCCTCTCGTTTGTGGTAGCGTTGAGTTTCTTGAGAAGCTGCTCAGTTCCACCCATTTTACTGTCGCTCTTGTTTCCACTTCGAGTGAAAAAGTCGCTCGTGCAAGAATGAGTCTGGCTCAATTGGAACTTGGAGATCTTCCTTTGGCCAGCTCTTCGGAGTCCGTTGTGCGTGAGCACATTATGCTGATGGCTATGGACAAGGCAGCACAGCAACAACGGAGTCACTTTGCGGAAGTGACCCTCTTTGCTGCAAACCCAGCGAGCGCCTCAGCTTCCCATAATCTTGGCTGGAACTTGGTTGGGATTGGATCCCAAATTGAAGCGCCACGTCACTTCGAAGATTACCGAAATGCTCAAGAGATCATCGCAACTCTCTAGCCGCGAATGAGTTGAACTTGCACTTTTTCTTCGACGGCAACTTCGAGGACCTCTGTCAGTTCTTCGAGCTCTTCGAGTAGATCTTTTTTCCCATTTTCGAAGAGATCGTCATCCAAAGCTCGTACGATATCGAGAGCTTGAATCATGTCATCATAGACTTCATCGGCATCATGAAAATCATCTTTAGAGATGACTTTGAGCGCTTTTGCCTCTTCACGAGTGTATCCGGCAGCCTGAATCTCTTCATCAGAAAGATCACTTTCTGGGCAGAATAGATAGGGCAGGATATCAACACCTTCATTTTTTAAGAGCTCACTGAGTTCTTCGTAAACTGCAGCAAGTTCTTGGAAGTAACCTTCAAGGTCATCGATCTCGGGCTCGCAAATGATGCTAATTCCGCTGGACATGGGCGAACGCTAGAATCGGATTTCGAGAGAAGAAAGTGAAAAGCGACATCATTTTTATAAATTCATTCTTCATGGGGGATTTTGGAAGGATTTGGCAGGTCTAAAGCTTCGATTTTCCTGATGATGCGTTGATTTTGGGTGAAATCGTTTGATGGCTGACTAACGAAGCGAGAGGGAGAACACCATCATGTGCCCAGAGAGCAGGAGGGGATTGGGCCTCTCCGAGAGGAAAGATCCGAGGCGAAGGAAGATCAAACCTGGGTTCATAGGGGTGTAAGGCGATCCCAGAAAGGTTTTGAAGTGCTGAGAAATCGCTTGGTGTAGGCCGCAAATAGACGGTTCGGTTTCCAGGTGATAGAGTTGGATGATGAGAATTTTGAAAAATAATGGTCCACGCTGTTGAACCTTGAGATTCCCATAACTCGTAGTTTTCAGGATCATTAGCAGCAAGGAAACGCATTTCCTCACGCAAGGTGGAAATTGCTCCAGATGAAGAACGATCAAGCTTCGCTCTTGGATGCTCTGCTTCGAAAGCTTCCAGTGCTTTTGCTAAAAGTGGCCCAAAAGCACGGGGTTGCTCCAAATAGATTGTTTGAAGTGAGAGGCACCCATTCTGATCAAAGAATCCGATGTCTCGCGCGGCAAGTTGCGCCGCCTCAGCAGAGGGGTCTTGAATCCAAGCAATGCCATACCGGTGTCCATGTCCGATAAAAGGAGTTTCTAAAGGACAACGTTCTCGGAAATGCCTCAGGGTTTGATCGGAGCCGAAGACAACGAGAGCATCTGCCTCCGAGAGCCAATGTTCGGGTAAGTGGCGAGAGATTTCCATGAAGTCAGCCATGATGGGCGGGAGCTGGAAATCGAGAAGGGCATGAGATGGAAGTTTGATTCGGTTTTTTGCTCCCAGAATGAGCCCGTTAAGCAAAGACTGATATGCCGCATGAGGGGTATTACCACTCAGAATATGAACCAAATAATTGGGGATCTGCACGGAGGGAGCTGACACTTCTGTATCCCAAGCTCTTTGAAGGCTTTCGCGATCAAAGTGACCAGTATAGGGTTCGAAAAAATCGGCCACGGAGGCGATGAGGTCGAGTCTTCGCGAAGTTGTCATGATGAAAAAGCGTGGTCAATCGTGCGCGAACATCCCCGAGGGAGCGCTCCTGGGTCTCGCCCAATGAGCGAAAAAGTTCCATCGGCATGATGAATGGCAAAATCTTGCGTGCGAATCGAGGCAACGCTGAAAACGTTGGCAAGGTCTAGGAGCTGAAGGTATCCGATTTCGCCGGGTGGTAAGGGCAGTCCTGATTCAGGGTCGATCACTTGGAGGGCAGACCAAGGAGGAAATCGGTGATTTCCGGTTGGTCCGAGTGCGTAGGCTTGAGAAGACAATTCTGTCATCCCATATTCATTGTAGATTTGGGTCGTCGGGAGGTCGAAGAATTCGGAGAGCTGTTGGTAAAAATCTCCCTTGGAAAGTTCGCGGTGGGTTCCCTTGTAGCCTCCAGTTTCGAGAATCAGAGAGCCTTTCGGTAAACTCAAAGGACGATGTACTTCAGTAAGGTGTAAAAAGGCAAGGGCTGTTCCCATGAGAAAAAATGGGCCGCCCTCCCTGATCTTCTCAAAGAGCGCAGCGAGCTGGAATTTCTGGTCGCATAAGAGGAAAGCGGAATCATCGCCTTTTGCTAAGTGACCAAACATATAACTGAGAGATGAATTGGGATTCTCTCTCGGGGAGGGGGCGAGAAAGAGTGGGGAGAGATGGGGTAATTTGGCGTCTTGCCATCCTTGGGTAATTGAAAGCTCGTAAAGGGAAGTTGTGGGAAAGTAGTGAACTCCCTTGCTTTCGGAGGTGGTTCCAGAAGTCAGAAAAGTTACCGAGCTCTCAGGGAAACAGCGAAGGGGAAACTGGGAATGTTTAAAAGAATGAGTAGGAATGGCAGGGATTTTTTGCCATTGAGCGATGTGATCAGGGGTTTTTCCCAAAGCTTGGCAATACTTCTGGTAGGGAATGTTCTTGGAAAACTGAAAACTGAAGAGATCTAGGGCGATTTCCTCAAAAGAGTCAGACTTTGGGTCTGAGATAAACTGTGCGACACGGTCGATCAGGGCCTGTGCGGATTTTAGCTGCATCTTTTTGAGTAAGGTGGCGACTTGACATTTTGGCTGATCACCGCGATGACTGCAGTGTCAAAATTTTTTCGATAATCTTCAACTCTAACCGACTTTTAAAGCGATGATTTCACTCAAGCATCTCACTGGTCTCGTCATTGCGGGTTTTCTCGTGGTGGGCTGTGCGCCCACTCCCGATGGTCTGGGCAGTCAGCCTCCGATTAACCCGAACAATGTCTCTGTCGTTCCTTCTCAATTAACCCCTGAGCAGCAAGCTGAAAGGGCGGCGGCTGAAAGAAAAAGAATCCGAGAGCAGAAGCGACGTGAAGCTGCTGAAGCAGCTAAGAATGGAAATACCGAAACCACACTTGAAATTCCGACCCCAGAAGTCACTCCGACTCCTCCTGAGGTGCCACAAGTTTCTCCCGAAACCGATCCCAAACCAAAATATCGTACTGCTGTGATGATTCCTGGTAAACCCGGCTATGTCTACAACCCGTGGACTAATAAAGCAGTTGATGTGAGAGGAATCCCGAGTGGAGAGCTTGTTCGTGATCCCCAAGATCCGAACAAAAACCATATATTCCGTGTTCCCTAAATGGGATTTCTGCCTTATCCCAGCGCCGGGTTTCCTCTGGAGATCCGGCTCTTTTTTTCCTTTCGGAGATGATTTTAAAGAAGATAACCATTCTTGGTCCTGGACTCCTTGGTGGGTCCGTGGGGCTCGCATCTCAGGCGGCCGGTTATGAGGTCGTCATGTGGGGGAGAAAACAAGAGCGGGTGAATTTGGCGCGGGAGTATGGTCTTTCGGCAACGACTCAGCTTTTGCCAGCCGTTTCCAATGCCGACCTCATCGTCTTGGCGGTACCGGTGGGGGTGATGAAAGATTTATCTCAGCAGCTCATCGGACACCTAAAGCAAGGGGCTCTTGTGACGGATGTGGGGAGTGTCAAAGCGCTTCCTCATCATGCGGCGAAGGGGCTTCCATTTATTGGAAGTCATCCAATGGCTGGCTCTGAGCAAACAGGCATTGAGGCAGCAAGAGCGGATCTTTTGAATGGTGCGGCGTGCGTGATTACGAATCAAGAAGCTCGTTCTGCCGAAGAAGTTTCTATCCTTGAGAGTTTTTGGGAGGCACTCGGATGTCGCGTGCATCAAATGACAGTCGAGGATCATGACCGCGCGGTTGCTCGAATCAGCCATTTGCCTCACGCGATGGCGGTTTTGACTGCAGAGTCCGCTCTTAAGTTTCCCAATGACGTTGCACTTGCAGCCGGTGGTTTTAGAGATACAACCAGAGTGGCTTCGGGAGATCCTACAATGTGGGCTGAAATCATGATGGAAAATAAAGATGCCCTCACCCACGCACTTAAAGATGCTCAACAAGGGATGAAGGAGCTCCTTAAGCATCTTGAAAACGGCGATCAAGAGGAGCTCGAGCGGTATTTAGAGGGTGTGAAGCAGAGTAAAGATAGATCAGGTTGTTAAATGAATGACACAATAAAGGTAGAACCAATCAGGGGCGTTTCGGGCGAGTTAGAAGTCCCTGGAGACAAAAGTATTTCGCATCGAGCTGCCATATTGGCGGGCCTTTCTGATGGTCAGTGTCGGATCGAAAACTTTCTTCCTAGTGAAGATTGCGTGAACACACTGCGTGCGATGGGGCAATTGGGAGTGTCCTATGAAGTGACTCGAGGTACTCACGAAAAACCTTTAGATTTGCTTATTCAGGGATGCGGGGGAGTTCTGTCTGCTCCCGAACACGATCTCGATTGTGGAAATTCGGGAACAGGGATGCGTCTTTTGGCGGGTGTCCTTGCCGCTCAGAACTTTGATAGCGTTTTGATTGGTGATGAGTCGCTATCCGGACGTCCAATGGGGCGAATTATGACTCCTCTAGAGATGATGGGGGCAAAAATCCAGACGCGAGGAGTCAAGCCGGGCTGCGCTCCTCTCCATATTTCTGGTGGGACTTTGGAATCCATCACCTATGAAATGCCAATGGCCAGTGCTCAAGTGAAGAGTGCTGTGCTTTTGGCAGGTCTGTTCAGCCCTTCGATTACGAAGGTGATCCAGCCTGCGATTAATCGAGATCACAGCGAGAGGCTGCTCAATTACTTTGGAGTTCAAGTCACAACGGAAGGCAATGTGATTTCAATGAAAGGTCGTCAAATTCTCAAAGCGCGTGACCTCTATATCCCCGGGGATATTTCGAGTGCCGCTTTCTGGATTGTTGCGGCAGCAAGTCGCCCTGGATCTCGCTTGTTGATCAAAAATGTAGGGCTGAACCCGACGCGCACTGCCATTCTTGATGTTCTAAGGCGAATGGGGGCTCAAATTCATGAAGAAGTCGTCGATGAAGATGGTGGAGAACCTCGGGGGCAGATCGAAGTCATTGGGGGCGAACTCCAAGGCACGGAAATCTTAAAGCATGAAGTGCCAAACTTGATCGATGAGGTGCCCATCCTTGCCGTTGCGGGTGCCTTAGCAAAAGGTCAGACAACGATCCGCAATGCCTCAGAGCTGCGGGTCAAGGAAACAGATCGGATTGAAACGACAATTGGTAACCTTCGCGCAATGGGAGGAGAAGTTGAGGAGTTTGAGGATGGGATGGTGATTACCGGAGGCCACCCACTAAGTGGCGCTGCAGTACGAAGTTTTGGAGATCATCGAATTGCCATGGCTTTTGCGATTGCTGGACTCTTCGCTCGCCAGGGCGAAACGACAATTGAAGGGACAAGTTGTATTGCGACCTCCTATCCAACTTTTGAGCAGCATCTTCAACTCTTTACGAAGTCATGAGCCAAAAGCATCAAGCAGTGGCCATCGATGGCCCAGCGGCTTCCGGGAAAAGCACGGTGGCAAAAAAGCTCGCGTCATCACTAGGCCTCGTGATGGTCAATTCGGGAGCAATGTATCGGGCCGTGACTTGGCAAATCTTAAAGGAAGGTATTGACCCCTCTGATCAGGCCTCTGTCGTTGATGCTCTGAATCGAATGACCATTGATTGTGGGATGAGTGGTGGACTTTCTAGTATCGCCATTAATGGCCGACTTTTATCTGAAGAACTACGTAGTCAAGAGGTCAACGGCAACGTTTCGATTGTGGCGGCAATCCCAGCGGTTCGGGACTGTCTGGTCGCAAAGCAGAGGTCGTATCTCGACCACAACGATGTGGTGATGGAAGGGCGGGATATTGGGTCCGTTGTTTTCCCTGAGACTCCTTTTAAACTTTATATTGATGCTTCTGAAGAAGTCAGACGAGCGCGACGAGCTAAAGATGGTGAAGCCGATGCCGTTGCGCTCAGGGATGCCCAAGACAGCCAAAGGAAAACCGCTCCGCTCAAAGTTGCAAATGGGGCAGTGGTGATTGATTCTTCAGAAATGGCGATTGATGAGGTTGTCGATATTGCCATTCAAACACTCAAAAAACTTGGTTGGAGCCACTCCTAAGATGAAGACGACCTATTGGATTGGGCATACTCTCTTTCGAGCAGCATCGAAGGCCTTTTTTCAATACCGAGTGATTGGCAAGGATAAGTTGGTGCAAGATGGGAGTGTCCTGATTGCGGCGAATCACGAGAGCTTTTTGGACCCACCTCTAGTGGGGATTGCCTATGATGATGACGTCCATTATCTTGCCAGGAAGACCCTTTTTCGCGGCTTTTTTGCATGGCTTTACCCTCGATGGAATTCAATCCCGATTGATCAAGATTCTCCTGACATGAGCAGTTTGAAAAAAATCGTAAAGATTTTGAAAACTGGCCATCAAGTTGTCGTTTTTCCTGAAGGTTCTCGAACCCTTGATGGGAACCTTCAACCAGGGGAAGCTGGGGTGGGGCTCATCGCTGTCAAAAGTGGAGCCCTGATCCAACCGGTGAGAATCTTTGGTGCTCGCGGAGCACTCCCTCGGGGGAGTGGCCGATTGAGGTTTCATCCCATCACAATCGTGGTAGGAGATCCGGTCGAGCTCACTGAAGAAGAAAAAAAAGTAAAGGGCAGAGATGGTTATCAGGCCATTGCGGATCGCATTATGAATCTCATTGCCCAAATCAAGCATCCATCAGAAGAAGAATCGACAAATGGTTGAACGAATGGTTGTCAGAGAGGTCATAGAGTCTGATAGTAGGATACTGCGTAACCTTTCTGATTGATTCATGAATCTCCAAATTCAGTGCCCCAATTGCCGTAAGCGTTTTACCGTTAAAGAAGACTTGACGGGAAAAACGGTAG
>JALRJZ010000054.1 GCA_023261045.1 Akkermansiaceae bacterium
TGGCGTCGCCTGGTCGGTAAGCCCTCATCCCTAAAAACTCATTGCCTTCACCCCGAAGGCTTATCACGTCATCGTCACCTTCTCCCATTCGATCAATCCCAATGTCTTCAAGTCTTGGAAGTTGATACCTCCGAGGAATCACGAGAATTTCTTTAGGCTCACTAAGCACGGGAGAAATTCGCTGAAAAAAACCAAATGGATCTGCAAGCTCAACTCGCAGTTGACGCAGCTCAAGAATCCCCCGCTGACAAGGAATCATCGAGAGAGAAACAACGAAAGATTCTCCTGGCTGAAGAGAAACCACTTTTGATGAGGGACCCGTTTCCCAACGGCCACCAAGCTCGTTGAGCCATGTCCAGCGATAGTGTCCAAAAAAGCGATCAAAGGGATTGCGCGTCTCCTCCATCGGTTCTCTTAAATGCAAGAACTCCCACTCCTTTGGGCGAGAGTCATGACTCAACTCTCTGAAGCGGACACCCTCTAAGGACTTCTTACCTAAGTTTTGCACCTTAATCGAATAGGAGAAAACTTCCCCAACCGCCCCATAGGAGCTCACCAAACGCTCGCCGGTCACATCGGCGCGGCGCGAAAAAGCCCAAACAGCAGCAACAAGCAACGCAGCTAAAATGAGCGAACTCAGGGCAACCACCTGACTCTGACTCATGTTCACTCCCAGCAAAAGACTCACAAAGAAGGCACCCAGCCACATCCACGTGACAGGCTGAACCCTTTCTCGAAAAAAGGAACTCACCGAGCCTGCATAATAATAAACTCGGTAAAGAAGTCTCTGAAGCCATCGACCTAAATTCATCTCCTCTCTTATGAGAATAGAAAATCACAGACCTTCGAAGGTAGCAATCTCGCACAAGCATGCCTATTCTTTGGCCATGAAGCGCCTTACCATCATCTGCTTTGGTCTTTATTTATCCTCGTGCAAACCAAACCAAGAGAATGCGCTTCCTCAGAATGAGCAGAGCAAAAGAATCTCAGCCAAAGAACACGCACAACTCATCAAAGAAAAACTCGGCATCGAAAAAGAACTCACTCAACTCATCAAAACCAAGAATGCTGATCCAAATTCTGAGATCGAAGCCGCAGAAAAGCGACTAAAACAAGCTTACCTCAATCTGCAAAAAAAGCAGTCAGAATCCTCCGCCTTGCTACCCTTGCAGACCAAAATCGCCCAATTACAGATCCAACTGCGCAAGGAACGAGAAAACCAGCGCGAAGAGCAGATTAAGGCCATCAATGCTGAGATTATTCAAACGACGGACGAACTCAAAAAGTGCAGCGAGCAACAGCCAGAGATCCAAGAAGCTCAAGCACAGATTCAAAACGCCCTTGCCAGTCTTTCTGAAACTCGAAGAAAAATCGCAAATCAGATTCCTGAGGCCAAAAACCTTCTCAGAGTAATCGAAAAGATCGAAGGGAACCTCAAAGAGGCAACTCAACCTTAAAAAGCATTTTTCGTTTTACTTGCCGCTGACTCACCCCGCGCTACATTTCAAACCGTGAGAGGCTTTTATCAACTCCGATTCTTTATCCTACTTCTGACAACGATTTTCGTTCTGCCATCGTCCGCGGCAAGCGAGATCCACCCAGCCTACCAAAAG
Source organism: Akkermansiaceae bacterium (assembly GCA_023261045.1). Taxonomy (GTDB): domain Bacteria; phylum Verrucomicrobiota; class Verrucomicrobiia; order Verrucomicrobiales; family Akkermansiaceae; genus SW10. Next base: position 1,614 of record JALRJZ010000054.1, read on the forward strand.
GGGGAATATGGCCTCACAAAGGATCAATATGCTAAATTCCCCCTTCCGCTGGCTTCATACGACGAAGCCGAAAAGGAAGACTGGGGCATTTGGAAGCGCCTACAATACCGCGCAGGACAAAATGGAGGATTCAATCTTGTTGCGACGATCATTTTTCTCTGCGCAATTCTCCACACCTTTCTCAGTGGTTATTTTTTAGAAATCGCTCACCACCACGAAGAGCGACACCGCAGTCATATTGAAAAACATGGACTCACTGCTGAGGCCAAGCCCCACGAAGGTGCTAAAGATGATGTTTCATTTAAGGCGAAACTCTTTCATTTCTTAGGAGAAATTGAGGCTGTTTTCGGCATTTGGGTCATTGCTTTGGCAGGGGCAGTTCTCTGGTTTTTTGGAATTCAAGGGGAAGGCCTAGGAGCCGGCTTCCAAGAACTCAAAAACTACATCGGTAGTGACGTCAACTTCACCGAACCCCTCTTTGTTGTTATCATTATGGCGATCGCTGCAACCCGACCAGTCGTTCGCTTTTCTGAGCACATTGTTGACCGCATTGCTAAAGTCTTTGGTGGCACCCCTGCAGCATGGTGGTTTTCCGCTCTGACCATCACCCCCCTCCTTGGCTCTTTTATTACCGAGCCTGCGGCAATGACGATCGCGGCCTTTTTGCTTTCGAAAAAGTTCTTTGAACTCAACCCAAGTCCAAAGTTCGCCTACGCGACACTCGGCCTCTTGTTCGTAAATATCTCAGTTGGAGGCACATTGACACACTTTGCAGCTCCACCCGTATTGATGATCGCGGAGAAATGGAACTTTGGAATGAGCTACATGCTTCTGAATTTTGGCTGGAAAGCTGCCTTAGGGATTTTGGTTTCTAACACTCTCTATTTTTTCTACTTTCGAAACGAGTTTTCAAAACTCAGTACCTCGAGTTGTGCTGATCAGTCAACTCGCCTACGTTGGGCTGACCGCGAAGACCCAATTCCCGGATGGGTCACTGCAACTCACCTTCTTTTCCTCGCTTGGACTGTCTTAAATGCACACACCCCAAGCATGTTCATTCTTGGTTTTCTTTTCTTCCTTGGATTTACGCAATCGACGGGGCATCACCAAAATGATGTCCATATGAAAAGCCCAGTCCTTGTTGGCTTTTTTCTTGCTGGCCTCGTCATCCACGGAGGCTGCCAAGGATGGTGGATTTCGGTATTACTCACCTCGATTGAAAACGACTGGATTTTGATGATCGGATCGACGCTACTGACCGCATTTAACGACAACGCAGCCATTACCTATCTCGCCTCTCAGGCTCCTGGCCTCTCTATTGGTGCAAAATATGCCATTGTGGCTGGTGCGGTCACCGGAGGCGGGCTCACTGTCATCGCGAATGCCCCAAATCCCGCTGGCCAGTCTATTCTGAATCGTTTTTTTATTGGAGGTATTACCCCATTGTCACTTGCGAAGGCTGCACTCATTCCAACCCTCATCGTTGGAATGTGTTTTATGCTCATTCCGACATCAGGCCAAAGTGAAGACCCCTTGAAAAAAGCAAACGTTCAAAAGGAACACTCGGAAAAATAATGTTTACCGGACTCGTAGAGACGACTGGCCAAGTCATCTCTCTTGAACAAAGAGAGAGTCAGGCGCGCCTTGCCCTCAAACTTCCTTTTACCTCTGAGCTTGCCCTTGGGGACTCGGTCGCTGTGAATGGATGCTGTCTGACCGTTTCCGCACTGGGTGAACACGTCTTCTTTGATTTACTCAATCAAACTTTAAAAGTCACTTCTCTTGGACAACTCTCACCGGGAAAAATCGTCAATCTAGAGAGAGCTCTTGCAATTGGCGACCGGCTTGGCGGCCATTTCGTCCAAGGTCATGTTGATGGAGTAGGGACCATTCTGGACTTATCACCTTTAGGACAGGATCACCGCCTTGAGGTCAGTATTCCGCAAGAAATCCATCAATTCTGCATCGAGAAGGGATCGCTCAGTATCGATGGGATTTCACTGACAATCGCTGAGCTCAAGGAGGCAAGTGCCGTTTTTTGGATTACACCCCATACCAAGATCTCCACCCATCTGCAGCAATGTTCGATTGGACAACGGGTCAATTTAGAAGCCGATCTTCTGGCGAAGTACACCAAAAAACTCCTGCAGAGCGCATCAGACAGTGACTAATTCGTCGCGACTGCGCTCTTTTTGGTTTTAATACTTCGATCTGTCAGACAGATTAATAAGGTCACAAACCTCTCATTGACTCTGTCATTTTCATGGAAACAAGACCACTTGGAACAACCGGGATTCACCTTCCAGTTTTATCATTCGGAGCCTCATCACTTGGTGCGGAATTTCGCCCCATCGATTTAAATGAAGCCTTTCGCGCTGTTCATACCGCTCTCGATCTCGGGATGAATTTTATCGACACCTCCCCTTTCTATGGACGAGGAATGTCTGAAGTCATGCTTGGACAGGCGCTCAAGGGAGTTGATCGCGACAGCTACATTCTCGGCACAAAGCTCGGACGTTATTCACTCGAACATTTCGATTTCTCCGCCAAGCGTGTCGACGAATCGATCCACGTCTCCCTTCACCGGATGAATACCGACCACCTCGACATCCTGCTCCTCCACGATGTTGAATTTGTAAAACTCCCACAAATTTGGGAAGAAACCATTCCCGCGGTTCTCAAGGCAAAAGAGCAAGGAAAAGTCCGCGCAATCGGATTTTCGTGTTATCCCATGGCCTGCTTCAACTCCGTGCTGGACCATGTAGAAAACGACATCGATTGCGTTCTTTCCTACAATCAATATACCCTTCAAAACACTACGTTTGCCGACAAACTCATTCCGCGTCTGAAAGACAAGAACATCGGGGCCATCAACGCGGGCCCTTTTTCGGCACGACTTCTGACCAACGCCGAACTTCCCGCCTGGCTCAAGGAACCTGAGGAAGTCAAACAAGCCGCCCGCGCCGCCGCCAAGCTCTGTGCTGACAATGGTGTCGACATTGCCCAACTCGCCCTTCAATTCTCCTGCGAAAATCCGGAAATTGCTTCGACAGTTGCTGGATCTGCTAACCCGAACAATGTCGCAAAATGGGCTAAATGGCTTGCCGAACCCATCGACCGAGAGTTGCTCATTGCCGTGCAAAAGATTTTTGAACCAGTCAAAAACATCGGACACATTGAAGGTCTTGCTGAAAACAACTAATTGGTTACCTGCGCTTACAACGGACGTCCATAGACCCAGGCATTGAGCTTAGTGACTTCTGCTCCTTCTCGTTTTTAGCTTTTTGAGAATGACGAATAAGCTTCCTATTTAAAACCCGTATGACAACTTTTCACCAAGACTTCACCGATGCCATTCGCCATTGAATTTACTGATGTTAAGACCATCACCGCAATCGATTTACCAGATCATCACACCCCTGGCCCTGGAGAGGCTCTTGTCAAAACCCACCGAATGGGAATCTGCGGAACTGATCTCTCTTGCTATCTCGGGAAATTTCCATTTTTTGATTATCCCCGCACACCTGGACACGAAGTAGGTCTGGAAGTCATCGAGGTCGGCGAAGGGGTCAGCCACATCAAGGCTGGAGATCGCTGTTCTCTTGAGCCTTATGTGAATGATCCTGATTCCCCGACCTCTTTGAAAGGACACTCTAATTGCTGTCCTGGCGTCCAAGTCATTGGAGTACATGGACCAGGCGGCCTTCGGAAATCCTCTTGGATCGTCCCAGCTCACAAACTTCATCCAGGGAACAATCTTTCTTACGATGAGCTTGCTCTCGTGGAAACCTTGGCAATCGGATATCATGCCGTGCAGCGCGGCAACCCAAAGCCCGGAGAAACCGTCCTTGTCATTGGCGCTGGTCCGATCGGTCTCGCGTGCCTCGAGTTCCTCAAACTCATGGAAGGCGTCAATGTCATCGTCATGGACATGGTGCAGTCGCGCCTCGACTTTTGCGCTGACAATCTTGGCATCAAAAACGGAGTTCAGTTCAACACCGACGGATCTCATCTAGGAAAAATCGAGAAACTAACTTGTGGGAATCTTGCCGACGTCGTGATCGATGCCACTGGATCAAACAAATCAATGTCCACCTGCTTTGAATTTGGTGGATTTACTGCCCGAATTGTCTATGTCGGCATTACCACGCTCGAAGTCTCCTTTCCTCACGCACCGGTTTTTCACCGCCGTGAGCAAACTCTCCTCGCCTCCCGAAACGCCCTTCCAGCCGATTTCGGAGAAATCATTAAGATTATCGAAGCCGGCGATATCGACACCAATCTTTGGATCACCCATCGCATCGCTATCGAGGATGTCCCTACTGAGTTTGATCAATTTACTGACCCCTCGATTGGCGCCATCAAAGCCATCATTCACGTTCATGATGAGTGACCATCGATCCTCTCTATCTCGTTCAACTCTTTGACACCCAACTTATGAAAACCTGTCCAAAATTCACCTTTGGTGTCGGCGATCGTTTTGCTCACGGCGCCCATGCCCAGCTTCAAGCCTTTATTGCTGCCAAAGAGCTGGGAATCGACATCTGCCCAACTTGGAACAAGTCAAACCGAGAGCATGAAATCATCGGCTCCGAACCTCAATCGACTCGCGATGCTGCAGACAAGGCAGTTGCCGACCTGACTTGGGAAGGTGAATACCTCCTCGATGCCGATCACATCAACCTGACTACTGTCGATCGCTTTGTTGCTCCCTGCAATTTTTTCACTTTGGATGTTGCTGATGATATTGGTGCAGCTGCAGATGCTGCTGACATCGAAGCTTTTATCGAGAACCATCCCGAGCTCATCGGATCTATTTCGATCGAAGGCATTGAGAAACCATTAGAGATCTCGCGTGATCTCGTGAAACAAACTGCTAACCAATTTCTAAAAGCAACCCAGAAAGCGAAAGCCATCTACGACCACATCGTATCCGCCAAGGGAGGTATTGACGATTTCGTAACTGAAATCTCCATGGATGAAACTGATAAGCCCCAGGTCCCTGCCGAGATGCTCATTATTCTCGCCGCCATCGCCGATCAGGGCATCCCCATCCAGACCATTGCACCGAAATTCACCGGTCGATTCAACAAAGGTGTGGATTACGTGGGTGACGTTGCTCAATTCGAACAAGAATTCAACGATGACCTCTCGGTCCTCGCTCACGCCATCAAAACCTACGGTCTACCGGAAACCCTCAAACTCTCGGTTCACTCGGGGTCTGACAAGTTCTCCATATACGAGCCTATCAAAAAGGCCATTACCCGGACAGGCGCTGGCCTTCACATCAAGACCGCCGGAACCAACTGGCTCGAAGAAGTCATTGGTCTGGCTACTGCAGGTGGAGACGGTCTTGAACTTGCCAAAGAAATCTATGCGAAGGCCCTCGAGAAAAAGGAGGCCCTTTGCGAACCTTACGCAACCGTCATTGATATCGATCACTCCAAGCTTCCACCGATCGAGGAAGTCAATGCTTGGTCGAGTGAACAATATGTCAGCGCCTTGACTCACGATCAAAGCAACCCCGCATACAACCCTAACGTTCGTCAGCTACTGCACGTCGGCTTCAAGATCGCAGCTCAGATGGGCGATCGCTATCTCGACGCTCTAAAGACAAACGAAGAAATCATTTCTCAATGTGTGACCAATAACCTGTTGGAGCGACACATGAAACCTCTCTTTGCCTAGAGCAATTCATCTAGTATGACTTTAAGTCAAATGGCTGCGGGAAACCGCGGCCATTTTTTATTCCAAGATTTCCCCTCGTCTGTTCGTAATCTAAAAGCTTATTGATCATGACTCACGCCATGAATTATATCCTGCTCACGTTGGCCTTACCTCTGCAGCTTACGGGCTCCGTTGACTTCAATCGAGACATCCGTCCCATTCTTTCTGACAAGTGCTTTCACTGCCACGGCCCAGATGAGGAAAAACGTGAAGCCGAGCTGAGGCTCGATTCCTTCGAAGGAGCCACTGAAGGTGGAGAATTTGCCACTCCTATCGCCCCGGGAAAGCCAGATGAATCGGAGGTGATGATTCGAATACTAGAGTCCGACCCCGACGAAATCATGCCGCCCCCGCAATCGCACAAGAAAATAACCAAAAAGGAAATCGACCTGATACGACAATGGATTACCGAGGGCGCCAAATATGATGAACCGTGGACTTACAAAAATCCGATCAAGCATCCCGCTCCTTCCGTTAAAACAGAGCTCTGGCCAACAAACTGGGTGGACCAGTTCATTCTCCATCGCCTTGAAACCGAGCATCTACCTCCATCGGCAGATGCCGATCCAGTTACTTTGCTTCGCCGACTTCATTTCGACCTGACCGGTCTGCCTCCCACGCCGAAAGATGCCGCGCGCTTCACTAGCTCCTTTGCAACCAATGAGCAGAAAGCCATCAAGGACGAAGTTGACCACCTCTTGGCATCCCCCGCTTACGGTGAACGTCTGGCTACCTACTGGCTAGACCTTGTTCGATACGCCGACACCGTGGGTTACCACGGAGATCAGGATCACAACATCTCTCCTTACCGCGATTATGTAATCAACGCATTCAACATGAATCTCCCCTTTGATCAGTTCACGAGAGAACAACTGGCTGGCGACCTTCTCCCAAACCCGACGGAAGATCAACAGGTGGCAAGCGGATACAATCGCCTTCTTCAAACAACTCATGAAGGTGGACTACAACCGGCCGAATACCGAGCCATCTACGAAGCTGATCGCGTACGTAACGTTTCATCCGTCTGGATGGGTGCAACCGTGGGATGTGCCCAGTGTCACGACCACAAGTATGATCCATACACAGCCAAGGACTTTCACGCCCTAGGAGCATTCTTTGCAGACATAGATGACGAAAGTCATTTCAAGTCGGGAACCAACTCACTTCCAACACGCCGACCTCCCGAGATCAGGGTTTTCAACCGTCAGCAAAGGGAGAAGATGAACGCCCTCAATATATTGCTCGATGAACTGTCTAAAGGAAAGAGAACAGAAATTTCACGTTTAATTTCGGACATCTCCAAGCAAAAGGAACAACTTCCTAAAGAAAACAATCCTCTGAAGAAAAAGGAAATCCTAGATTCCCTTAAAATCAACGAAGACACTCTGGCCTCATTAATGAGTGAGAATGATCTCAACAAGTGGAAGAAAGTCGATTTTGACTTAAAAAAGATCGATTCCGAAGGACGCCTCACCATGGTGACAGTTGCCCTTAAAACACCGAGGATAAGAAAGATCCTCCCGCGTGGAAACTGGCTGGACGAAACCGGCGATGTTGTTCAACCCGCAGTCCCTCACTTTATGCCCCAGATCAAGAAGCAGAGTCGGCAAAACCGGCTCGATCTGGCCAACTGGCTAACCGACCCGAACGAGGGTATCGGTGGTCTGACGGCCCGGGTCATAGCCAACCGTCTCTTTTATCTCTACTTTGGCACCGGGCTTTCTCGATCTCTTGGAGACTTTGGTGGGCAGGGTGTTCCACCCTCGAACCCTGAACTTCTAGACCGGCTTGCTGTCGAATTCTATGAATCAGGTTGGGATCTCAAACACATGATTCGACTCCTCGTGACCTCACGTGCCTACCGCCAAAGCTCGCTCACCCCTTCGTCGCTTCAGGAAAGAGACCCCTACAATGAGCTGATCGCACGCCAGTCGCGTTATCGCCTACCCGCAGAGATGATCCGGGACAATGCTCTTGCTGTTTCTGGTTTACTGGTCAACAAAACCGGAGGCCCTTCGATCAAACCCTACCAACCCGCAGGCTATTACCGGCACCTCAATTTCCCACCCCGGAAATATCGACAGGACAGCAGCGAGAGCATCTACCGCCGAAGCGTTTATATGCATTGGCAGCGGCAGTTCCTTCACCCGATGCTCAGGGCTTTTGACTCACCCACTCGGGAGGAATGCATGGCCAAGCGACCTCGTTCCAACACCCCGGTGGCCGCGATGACGATCCTACCTTTGTCGAAGCCGCACGGGCACTAGCTCAAAGAGTGCTCGTCAAAGAGAAGCGCGAGCGCCTCGATCACATTTTTATAATCGCACTCAACAGATCCCCATCCGAAGAAGAGCGGAAAGAACTCGGGGAACTTTTTACCTACGCAAAGTCGGACTTCCAAAAAAATCCCGACTCAGCCAAGGCCTTGATCAACGTTGGACTCAGCCTGGCACCTGAAAACCTCGACGCAGTCGAATTGGCCTCATGGACCACCGTCACTCGGGCTATCCTAAATCTCAGCGAAACCACCACCCGCAACTAAATCTCTCCCTGCTTCCATGACTCCCATTTACAACTACATCAACCGGCGGACCTTCCTTAGCAATACTGGTTTATCTTTTGGTTCCGCAGCCCTTCTCTCACAGCTCGTTCAGGCTCAAGAGGGCGTATCTACCTATCCTGGACTCTCAGGACTCCCCCATCACAAACCCAAGATCAAAAGAGTCGTCTTTCTTTGCATGGCCGGTGGCCCTTCTCATCTCGAGACCTTCGACTTTAAACCTCAGTTGAATAAACTCAATGGGCAACCCATGCCTGACTCTTTTACCAATGGCCAGCCGATCGCCCAACTCCAAGGGCAAAAACTAAAAGTTCAGGGTCACCTCACCAGATTCCAGAAGCACGGAAAATCAGGGCAGTTTATCTCCGACTACATGCCCTATCACGCCAAGATGGCCGACGATATTTCTGTGATTCGTTCAATGGTGACCGAGCAGATCAATCATGATCCCGCCCACACTTTCATGAACACAGGCACCGCAATAAGCGGAAGGCCGTCAATGGGTTCGTGGATCAACTATGGACTTGGCTCTGAGTCATCGGACCTTCCTGGATTTGTCGTCCTTACCTCAGTAGGTGGGCGCAATCCACAACCGATCGCTTCCCGCCAATGGGGTTCCGGATTTCTCCCATCGGAATTTCAGGGGGTTGAGTTTAACTCAAGCGGCGATCCCGTTCACTATGTATCCAATCCTGCTGGTGTTGACCGGAACCATCAAAACGCCCTAATCAGGACGATTAGAAGACTTGACTCTCAGCGCAACAAGTTGGTCGACAACCCTGAGATTGCCACCCGTATCAGTGCCTATGAAATGGCCTTCCGAATGCAAGCCTCAGTTCCTGAACTCACCGACCTTTCGAGTGAATCTCAAAAAACCCTCGATATGTATGGCGCCAAACCAGGAGATGGCTCGTTTGCCTCAAACTGCCTCCTAGCACGTCGCCTTCTTGAAAAAGGAACCCGCTTCGTGCAACTCTACCATCGAGGATGGGACCATCATGGGGACCTCGATAAATACATGAAAATTTGTTGCGGTCTCACCGATAAACCCACCTTCGCACTCCTCACCGACCTCAAACAACGCGGACTCCTAGAAGACACTCTGGTAGTCTGGGGTGGCGAATTCGGACGCACTCCAATGTTTCAGGGCAAGGGAGGTGCCGGAAGGGACCATCACATCAAAGGATTCTCGATGTGGATGGCAGGAGGCGGGATCAAGCCTGGCCTCAGTCACGGAGAAACTGATGAGCTTGGTTACAATGCCGTTAAGGACGTCGTCCACGTTCGAGATTTTCATGCCACCCTTCTTCACCTCCTCGGAATTAACCACCATCGATTTTCCAAAAAATTCCAAGGACTCGATATGCGCCTAACCGGCGTAGAGCCAGCCAAAGTCATCAAAGAGATCTTGGCCTGAACCCCAAAATTCTGAACCTCAGAACGATCACCTGAGGCCAGCATCCGTCACAAGCACTAGAGATTAATCAAGCCGCCGTTTCTCAATGTTTCTATCAACAAGCTGTTGAACAACACATGAAATCTCTCTTTGCCCAAGAATGAGGCACCAAAACCACTTCGCTTCAAAACAACCTAGGTGGTTCGCAAACGGGAACAAACCGACGCGAAACGACATTAAACCCTGGAAACTTCGGCTCAGGACTTATACTGAGTCCCGTCTACGACCTTCTCCTGGAGTTCGACGATCAATCTTCTTAATAGTGATAGTGTTGATGATCCCCAGAATAGCGGATATCCCGATGATTCAGCGAATGGGTCAGTTGACCCCGATCGCGCCGGATTGACCTGCCATAACCATGAGAAGAATGCCCATCACAGTGGTCTTCATAGGCTAAATCATCTGACGCAGCGAGAGCTGCAAGCGCCACGATACCAAGCCCGAGAGCAACGGCATCAGAATCCACTGATTGATGCGCTTGTCCAAATTGATCGTGGCTTGTGGTGCAGCTAGGAAGAACTAAACTGGCAATCAAGCAGGCGGCGAAAACGATCTTGTTCATCATATGAATGAAACTCGATCGCTTGTCTTTTTATTCAAAAAGACAAAAAAGATTTTTTCTCTTACTGAACATTAAATTGAGTCGGCACGGTGACGACCTTCATTCCAGCAGAAATTGCCGCCTCGATTCCAGCACGGCCATCTTCAAAGACGACACAATTACTAGGGCTGACTCCTAGACGAGCTGCCGCCTCAATGAAGACATCAGGAGCTGGCTTTCCATTAGCCACTTCATCACTGGAAACCACTTCATCAAACCAATCGGAAATCCCCATGACTTGCAAGGTCTTCTCAACAACGACACGAGATCCTCCACTCGCAACCGCCATGGGAACCTTCCCCCGATTTTCTCTCGCAAAACTCGCGATTTCTTCGATGAGCTCAAGACGATCAAGTTCCTTCATGAAGTGACGTTTTTTCGAAAGCGCTACTCTTTCTGGGTCAAGTTTCAAACCCCTCTCTCCATTGATGATTTCTACGATATCTCGGCTTGGTCGTCCTCCCATTGCGTAAAAAACATCTTCAGGAAAGACTCCGGGACTTCCATGATCTTCAAGCGCAAGACACCAAGCCTTGAAGTGCGCAGGCATTGAATTCACAAGGGTCCCATCAAGATCAAAAATGAGGGCCTGATAACCAGGCTCGGGGTATGAAATATCAAGATTGCTCATATTCCTAAGGCCCGTTTGCAGTAATGATTCCTGAGTTACAAGCAACAAAATCAGAATAGCGAAATTGTAAAATCTAGAGCAAAATCACCTGATTTTCGTAAACCCCTTTCGCCACGGATTTCCTACTTTTACCCGCATTTTTGATACTCACATCCCCTTTAATCACAACTCCCTCTTCAAAAGAAATTGGCCCTAAAACCTTCAATGAACGAGCCTCGATGAGAGAAGGCACT
>JALRJZ010000055.1 GCA_023261045.1 Akkermansiaceae bacterium
ATTACGGCCGATCCATTTGTGCGCAAGGTACCTGATTTTCCGTGGCCCCCAAATCGTGACCTTCTCTTCGTAGAACGAATTCTTCCAAATATTAAGAAGAGTATCGTGAAGTGGACTCTTCTGGGTAAACTCCTACCAATTCAGATCACAAGTCGCCTGCTTGGCATTGGCAAGTCAAAGGGAAATGATGAAGCCGTTTTACTTTTTACTTCAGGATCATCCGGAGAACCTAAAGGAGTTCCGCTGACTCACCGCAATATTTTGGCCAACGTGTGCCAATTCGGAAAACAGATTCAGCTCCATAAAAATTCCAAAATCCTTGGCTGCCTCCCTCTCTTTCATTCCTTTGGAAGCACCGCGACTCTCTGGTTCCCAATCATTGAAGGGCTCGATCTCGTCACCTACCCGACTCCACTCGAGAGCAAACGTTTAGCAGAACTCGTTAGCATCCACCGGATCGATCTTTTGCTGACAACGCCAACCTTCCTACGGGGATATATGCGCAGAATTGATTCTGATCTACTCTCTTCTCTGAGTTACGTGATTACCGGGGCGGAGAAGTTGCCCGATAGCCTTGCACGCTCCTTTGAAGATAAGTTCCACATCCTCCCCCTAGAAGGTTACGGCCTCACAGAGACCTCTCCAGCGGCGACTGTGAATCTGAAACTTGAGATTCGTGATTCCAATCTACCTCAGATTCCATCGCAACGCTTCGGAACTGTAGGCCAAGCCCTTCCCGGCATCGCACTGAGAATCACTCATCCTGCGACCGATCAGCAGCTTCCTCTTGATCATTCAGGAATGATTTGGATCAAGGGGGCAAATGTCTTTAGAGGGTATCTGAACAAACCTGAAATCACCGAAACAGTCATCAATTCGGAAGGTTGGTTCAAAACGGGTGACATTGGCCGGCTCGACATTGATGGTTTTTTGATCATTGAAGGACGCATCTCGCGATTTTCAAAAATCGGAGGAGAAATGGTTCCGCATGAAACTATCGAATCAGCCATCACCCGAATCCTAGGCCTCGATCATGAGGAAGAACGTCGTATTGCCGTCATTGGTATTCCGGACGAGAAAAAGGGTGAAGCAATCGCTGTCTTGTCGACGGTATCTGGCCAAGCCCTTGAACAGGAAAGCCTCGATCTACGATACAAATTGATGGATAGCGGCATCCCTTCGCTTTGGTGCCCGAAAAAAATCATTCCCGTCGAGACCATTCCCGTTCTCGCCTCAGGAAAACTCGACATCAGAGGATGTGAAGCGCTTGTAAAAAATGCCTGATGCCTTACTCACGCGCTTCGATCACTTCATGGCGGAGGCTCTCTACGGCCCACGAGGTTATTACACAGACTCAAGCGCCATTCTTGGTCCACGAGGTGATTTCACAACAACCCCCAAGCTTGATGGCAGGCTAGCCAAACGAATCTCAAACTGGATTTTAGAGGCTTGGGGGCGCTGGGGTTGCTCTTTACCCATTATTGAACTAGGACCTGGAGACGGCACACTTGCTCACGATCTGCGCCGCAACCTTCCCTACTTAAAACGAAAACGACTGAAGTATCACTTCGTTGAAGTTTCTCCCTCGCTGGCAAGGCGCCAGAAAGAGCTCAATCCAAAAGGCCATTGGCACACAACTCTCAACGAGGCCCTCAAAGAGACCTCAGGCCGAGGATTAATCATTTCAAATGAGTTTTTCGATGCGTTTCCGGTGAGGATCTTTCGCTCAGAGCATGAAGAACTTTTTCTAGACGACTCGCGCCAAGAACATTGGTTGCCGATCCAAAAGAAACCAGACTCGCTTCTCTTTGACTCTCCTCCGACTCGCTTCGAAGTTGCTGAAAGCGTTCATCACTGGATCAATCGAAATCTCACTCTTTTCCAATGCGGAGAGATTCTCACCATTGATTACGGGGGAGATCAGAAAGAAAACTATCATCGAAGGCCCTTAGGCACTGTGAGGAGCTATTGCCACCATATGCGTTTCTATCCTCCGGAAGCCTATCAAAATCCAGGGAAACAAGACCTCACTTTTGATGTTTTTTTCCCAGATCTTATGAAATGGACCGAAGCAATCGGTCTTCAGACGATCAATTACATGACTCAAGCGACCTTTCTTGAAAAAGGAAATCAACTCGGTGCGGATGGAGCATTCAAAGTTCTCCACCAAAAGACGCCGTAAAGCTCTTTTGAAGGCGAGGCCCAAGATCACCCATGCTTGCCCATCATCTAAAAGATCACACTTCAGCGAGAGTAAGCTCTCTCAGATCATCCGAAGCGCTTAGAATTCCACGATCTGGATGCGACGATAACGCACCTCAAAAGGTGCCCCGCTATGTGCCTGGAGCGCAATATAACCCTTCAGAGGAATGGTTGGATCTGTCTCCGTGAAATCACAAGTGAGGATCTGATTGATCCAGATCCGAATTCTTGAACCTTCACAACGAATTCGGCAGCGATTCCACCCCTCTCTAGCGGCTTGCGAAGCTTCCTTGCTTTTCAATTCGACAAGAAATCTCCTTCTTCGAGATTCATCGTAAAGGCGCCCCCACAACCCTGGACCTACGTCGCACTGGTAACCAATCATCTCATGATGGTTTTCAATGCGTTCACTGCGAAATTGGATCCCCGCATTGGGATGATTCCCCGTGACCATCACCTCCAAGGTGAGCTCAAAGTCGCCATATTTTTTGGCAGTTGTAATGAACGTATTATGCGGGATTTTCTCGGCCAGAGATCCACCAACAACGGCCTCATCTTCGACTCTCCACCATTTTTTTTCAGCAGCCTGAATCCCCCAATTTTTGAGAGAAAGCCCATCAAAGAGATCTTCTGCTTGGGCCACCAAAAAACTGATAAAAAAGAGGAAGAGGCATTTCATTCCCACCATTTTGTTGAACTCTTGTTCAATGTCGATGAACAAGATGCTCTTTCTTCAAGATTTTCGATCGTTTTTTCGTTCGTAAGACGTAAATTTACATATGCCCAAGCCCAAAATCGTCTTGTTCCTTAGTCTTGCTGCAACGTGTTTAAGCCAGGCTCAAAACGGCGACCGATCAAACCATCATTCAATGAATGAGATCGTTCCTAAGGAATTAATCCCGGATGCTCCTGTTCTTTCAGTCGAGGATGCCCTCAAAGCTTTTACCGTCGAAAAAGGATTCATGATCGAACCGGTCGCCGCAGAGCCTCTCGTTGAGAAACCAGTCGCGTTAACTTTCGACGAAAAAGGAAGGCTTTGGGTATGCGAAATGCGGGGCTACATGCCTGATATTGATGGAAACGGCGAGGACAACCCAACGGGAAGAATTGCCATTTTAGAAGACACAAACAAGGACGGTCGGATCGACAAACGCACGACCTTTTTAGACAATATTCTTTTACCGAGGGCCATTACCCTTGTTCCAGAAGGGGTTCTTTACGCCGATCAAACTCATCTCTACCTCGCTGAACGACATGGAGATCAGGTAAAGGGCACGCCAAAGGTTGTCGATGAGCGCTATGCTTCCGGGGGCAATGTGGAGCACAAACCCAATGGCCTCATGCTCGGAATCGACAACTGGCTTTACAACTCAAAGTCAGCGACTCGTTACAAATGGATCAATGGCAACCTCATTAGCGAACCAACGTCAAACCGAGGGCAATGGGGTATCACCAAGGATGATTTTGGTCGGATTTTTCACAATTCAAATAGCACCCTCTTAGTAGCTGACCAAACTCTCCCTAATCTTTTGATTGGAAACCAGTCCGTCAAAAATAAACCGAAAATGGACACGAGGGTCGGCTCAAATGCCGTTTACCCCGGAAGAGTCACTCCAGGTTTAAATCGGGCTTACATTTCAACTCTCAATGGCTACACCTCAAATACGATTGACCCAAAGACTTTCAAACTCACAAATGCCACCGGAGCGTGTGGGCCAGTCATTTATCGGGGAAATAATTTCCCTTCTGAATTCAATGGAAACGCATTTGTCTGTGAATCCTCCGCGCAGCTGATTAAAATGATCAAGATTGACGAGCTTGAAGGCAATTTATCAGGAACTCATCCTATCCCAAATCGGGATTTCATCACATCAACTGACGAAAGATTTCGCCCTGTCAATCTCTACAATGCGCCGGATGGGACACTCTACATCTTGGATATGTATCATGGCATCATCCAGCACAAAACATATATGACAACTTACCTACGGGGGCAAACTCTTGACCGAGGGCTTGAGGGACCAGGTTTTGGTCACGGTCGTATCTACCGTATCAGATCAACACACAAAGCCCTAGAGAAAGCTCCAGATCTCACCAATTCCTCAACAGATGAATTAATCGCTTATTTAGCGAGTCCCGTCGGGAGCATTCGAGATTTAGCACAAAAACTTCTCATTGAACAAAAAGGTCCCTCAGGACCAATCAGGGAGGCTCTCTCACGAGCCTCCACAAAACCCCTTCAGTCAATTCATCTTATTTGGACCCTTGAGGGGCTTGGCACTCTCACAGCCCAGGATCTGCAAAAAGCACTCTCATCGAGTCATCAGAAGCTCATCGCAAGTGCACTTTACGCCTCTCTTTCGCTTCCAGAATCAGAGCGAGCTAAGCTCGCGCAGGCCATTGCGGCAGTTCCAGCAGCACCATTCACCCTCCCTTATCAAGCTCGATCTCTTGCATCAATCACCCTTCAAGATGCTCAACATTCCCTAGTAAAGCTTCTATCGTCCCATAGCAAAAACAAGTTCGTCAAGGAGGCAGCAATCGCGGGTCTCGAAAAAAACGCGGCCCTATTTGATTCGGTCAATAAAGGTCAATACGCTGATAAAACTTTTGTAAGTTGGGTCAAAGAATCAATGAAAGGGCCTCAATTGGAAGTCAATCCAGCGTCGCTTCTCAAAGGGGAGCACCTCGCCTCATTTGAACGAGGTCAGAAACTTTATTACACCGAGGCTGGCTGCTTTGGATGCCATGGACCAGACGGAGAAGGACTCGACGGATTAGGCCCCAATCTTGTGGGTTCTGATTGGGTTGTGGGCGACCAAGAACGATTGATCCGCGTTTTGCTTCACGGGCTCACTGGCCCCATCAAAATCAATGGAAAAGAATTTCAATCTCCAGCTTTCATGCCCGGTCTCGTTCAACGCTCTTCGATGACAAACGAAAAACTCGCTGATATTGCCACCTTTATCCGAGCCAACTGGAGTAACCGCGCAACACAAGTTCAACCTTCATTCGTCAAAGAGGTTCGCGCAAAGACGAGTGACCGCCCGGCAAGCCAAATGTACACTCAAGCGGATTTCGAAACGAACTAAAGAGTTTTCTGCTCTGAAATCCGGAATACTCAAGCTATTGACATCCTAGCAGCTCGGACTTCGGTCTTTTGACAGAGATTTCGCTTTTAAAACTTATTGCAACAAACCTTATCCGAGGTTAATTTCTTGCGTCTGCCTCATACGCCAGAAGTGGTTGATTGGCCGACCCGATATTATTAAAAATGGGGGTGGCCCCAAAGGTTTGATGTCACGCCTTGATTGGAAGACAGAAGACCGATGGATACCCCCAACCTATTGGGCTTCGGGAATGCGGCTCATGCGCCACGGACGGTGAGGCAGATTAACCTTGGAAGCCCGCTCTAAATTGAGCGGGTTTTCTATTGATTTAGGGCAGTGGAAAGGCACCAAATCGAAAGCGTAAGTTCTGACTTTGCAACTCGACATCCGAGAGCTCATAACTCCGAGACAAGTCACTCCAACGAACTGCTTGCTCCCGATCTCCTTGAGCAAAATAGATTTCTCCTAAGGTATCCAAATAAGCGGATGACCTTGGTTCAAGCCTCAACGCCTCCTCCATGTATTGCGCCGCTTCATCGAGGCATCGATTTGCCCTCGAAGCTAACCAACCAAAATTATTATAGGCATTATCATCCTTTGGATACCTGCGAATCACTGCGCGACACTCCCTTGCTGAAGTTGCAAAGAGTTGGTCGTGTAGCTCATTAAAACCAAGCTCACGAAGGAGAGGAAAAAAGTCATTTGCGAGATAACCGTCACGGGGAATGATGGCGTGCGCTCGACTCAAGGCCTTCACCGCACCCACAAGATCATTTGACTGACGAGCCAAGGCTCCTTGCGAGAGTAAAATATAAAAGCGGCTTCTAAGATTATAAATCGAACCAGATTGATCGGTGTGCCAAGCAACAGCCTCCCAGAGAGAACGGGCAACTTTCCAAGATTTACATTTAAGAGCGTCTGCCGCGAGATAGCTCAGAATGAAATCGACGTTCTCCAAGTCACCCGTGTCGTTATCTGACAAATCAAGTCGTAGCAATGCTTTGCGAAAATACTCAGATGCTTGCTGATCAAAATGGAACTGACCTTCGATACGGGCATAGTTCACTAATTCCTCACTTCCCCCCTTACTTAGAAGCAGACCCTTCCGACAGAGATCCTCGCCTCCGACAAGACCCGCTTTTCTTAAAGCGGCCCCCTTATAATAAAGCTGAAAACCACTCGCATTTGCATCATACTCAACCTTTTGGAAAACTTCCCCTGCTTCTTTAAACCTCATTCGTGTCACTTCGATTTGCCCCTTCACTGCAAGTGGCCGCTCTTCCCCACTCTCGTCTAGAAGCTTACCAAATCTCAATAAATCCTTCTCGCAATCACGAAACCTTGCCATCGAATAAAGCCTCTTGAGTCCCTCCTGCTTTTCTGAAGAAGAAAGCACCTCTTCAAGGATTCGATTCTGAACATCTTCAAAGACTTTTTCTGTGACAAAGAGGACATGTCCAGACCCTCGTCCGACCATCCCAAATGATGCCGCCGTCATGAGAGCATCTTGGAGTTTTTGCTCCGGATACAGCTCTTTGAGCTTACTAAAAGTCCACTGAAAATCAGAAGAACGAAAAATATCATCAATTGCCAAGGAGAGGTCGTAACCATTGTGATCCACTTCGTTAGCAAGGCTCAAAAGAGCCGCCTTAGGGCAGTAATTCATCAAATAGGAAAACCAGCTTGAGAGTTTGGTATCCTCATCACCCCTCACGGCATCCACCAACACTTGGCAGCAGCGAACTGCTTCAGGAAGCATTCCACGACCCTCGTAAAAGCTGGCAACCGTACCAAGGCGAGCACCAATTCGGCTGCGATCTTGGCTACTTGAAATTTGCTCACGCTGATCATTCAGCCATTCTTCAGTTAGCTGATCGTCAACTAGCCCAAACACAGAGAGGACCTTTCCATACTGTTCTTGGCCTAAATAATAGCTGTATAAAAAATCCACCTCGTCATCTTTGACTCCCTCGAGGACCAATTCCGGCAAACCCATTCGCAAAAGATACATTCTTGCAGAATCCACCTCTTCCTTACTTTGAGTCAAATGAACAATCGACTCAACGATCTTATCAGCCTTGTTCAAATCGTTTTCGCCAGTGGCAATCGTCCAGTCCAAATATTTCCTCGCTGAAAGATCAACGCTCCGATGCTTTACTAAGTAGTGAAAATAAGGGAGGTGATTCCCCAAAATGAGTGAAGCCAAAGCAATCGCTTGTTCATCCCCAAGGCGCTGGGCTTCCTCCAACAAAAGAGAGGCATTCCCTTGGACTCTCAGACATGCCAGATACCTTTGTTGGTCTTGAGAGTTTTGTGCGATTCTCAGGCGCTCAATTTCCTGTTCTAATTCTCCCAACTGATTAAGAAGGTTGGCATAGGCAATCATTGATTGATAATCTGTGCCGAGTCTCAAGAGAGACTTCACCTCATCATACTTTTCTTCGGAAGCAAACTGCCTCACTAAAATCGGCAGCACTTCTTTGATGATGTCATCAGCTCGTTCAATCACTAACCGATCATCTTCCAAGCTACGAAGCCTCATAATAAACTCGTACTTTTCCAGGCGTTGTAGCTTTTCTAAGACTGCTATTTTTGAGCGAAGCGTCGCTTTCGTTGCAAAAAACTGCCCAACGAGTTCTACCACATCAGCGGACGTTTCCGGTTTGAGCCCAGATCGAATCTTAAGGACTAAATCTCCCGCTCTCAGCGCAATTTCTGGATCATCTCCTAATGCCAATTCTTCCAAAAAATCTAACGCACGATCCCCCTCTCTCCAGATCGCAATTGTCGCATCCTGCCGAACGTTAAAATCGCCAGATCCAAGCTCTTGCTTAAGCTGCTCTTCCCTAGGAATTTCAGCGTGCAACATCCCTACAAGAATCAACCACGTTGGACAGTTTCTCAACATCACTTAATTGAAGGTTATCATCGCGCAATCCGTTCACCAATCAAGGTTTCATCGCGTTTTCAATCGCCAAATCATCTTTAGAATTAAAAAACTCACTAATCCTCCGGAGATCCATTTTGCAATACAACTCATAGCAAAGCCCTCCGCCTCTGAATCAAACTGAACAAAAAGGCTCTCATAATAAGGCGCCACGTAATTCCCAAAGACAAAAAAGAGAATCGCACTGAGTCCTACAAGCCACTCAACTGATCGAAAAACTGACCTCATTTTCCGATACAAAAACGACCAAAAATCTCCCCCAAGATCTCCTCAGTATCGACCATCCCTACGATTTCTCCGATCCCACTGAGAGCCTCGCGAAGACTCAATGAAGTAAACTCAGGAGCTTCGCACATTCCCATCGACGCCACTGCTGCCGCCAACGAAGTTTGAACTCTAAGGAGACACGATTGATGCCTTGCGTTGACTGCAACCGAATGGACACCCCAAGAATCCTCATCAAGCTCTAACAAGCGTGTGATTGCCTCCTCCAGATCACCAAATCCCTCACCTGTTTCGCAAGAAATTCTCACTCCCTGGATACCATCCCAACTCGAACACTCGAGATCCTTTTTATTGAGTACCATCAGGGTTCTTACTCCCTCGGGCACAACGGCTTTGGACTCACTAAACGGTTGCCCCAAATCCTTCACCTCCAAAACAAGATCAGCACGTAACAGTTGCTCCCGGGTCATCTCGATACCCTCCTTTTCAATCTCATCATCGGATTCGCGAACGCCTGCGGTATCGATTAATCGCAATGGAATACCTCGGATATTAATGACCTCCTCAATGACATCTCTCGTGGTCCCTTCACGGGCACTCACAATGGCCCTCTGATAACCTAGCAAGTGATTGAGTAAACTTGATTTCCCAACGTTAGGTTCACCATAAATCACGGTCCTCACACCCTCTCTCAAAATCCGACCTTGAGAGGAGGTCTTTAGCAAATCACCCACCCTCTCAAGCTCGTTGCTAAGGACCTTCTGTAAGGCAGTACCAACTTCTGGGTTAATATCCTCTTCGGGGAAATCAATATATGCCTCTAGTTGAGCAGTCGCACCAAGAAGCACCGAACGCATCTCATTAGCGATTTGTCCCAAGCGTCCTTCAAGTTGCTCAGAGGCAGAACGCATCGCAAGTGACGTCTGCGCTGATATCAAATCCATCACCGCCTCAGCCTGGGTCAAATCCATCCGACCGTTCATAAAAGCCCGTTGAGTAAACTCACCCGGTTGAGCGGGCTGTGCACCGACCTCAATGAGTCGTTCCAGAACTCTTTTTGTGACTGCCACCCCACCATGGCCAGTAAATTCAACGACATCCTCCCCGGTGTAACTATGAGGACCAAGAAAACAGACCATAACCCCCTCATCTAGGACAAGCCCTGCGTGATCCCGTATCTTACGGAGTCCTGCAGCACGGGCCAAAGGCAAACTCCCTCGACCAATTGCACGTCGGGCAATTTCTAAAGAATGAACCCCAGAAAGACGGATTAACGAGACGGCACCTGTGCCAATTGGACTAGCAATTGCGACAATTGTTGTATCCATCACAGATGAGCTCAAAAATCACTTAGCAATGCATCCAACTCTTGCAGACAACGCTGATTCTGAGAAGGAGTCCCAACGGAAATACGAACCCACTCAGGGAGCTTGTATCCCCTCATCGCCCTGACAATCACACCCTTTTTAAGCAGCTCCTGAAAGACATGATCGCCATCTCCTACCTTCACTAACACAAAATTAGCATGGCTTGGAATAAACTCCCAGTTTCTTTGCTCAAAAGCGTTTTCAAAAAATGCAATCCCCTCCTTATTGTTCTGCACAGTCGCTTCGATGTGCTCTTGGTCATTGATCGCTGCTAACGCTGCAGCTTGAGCAATAGCATTCGCATTAAAAGGTTGTCGCGAGCGGTTTAACAAACCGGCTATGTGAGGCGGCGCAAAACCGTAACCAATTCTCAATGCTGACAAGCCTTGTGCTTTTGAAAAGGTTCTCATCACACAAACATTTCTTCCTTCCCTCACATAGCGGAGGGTGTCAGGCGCCTCTTCAAGAAACTCATAGTAGGCCTCATCAAAGACTGCGACTACGTGATCAGGCAATCGATCAATAAACCGGTCGATTTCCGCTTGCTTCACAAGAGTTCCAGTCGGATTGTTCGGATTCGCAATAAAGACCAGGCGGGTCTCGGGAGTAATCGCATCGGCCATCGCGTCTAAATCATGCACAAATCCTGGATCAGGCACCTCAATGTAGTCCGCCCCAAAAAGAGTCGCCATGAGCTTATAGACGACAAAAGCATGCTCAGCGGCAATCAGCGAAACACCGGGTTTAAGAAAGGAATGACAGAGCAGCTCAATAATCTCATTTGAGCCGTTTCCCAAAACAACATTCTCAAACTCAACATCATGCTTTTGAGCAAGAGCGCTTCTCAACTTATACCCACCTCCATCTGGATACAAATGCGCATAATCAACCTCAGCAATCATCGCTTCCTTGGCTTTTGGCGACGGGCCTAGAGGGTTCTCGTTGCTAGCAAGCTTGATGATATCTTCAGGGGCTAACCCTAATTCACGGGCAGTCTCCTCAATTGGTTTACCCGGCTCATAGGGAACAAGATCACACACCCATTGATTAGCAGCTTCCATCGTTGTCATTCCCGGGGAATTTACCCTTCTCCCCGCACTGTGCAAGCGCAAGCACACTCAAGGTTAAGCTGTGCCGAGATAAATCGAGGCAACCCCACAGCTTAAGGGAAACCACTGACAATCTTTGAACCCCTCCTGCTCGAAGAGCCTCAACATCTTTTGACCAGACGGGAACCTTTCGATTGAAGTCGCCAAGTATTCATACGCCTGCCTCTCCCCGGTAACAAGGCCAGCCATCTTAGGGAGCACCTGATTCAAATAAAAACCGTAGGGCTTTCTGAGCACCCCCTTTGGAAGAGAAAAATCGAGGATTAAAAGATGCCCCCCTTTTGCAATCACCCTCTTCATCTCAGAGAGAGCTTTTTGCCAGTTTTCCATGTTACGCAGTCCAAAAGCAACTGTGACTAAATCAAACTCATTTTCTCCAAAAGGGAGATTCATTGCATCCGCAACTTGGGTTTTAATCACCCCTCGATGAGCAGCGTGCCTGAGCATTTCCGGGCAAAAATCAGCACCTAAAACATCAACTTCTGGGCACCTTTTTTGGATCTCTAAAGCCAGATCTCCAGTGCCTGTCGCAACATCCAAGACATTCGAAGGATTCAGTTTCTTGATCAAACGGCCCACCTTTTTACGCCATAAAATATCGGTACCCAAGCTGAGGATATGATTGGTCAAAACATAGCGATCCGCGATTTTAGCAAAAGCGCTCTTAACAAATTTGGGATCTTGGCCAGTCACTAGCTTGATTGTTTTTCAGGGAGAATATCGACGTAGATTCCTGGATTGCTACCAGGTATCTCAATTGCTCCTACCGCTTTTTCATAAAACTCTTTTGGGCCCACTCCTCCGATAAAAGCATAAGCGTGACCTTCAGCATACATGGCTTCTAGAGACTTCAAAAGAAGCGCCTTACCAATCCCCAGGCCCCGCGCTGTTTGCAAGACACCAGTGGGGCCAAAAAAACCCCTCGAGGAAGTTTCGTAGCAAGCAAACCCTAGGACCTCGCTGTTTCGAGTCGCAATGAAGGAAGAAATTGGCTGACGATGACACGCGATTTCAAATTCACTGACCCACTTCGCTGAAAAGTGCTCTTGAATAAAGGAGCTAACGATATGCTTCTCGTAAGCACCAGGCCGACGGATGATAACCCCCAAGTTCTCAACCTCATGGTAAATCTCTTGACTCTTAGGAAGATCGTAGAGCCTCACCAACATATCTATCATCTTCTTATTCTCTTCGTTAGGTTAATAGCTGGGTCTCTGCCAGGAGGCGATACCTGCCGTTGGCATCCATCAGCTCTTGATGATTTCCTCTTTCCACAATCTTGCCATTATGGAGCACCAAAATCTGATCTGCACTCTTCACTGTAGCGAGTCGGTGCGCAATAATCAAACTGCTTCTTCCCTTCATTAATTCATCGAGGGCTTGCTGGACAAGCTGTTCACTTTCGGAATCCAAAGCACTTGTTGCTTCATCCAAAAGAAGGAATTTAGGATCAGCTAAAACAGCCCTAGAGATTGCAATTCGCTGACGCTGCCCACCGCTGAGCTTCATTCCCCGAGGACCGACAATCGTCTCATATCCATCGGGGAAACTAGAAATAAACTCATGAGCATTTGCCTTTTGTGCAGCCGCCACAATTTGCTCGTGGGTTGCTCCCGGCATTCCATATTCGATGTTTTCCCGAATCGTCCCACCAAAAAGTAAGACCTCTTGAGGCACAACTGCCATCGCACCACGTCTTTCGGAAAGAGGGATTTCAGAAGCCCCTCTTCCATCGAATTCAAGAACCCCGCCATCAATGTCATAATAAGCGAGGAGAATGGAAAACAGCGTCGATTTACCAGCCCCACTCGAGCCCACGATAGCGATTCTCTGCCCTGCTAGG
>JALRJZ010000056.1:0-2241 GCA_023261045.1 Akkermansiaceae bacterium
CGAACGATGGGCTCGACGGATGGTCGGGATGACAACCCCTCAGCTTGGGATGGGAGTGGGGATTCTAGCCGCACTTGGAGCGATTCTCGTTATCCATGGTGGGGGAGGGCGCTCGAGAATCCGGATTTCCGCCAGGAGCATACCGACCTTTGGCAGCAACTTCGCAAAACGACGTTTTCGGTGGCCAATATCCACGGTATTATTGATGAATTTGCTTCCCAACTTGATTCTCAAGACCCGGCTGGAGTGAACTCGGGCTTAGGGAGCTCCCCACAGCAAAGAAACTTTAATAGGTGGACGGGCGTTCGGCCATCAGGAGGATATTCAAACCAGGTCAACGTTCTTAAAAATTGGCTTTCGACTCGAGTCAACTGGATTGATAGCCAATACACAGCACAGCCATCTTTTAGTCTTTCGCCGGGGCTGATTGCCTCGGGTACGAATGTCACCTTTACGGGAGCTGGTGGAACGGTTTATTACACCACCGATGGCTCAGATCCGCGACTCTCGGGGGGCGGTGTTTCAGCACAGGCTCTGACCAGTCCATCCGTCAGGATTGATTCGACGACAATTCTCCGAGCAAGAGCCCGCAGCGGAACGGGGTTGACGGCTTGGTCGGGAGAAATCCAAGGCACCTTTTTGGTTGGCAACCTTGCTGATGCGAGCAATTTGATTGTGAGTGAAGTGCATTATGCTCCTGCGATACCTTCACTGATCGAGTCTGCTGTCTCTGCTGACCCTTCCGACTATGAATGGATTGAACTCACAAATATCGGACCCACAAGCATTGATCTCACCGATGTTCATTTCGAAGCTGGTGTGACCTTTTCGTTCACCGGATCTTCGATAACGACTCTTGCATCAGGGGCAAAAGTTTTAATTGTTAAGAATCGTGCCGCCTTTGAGGCACGGTATGGTTCAGCTTACAACGCGATGATTGCGGGCGAGTTTGCTACTTCGCGGCTCGATAATGCGGGTGAAAGGATCCACTTAGTCGATGCACTTGGGGTCACGATTCAGGATTTCACCTACAACGACCAATTGCCGTGGCCCACCGAGTCCGGATTTCCTGGCTATAGTCTCGTTCTCATGACGACTGATAACGCAATACCTGACCATCGTGATCCAGCGAATTGGCGCAGTAGTGCGTTGATTGGTGGCACACCTGCAGGTACGGATCAACTCAGTTTTGTTGGCGATGGCCTCGAGGATCAGGACCAAGATGGTCTTCAGCGACTTTTAGAATACGCTCTTGGCACGAGTGATGGAGATGGAGGGCAGGGCTCCGCCCAGATTCAGATCGGCCTCGAATCGATCTTCGTCGATGACTTGGAGGAATCTTATGTTACCGTCACGTTTCAGCGAGCAGTCGCTGCGGACGATGTTTCTATTAGGGTTGAGACTGCCACTGATTTAAGTCTGTGGAACTCTGGCGAGGCCCACGTGGTTCTCGTATCTAAAACGAACCATGGCAATGGTTTGGCGACGGTAAAATACCGCTCGGCCGCACCCTTTGAAGCTGGAGAACCTCTTTCGAGATTCTTTAGATTAGTCGCGGAGTTTCGATAGAATCGTTTCGCCCGAAGATTATTGAGCGAAGGGTTGTTGGAAATCGGTGATCACGGGGAAATGATCTGAGATTTGGTTGACGATTCCCTTGGTTACAATCTTGGAGTGATGAACTCGCTGAGCCAATTTTTTTGAGCTCAGGATAAAGTCAATGCGCTCTCCTCTCTCGGGAGCGCTCTTTTTCCCACCGAGGATTCCGCTTGGAAAGCTTAAGCGCTGGGAGGGATCATCTGGAAGGAAGGACAAGGTCGTGTCGATGAGTCCTGCATTGAAGAATTGCTCCATCACGGAGTAGTCAAACTTTCCTTCCTTAAGATTTTGATGATGAGCATGGGTGTGATCTGACTCTGCAGTTTTATTTAAAAGCTCAGTATTTTGGTCGAGCCACTTTTTGTCCGCAGAGCAAGAGGCGTTGAAATCTCCAAGAACGATGACTTGTTGTCCTGATTGCAGAAGCGGGTTGATCTTTCCCAGGAGAGTTTGTGCTTCCTGAGATCGGGTCCGCCAATCAAATGGTGAGAGGTGAATGACAAAAAAGTGGAGTCCTTGCACCTTCGCGTGAAGAAAGCCGTGGTGCATTCCTTTCACTTTTTTTTCAATCACAGTGATAGGAAAGCGACTCGTGAGCCCTACGGAAAAACCTTGAGTTTTTAAGAGGCTGCTGTGGGAGTG
>JALRJZ010000056.1:2251-12706 GCA_023261045.1 Akkermansiaceae bacterium
AGCTGCTCCAGTTTCTCAGGTTGGATGCTGGTCAATTCTTGAAGGGCAACAATATCAGGTGACTGTGAGGCAATCCATTGTTTGCCCAGCTCTTCGGCCTTTCCTTTCGCAAAGACATACCATGTATTGTAAGTCATCACTCTTAGAATCTGCGGATGGGGATCTTGTGAAATGAGTTCCGCCCTCGAGAAAAGAAAAGTGAGGGAGAGAATCGCTAGGACAACAGATTTGAGGGACATTTTGTGAGGTAGGCGGCTTTTGGGGGCTGCCCTGAAAGCCAAAAAACACATTGGAGCTACTTCGTTTTCAAAGCGTCCTTTAGATAGGGGGCAAAGAATCCGAAAAGTTTATCCCCAGAGATTTCGTAAGATTTTTTGGCCGAATGGGTGCCGTTAGGGATCAGCAAATGACGATGGGGGATATCCAAAGATTTCAGATAATCTGAATAAGCAAGATTTCCCTCCCAATTAAAATCAGCCTTTGAATTTCCGGTGTAGAGAAGCAGTGCGAGTGGAAACTCTTTAAGTTTAGATTTGGAGTATTCTTGAGCGAGGGTGTAGGCATCATCTCCCGGAGTGAATTGAATCTTGGGGCTTTCGGCTCCTTGATTTTGTTGGATTTTCTTTTCGGTCGCGACTCCCGCTGAACCAGCTGAGATCGCTTGGAACATTTCTGGATTTCGGAAGCCAGCACGCAAAGCCCCTCGCCCCCCTTGGGAGTATCCTTCGAGGAAACGACCCTCACGCACCGCAAGTGTGCGATAGGTTTGATCGATGTGAGGGATGAGTTCTTTAATAAACGTTGAGTTTCCTTTTGTCCCTTCCCCAGAGTTCAAGTTGTCGAGAGATTTTGGATAATCGTAGTGGCTTACGGGCCCCCCGTTTACAAAGACGTAAATCGTCGGAGGGATCACTTTGCGTTGATGCGCTTGTTGAATGAAGGCCACGAGATTAAGAATCTTGTTTTCGTTTCCTGGGCGTCCTCCATGAAGCAGGTAGACAACTGGAAACCGGTTCATTGGTTGCTCGTGATATTGCTCGGGTAGAAGGATGTGATAACCTACTTGAGCGCGATTGAGCTTACTTTCATAGGTGTGGTGTTGGACTCCTAATTCTTCATATTGTTTGGGAAGCTGATTATTCCATTGGAAGGGTGCGAGGTGTTTGGAATTCGCTTTTTTTTGACCGCAGAGTGGCAATGCAAAGAGGAGAGAAAGGAGTAAAAGCTTCATGCGGAAAGGAAAGTAATGGACGACTCGTATTCAAAGAGTCTTCGTTTTATCATGGTTGCAATGACTCTGAATCGTCTTCAATGGATTTCCAGTTTATTACTCTTCCTATCCCAACTCGTCCATTCGGACGAAATTGTCGATAAGCTTGCGGGGAAGCGAATTGTCTTCCTTGGCGATAGTATTACTCAGGCGGGCACCTATGTCGGCTATCTTAATTACTATTTTAATAAGAGATATCCTGATCAATCATTCGATGTTTATTCCCTTGGCCTCGCGAGTGAGACCGTATCAGGTCTAAGCGAAGAGGGTCATGCAGGAGGACGATTTCCAAGACCTTGTCTCTTTGAACGCTACAGTCGGCTCTTAGAAAAAGTAAAACCTGAGGTTGTCTTTGCTTGTTATGGAATGAATTGCGGCATTTATCAGCCACTTGATGATCGACGATTCAGAGCATTTAAAGATGGAGTCAATCGATTAATCGAAGAGAGCCTAGATGCGGGGGTTCAACAAATCTACCTGATCACACCTCCTATTTACGATTGGGTGGCTCAGCCAGGGCAGTTTCATTATGATCAGGTCCTGACTGCGTATGCGTCTTGGGAGATGACTCTCAGACGAGAAGGTCTCAAGGTGATTGATTTGCACTCTGAGATGCGAAAAGCGCGAGATGAGAGTGGGCGGGTTTTCTCAAAAGACCGAGTGCATCCAGGTAAGGAAGGACACTTCGTGATGGCGAAGACGATTTTAAAAGCCTTGGGACTTCAGGTCGATGAGGCCACCCCTACGATTTTCGCAGAAGATCCTCTCTACCGAGCAGTAGAAGACCAGAGGAGTTTTCGAAGCCAGCAGTGGATGAAGCATATTGGGTATCATCGGGAAAAACGAGTGGAGCCCCAAGCGTTGGGTGATACCGAAGCCAAAGTGGCGGAGTGGCAAAAGTCGATTCACCGGCTTCGGAGCAAGGAGGAAACGCTCCGTGAATGACCGCTTGTGATCTGAAGCGAATCGGGTGGATTGATGCTAAGCTGACTAAGAGAGAATTTCTTGAATGACGTGACCGTGGACGTCGGTGAGACGTCGATCGATACCATTTTGGCGGACGGTGAGTTTTTGATGGTCGATACCTAGAAGGTGAAGAATTGTGGCATGAAGGTCGTAGCAATAGGTCGTGCCTTCTTCGGTTTGGTATCCCCAATCATCGCTTTTTCCATAAGAGGTGCCAGCTTTGACTCCCGCTCCGGCCATCCAAGAAACAAAACTCCCGCCATTATGATCTCGCCCATCCCCTCCCTGAGCAAAGGGCGTTCTCCCGAACTCGGTGGTCCAGATCAGTAGGGTATCGTCGAGTAATCCCCGCCCCTTGAGATCATGAATGAGAGCAGCAATTGGTTGATCTACACTGGCAGCGATAGGTGGGAGTTCCTTTGAGATACTTCCATGGTTGTCCCAATTGTCAGTGGCCCCTTGCGGGCCACTCCAGACTTGGACAAAGCGCGTGCCCCGTTCGCAGAGGCGCCGAGCAAGCAGGCACCTTTGGCCGAAGTCACGGGTGATTTCCTGATCGAGCCCGTAAAGCTTTT
The DNA here is from genome assembly GCA_023261045.1 of Akkermansiaceae bacterium. Classification (GTDB taxonomy): domain Bacteria; phylum Verrucomicrobiota; class Verrucomicrobiia; order Verrucomicrobiales; family Akkermansiaceae; genus SW10. The sequence goes on from JALRJZ010000056.1 coordinate 5,063, forward strand.
TGGTAATTTGGGTTTCTTTGGAAAGATCGAATGCCTCTGGTGCGGAGAGCTGCATTTTGGCCGCGAGTTCGTATGAACGAATCCTCGATTCTAAGCGCGAATCATCAGGGTGCTTCGTAGCATGTGCTTGGTTAATTTGGTTGAGGAGTGCCATTCCAGCATGATCCGCTTGCGGATTGGTAAAAGAAAAACCCTTGGAGGCAAAAAGATCAGGAACAGCCTCATGGGAACCAGTTTTAATAACCGTTCCCTGATGAACTGCGGGCAGGAACCCTGAGGAAAAAGGCCCGCGTTGATTGTAGGGAAGGCCCTTGGAATCCGGGAGAACGACGAAGGTCGGTAAGTTCTCAGAGAGGTTTCCTAGGGCGTAGGAAGCCCAAGACCCCAAGCAAGGGAATCCTGGCAAAAGAAAGCCAGAATTCATCATATAAGTTCCCGGGCCATGCACATTCGTCTTTGATTTCATGGCCATCAAAAAGGCCAATTCATCGACATATTTTGCTTGGTGTGGGAACACGCTGCTTACCCATTGGCCACATTGACCATGTTGTTTGAATTCAAACGGGCTTTTAAGAATGGCCCCTGGCTTTGCGGTAAAGCCTTCCTGCTTCTCGCTCGGTCCAAGGTTTTGGCCGTGTAATCTGGCAAGCTCAGGTTTGTAGTCGAAGGTGTCCATGGGGCTTGCCCCTCCGGTCATAAAAAGCTGAATAATGCGCTTTGCTTTTGCCGGGTGATGGAGGCCTCCATTCAAATGCGCCTGTGGTTGATTCAATCCATCACTGGCGAGAAGGTGAGACATGGCGAGGCCTCCGAATCCGCCGCCTGATTGCCAGAGAAATGATCTTCGATTCATTGGATAAAGAGAAACTCGTTGCTATTGAGGAGGACTCGACAGAGTGCAGCGAGTCCAAATTCTTGAGCGTATTTGCTCAGCGCCCTCTGTTCATCTGTCGAGGCTTGTCGAAGCCAAATAAGCTCAACAAGTTGGTCGACTTGAGTGGTTAGGTTAGAAGATTTTAACTGAAGTTCCCTTGCGATCCATTGACTCCCGTGAAGAATGAATTCGTTATTAAAAAGGGAGAGTGATTGCAGAGCGGATACCGAAAAACCTCTTTTTGGAGCAAGAATTCCAAGGTCTGGAAAGTCAAAAGCTTCCATAAATGGATCAGGAATGCCGCGCCAGACAACGCGATAGATACTGCGGCGAGCAGCCTCAGGAGAATTCCAATCAAAGGACCGATAATCAAGGACTGGGGTTGCTTGGGGTCCCTTTGATTTTTGGAATTGTTCAATGCCAGGTCCTCCCATGGTGAAGTCCAAACGATTTGCCAAGTGAAGAACCGAATCACGCAAGGTTTCCGCATCAATTCGCTGGCTGTTCATTCGCCACAGAAGCTGATTGTCGGTGTCGTTGGTGTTTGGAGTAGGCACGCTGGCTTGTTGCCAAGTTTTACTCGTTAGAATCAGACGGTGGAGATCCTTGAGAGATCCCTTGGCTTCGTCTCGAAACCAGATTGCGAGCCAGTCCAGGAGTTCAGGATGAGATGGTAAGCTGCCCATGCGGCCAAAATCATTGGGCGTCTCACAGAGGCCTCGTCCGAAATGATATTGCCAAACTCGATTCACAATACTGCGCCAAGTGAGTGGATTTTGAGGGTGGGCAATCCAGTTTGCCAGAGCAGCTCGGCGGGCAGCCTCACTTTCTTGGGGATCTAGGGCAAAGCGAGCAGGGAAATGGTTGAGGGCGGAGAGGGCACCCGGTTCAACGGGGTGCATTGGGTGGTCGATAGATCCCCGTCGCAAAAAGTGCACAGTTTTGGGAGCTTGTGGTGTAGGTAACTTCTTCGCATGGGACCACGATGATGAGACGCCGTAGACCACCTCTTTTGAAGGAAGAAGTCGGAGTGATTTTTGTGCGTGTTGTTTGAGCGCGAGAGAAGCGAGGAGCGTGTTTTGATGTTGGGATCGTTTGAGGGGCGCTTCCTTAAGCGCTTGCTGAGCTTCGGAAGACAAAAGACGAGCTGCTTCTGCGTTTGCTTGCGTAGTGGAGATTCGGAACCTTCCAATCAGGTGCTTTGGTGGGTGTTGTTGTTTGAGCGTAACAACAAGGCGCCCCCCTTTGGATGTGTCGATGGGAGTTTCTAGCTCGAAGATAATTTGATGAGACTCGTTGATACGGGGAAAGATAGCCCAGCCACTTTGAAGATCACCATCGATCGCTTGGGCTGAAGTCCATCCCTCCTGATCAAAATCGGCCGATGCTTGCGAGATTTTGAGGGGTAGAGAAGTGGCTGATCCATGTTCAAACCATTGGAGCTCGACTTCTGAGAGATGGAGATTTCCATTTCCTGCTCTCCCGGGGCCTCCTTTGGGGTTTCGCTCGTCTTTGAGCACTTCGAGGCGTACGGCGCTTATTTTTTTCGGTGGGACCTGACCGGAGACTGTATAGGTTTCTTGGTCTGCGAGGTGGCCTCCTGCAAAGATCACGCCGTCCTTCTCAAGGGTCAGATTCGTCCCTCCGGAAGCAAGAAAGATTTCTGGCGTAAGGGTTTGCCAAGTGACCTCCTTTTGGATCTGATTTTCAATCCACTGATCAACCGTGGCACGGTATTTTTCTTGAAGCAGAATCTTCGTGTCGAGGCGTGCTGCAGCGTCAATCAACTCCTCGAGCTCTTGACGCTGGGTCATGACCTCGTTGGAGCGCTCGAATTCAATATCACCTTTGCCAACTCCGGCAAAAACCGCCTGAAGGCAATAGTAGTCTTCTTGCGTGATGGGATCAAACTTATGACTGTGGCACCGTGCACAATTGGCCGTCGTGCTTGTAAAGCTTGCCATCGTTTGAGTTACCATGTCATCACGATCAAGATAATCAAAAGTTAAGGGAGCTGTTCCAGCTCGGCTTAATTCCAAGGGGCCTGCGGCAAGATAACCGAGCCCTGCGATCAGTTCAGGTTGTGATGGATAAAAATAATCAGCAGCGATTTGTTCGCGAATGAAGCGATCCCATGAGACATCTGCATTGAGGCGATCAATGACATAGTCTCGAAAGCGCCAGGCGTGAGGCCGTTTGACATCGTGCTCACAACCATGAGAGTCGGCGAAGTGAATGGTATCGAGCCAATGACGTGCCCAGCGTTCACCGTAGCGTGGTGATTTGAGAAGTTGATCGATGAGATTTTTGAACGCATCTGGAGATGTGTTGTTTACAAAATCATGGATCTCTTCTGGCCGAGGGAGGTAGCCGTGCAAGGTCACAAAGAGCCTCCGGACAAGTGTTGTGGATTGTGCGCTGGGGGAGGGCTTTAAACCCGCTTCCTCAAGAGAGTGCTCAATAAAAGCGTCAATCGGATGGCCAGAACGAGGAACGATCGGTGCTTTTAGTGGGCGTAAAGACCACCAGTCGGTATCAATCGTCTTGATTTGTGAGACTCTGGGATCAGAAGCTCCCTTCTTTACCCATTCGGTGAGAATCAAGATTTCCTCACCCGAGAGCTTTTCCTTCGGGGGCATTTCATAATCGGGATCTTGGTAGTTGATCGCTTTGATCAGCAGGCTTTCTTCAGGGGAATTCGGGACGATCGCTGGTCCACTATCTCCTCCGTGTGACCAGCCGCTACGTGAATCTAAGCTCAGGCCTCCTTTGATTTTGTTGAACTCATGAGAGTGACATTGGTAACAACGTTCGCGAAGGATGGGTTCAACTTTGGTTAAGAAGAATTCGTCGGCCCTGACGATCAGAGGTAAAAAAACGAGTACAAAGAGCCGCGAGATCATAGGTCTTGATGAAAGAAGGACGCTATCAGTTTTACCCACTAAATTCGATGGATCTTTCCAGATGATTGTTTATCTAATAACCAATGCGAATGTGGATTCTAGCAATCTTGAGCATGCTGATTATTGCTTTCCAAGCGTTTGGACAAGGGACAGGCGATTGGAGAATCGATTTACTCAAGCAAGAGGGAATTGGTCTGGATCAGGCTTCATTAAAAAAAGCCTTGGGAGTAAGCAAAGAGGTTTCCCCGGAATGGGAGAAAAACTTTCAACAATTAGGCTCCACGAGCTTCTCTGTTCGTCAGAAAGCACAGGACCAGTTAGCAAGTGGTGGTGAGGCTGCTCTGGAGTGGCTACAGCACAAAGAATTGCCACAGGATCCAGAGATCATGATTCGCCTAGAGGAGCTGATCGAGCGCCTGGAGTCACGCTATCGACAGGCGAGAGATGCAGCCCGTGATCATGCGATCAGAACATTGCTAGCTGATGGTTCCACAAGGGCTGGGAAAACGGGAGGCCGATTCTTTGAGTGGTTTGGCACCGATGCGAAGACGCTCGATGGCGGATATCGAAAGTTTGAATTTCAAGACCAAGTCGATCGAGGCGGGAGAGTTGAAAGAGGGTTTTTGATCTTACCGGGAGAGAAGGTTGTCGATGGGGACCAGCGGTTGATTTTAAAGTCGCAAGCATGGCCCGAAGCGGAAGAGTTTGGAGGTTCTTTCGAAGTCTCCGTCAGCCTCGGAGCTGATTCTAATCAAGGATCAGGAGCCTGGCACATTGGACTTTCGATCGGAAACGTTAAGATCCTTTTTCATCCTGAGTTGGCTGGTGGCGCGTTCCGTTTTGAAAGAGCCAGCGACCGCCATTTTTTGTGTGTGAACGAGGATATGGGATTTACCCCCAAGGGTGGAGAGATGCAATGGATGTCAGTGAAGGTGAGTCGCCTTATCGACGGTCGCGTTCAACTAGTGGCGATCGTTGGAGAGGGGCGTAAAAGAGAAGAGCATTTTGAGCGCAAGATCATTGTTTCAAAAGATGATATCGGAAACTTAAGCGAGATTAGCCTGCTACGAAGTGGTCGAATAGGCGCTGCTGCTCGATTTCAAAACTTTGAAATCTCTCTGACTGAGGGAGGCTAGACCTGCTCAAAAATCATGGATTTTAGCCCACGCTCAGGCTCTTTGTCGGCGAACCCCCGAGCCGGATCGAGAGTTGTGACAAGTTGATAGTCCTCAAACAAGTGGTGCAAAAAAGAAGCTCCAAGGTATGGCGAGTTTAAGCATGCCATGATTTGAGTTTTTGGATGAGAGAGCTCTGGAAGGCGTCTGACAATCCGAGCGTAATCCTTCTCAGCGACAAAACTACCTGGCTGTCTGGAAGGAGGATCAATGATGATGAGGTCGAAGGGGCCTTCTCGTTTGAGGCGTCCCCATGTTTTAAAAAGGTTGTGACCAAGATAGCTCACCCTCTGGCAGGTAGCGGGGGTAAAATTGAGGAGGTGGTTTTCTTTGCCCACTGCCAGTGCTTGTCGCGACATATCGAGATTGATCACGGATTTTGCCTCTCCTGCTAGAGCAGCAACCGAAAGTGAACACGTGTAAGCAAAGAGATTGAGCACGCGTTTGCAAGAGGAGTGATTTTGCACCCATCGACGGCCTGAAGACATATCGAGGAAAAAACCATGGTTTTGATTTTCTTTCAGTGAGAGGTGGTATTTGAGCCCATTTTCGAGAGCAATTGGCTCTTGGGGCAGCTGGCCAAACACCACACGTTTTGGAGATTGAGGGAGATAACGATCCTGAACCACAACCGTTTTGATGTGATCGTGGAGACTGGCAAGATGAATGATGTCTCTTTGGAGAGTCTCGTTTTGGGAGCAGTCCTGATAAAAGGTGATGAGAATCACCGGGGCGAACCAGTCAATGGCGACATGGGCAAACCTTGGATGAAAGCCCCCGCGTCCGTGAAAGAGCCGACAGCAATCTTGAGACAAGCCAGAGAGAAGAGAAGTCAGGTCGAGTGAATCATGCATTGCCGATGACTATCTCTGTCGGGCGTCTTTCAAATCGTCGAGAAAGAAACGCGAGCTCCAACCCTTCAGGATTTCAAATGGATGAAGAAGTCAACAGCCTCCCAGAGATGATTACGCCTATTTTTAGGTGTTTAAGTCCCTATGTTCTTGCTAGAAGTAGGGAATCTTCACGCCAATTATGCCGACAATCTCAGTTTCCAAAGCTTCCAAAGAATATGACGTCATCATCGTTGGGTCAGGCGCTGGTGGGGGGCAGATGGCTTATTCGCTGACGCTTGCTGGGTTCAAGTGTTTGATGTTAGAAGCGGGTCGCTCGTATGACCCAGCGACCGAAACTCCCATGTTCAATCGTGGCGACCAAGCTCCTCTAGGAGGCTCGGCAACACCGGAAAAGAATTTTGGATTTTTTGATGCGACTTCTGATGGAGGTTGGCAGGTGCCCAACGAGCCCTATACGCAGGCGAGCAGTAAGAGCGAAGAACAGTTCATGTGGTGGAGAGCTCGCATGTTGGGAGGGAGAACCAATCACTGGGGGCGGATTTCACTACGAAATGGACCCTATGACTTTAAGCCCTACTCCCGTGATGGCTTGGGCTTCGATTGGCCAATTACCTATCAAGATCTCGAGCCCTATTATACCAAGGTTGAACAACTTATCGGGGTTTATGGAACTAATGAGGGAATGGAGAACACTCCCGATTCCCCCGAGGGCGTCTTGCAGCCACCTCCTAAGGGACGGGTTGGGGATTTGATGATTCAAAAGCAGGCCAAAAAAATTGGAGTCCCGGTCGTTCCAATTCACCGTGCCGTTTTGACGAAAGCCCAGGATGGACCGAAGCTTTCCAAGGAATTACACCCAGATGATCCTGAGGCGCAAAAAATTGTCTCAGATTCAATGTCGAGTCGGGCTGCTTGTTTTTGGGCGACTGATTGTGGGCGGGGTTGTAGTATCCGTGCGAACTACCAGTCCACGACTGTTCATCTTCCCCCAGCGCTTGCGACTGGAAATCTCGACATTATCCCCAACGCTCACGTGCGTGAGGTGATCATCGGGAAAAGCGGCAAAGCGGAAGGAGTCCTATTTATTGATAAGACAACTGGCAATGAAGAACGGGTGCGCGCCAAATCTGTTGTCCTTGCTGCAAGTAGTGGAGAAACGGTTCGCATTTTGCTGAATTCAAAGGGGGGCGAAAGTATTGCGAATTCAAGTGGCCTCGTGGGGAAATATATCATGGATACAGTGGGTTCAGATATGTTGGGTCAAATTCCCGCCCTCGAAAACTTACCCCCCCATAATGATGATGGAGCAGGAGGATGCCATTTTTATAGCCCTTGGTGGCTCTACAAAGAGCAGAAAGCTGGCAAGCTGGATTTTGCTCGTGGTTATCATATTGAAATTAGCGGAACTCGAGCGATGCCTAAGGGTAATAGCCCGGTGCCGACCTCATTCTTAAAAGGGGTCTATGGAACAAAATTAAAGCAAGAAGCCCGGCGCTATTATGGATCGTTTGTGCACTTAGCTTGTCGTGGGGAAATGATTCCCAATGAAGGATCCTTTGCGGAACTCGACCCAGAGGTGAAGGATCAATGGGGAATCCCTGTCATGAAGTGGCACTGGAAATGGAGTGATCACGAATACAATATGGCAGTGCACGCTCAGAAAATGTTTGCCTCTATTTTTGAAGCGGCGGGAGGAAAGGGGCTATTTGATCCCAATCTTGACCCTCGAAAAACAATCCTGAAGGGAGGTCAAGTGATTCACGAAGTCGGAGGAGCGATCATGGGAGCAGATCCCAAGAAGTCTGTCTGTAATCAGTGGAATCAAACTTGGGATATTC
>JALRJZ010000057.1 GCA_023261045.1 Akkermansiaceae bacterium
CTCTTGTCAACCGGAGCGCGCGAGCGTGCGCGCGGTGGTGTATGGTGTTTTTTGAGGTGCGACATAAAAACGAAGAGCATAAAAAATAAGAAAAATGTTGGCGTCCGTTTTGAAATGTGTGATACTGTGACATTTATTTTGTCCGTTTTATCACCGTGTATCGCCGCCAACGACGGCGGCGGCGGCGACGACGAGAGCTGCGTGTCGATGCGATAAAAGACGAAACATGCACGTGCGCATCACATTGCATGTACTTTTTCATCCACTACTTACACTGCTGCTCAGAAAAATCACACGTATATTCTGTCGTGAAAACTCGATGAGGTGACGCCGACGACGATGACGACGATGACGACGATGACGACGACGACGACGACGATGACGACGATGCCAAGTCAAACAACGGAAATGGCAACAACTAGTCACTAAGACGGCACACAACATCACACCACACAAGACCATGTCACACTTTCAATTTATCTTCGCTTTCACCGTCTTAGTTCTCACCGGGACGCTGACATTCGCTTACCACCATCTGAAGAGCGATCTCACCTCTGAGACGACCACCACCGCCCAGGCGCAAAAGAAGGGAGCCAAAAGCCCGATCCGCTACCAGAGAGCGAGCTTCTCCCCAACCCCAAGCCCTTCGAACCGAACCCTCTCAAACCGAGCAGAAACGACCCAAGTCAAACTGACGGCTCCCATGACCCGTCACTTGCAGAAAGCGGAACTCGCCACCGTCAACACCATCGTTGAAAAAATCAACCGAGACGCGCAGAGCAAGCTCAACAAGCTCACGGGGACTTACCAGCTAAGCCCATCCCAGCAAGAGGAGATTCTTCCCTACATCGTCGCCCATCACAAGCAAGCCCATCCCGCTTTGCTCGTTGGAGGACGCTCGATTCCCTCTGTCAACCCAGGTGCCAGCCTTGATGACTCAATCTACCCTATTTTAACACCGGACCAGCAGAGTATCCTTTCTGAGAAAGCCCTCGACGACGATGCCTGGTGGAAGGACGTGATCGATCAGCTCGATTCTGACCTCGATCAAGCCATCGAATCTGGCGAAATGGTTCCCGCACCAGAAGTCGAGGCTGAAGAAGACCTTGTCGTGGCCCCACCTTCAAACGAAGCCGCTGCTGCCGATGGCACCTCAAGCTCCCATGCAAGTGGCAACTTGTTTGACCTTCTCGGCCAGTAATTGATGAATTATTGACTTCACAGTTCAAAGCCACCCTTTTACCTTTCGAAACGATCATGAAACTCACACACCTTCTCATCATCCCTGCCTCCGTCTTTGGCATCTTACTTGCCAACGCAGATGACAAAGCCTTTGGAGATGGAACCCTTCCCGAATTTCTCCAGCAGTATGACGTCAACGAGGATGGTCAGATCGACGAAGAAGAGCGCCAAGCGATCCGCGAGGCTCGGCAGGCTGCACGTGAAGCTCGTCGCGCTGAGATTGATACCGATGGAGATGGCGTCATCTCTGATGAGGAGCGTGAAGCTGCTCGCGACGAAATCCGCGCGAAGATTAGCGAGAAGCGCGCCGAAAAGTTTGCCGAAATCGCTGGTGATGATGGAGAACTCTCGCTTGAGGAACTCGGAGCCGTCCCCCACCTCAGCGAAGCCTCTGCAGACAGGATCGCCTCTCTCTTCGCACGACTCGATTCTGATGAGAGTGGTGCCGTCAGCCTTGAGGAATTTACCGCACGCCTGAGAGACCATCAGGCTCCCAAGCTCCCAAGACCAACGATCGCCGACCTCCCTGCCATCAGTGAGCTTCCAAGCATCAGTGAGCTTCCAAGCATCGGGGAACTTCCAAACATCGGAGAACTTCCAAACATCTTTCCTCCAAGACCAGGCATGGGTGGACCGCCACAAGGTGGAGCAGCGATGACTCGTCCCGCGGAAGCCCCTCAGCCACTCCGTTAGTCGGTAGACACATCGTTTTTCTCTGAGAAGAACTTTCGCACAAATCGCGATTGTCTGAGTTTTCATGGAATTCTCATCTAACTGTGCTATTCTTACTCTTACGACAGACCTTACTGTTAGATTTTTGTTAGATGAAGATTTCGGGTATTCTTGCGCTTTCCCTGACGGGCATCCTCCACGCTGAGGTCCTCTACGAGACGGATTTCGAAGCCTTTAGCGTTGGTATAAATCAATGGTCGGGCACTGAAGGTTGGATTTCTAACGACAATACCTCGGGAGCGCAGAGTATCGATGGTGACCTCATCCCAGCTCTCCAAAAGACCGCATCACTTGGTTTTAACCAACCCGCGGGAGACCTCACCTTTGTCGCCAAGCCAATCAATTACGACCACGTCACTGCCGGCGCTCCTATTGTGAAAATTGATACCCTTTTGGGTATTGAGGATTCCACGAATGGAAGGCGGGATGACTTTTTCCTCAGTGTCTACAATTCGGCTGGCAATCGATTAGCCTCTATCCGCTTCGATAATGAGGCCCCCACTGTCGATGGAACCCTCTTTGGATTTTGGAGGGATGATGGGCTTCTGCAGCACGATACCATTCTGGATTTCATCCATGGCGAGCTCTTCAACCTCTTTATCACCATCGATCTTGAGAACAACCTCTGGTCAGCAGATATTGATGGTAACCCGCTGTTTGAAAACGCCCAATTCACGGCAACCAACAATCCAGTCGATCTTGGTCTTGTCAGTTTTGAATGGGATGTTGATGCCCCCACTCCGAACCAACATGGCAACAATTTCCTATTGGTTGCAGACCTCGCAATCACCAATTCGGCAGTCACCACACCACCGATTAATGTCAGCTACACGGTCAATGAGTCTGACCATATCACCTTGAGCTGGCAGACAGCGGTGGGCTTTGATGATCAGGTTCAATATTCCTCGGATCTCATCACTTGGCAGAACACCCTTCCGAATTCCTCATTTACCGGTGTGAACTCCGCAACTACGGTCTACTTCACCGACGAGTCGCCTGACCGAGGACCCACAAGATTCTACCGTGTTCGAAGATCGCCAGCTCCTTAGAACAGGGAGCTCTGGCAGGAGCTTGGAGTGACTCGTGACTAGAGGTGGCCAGATGGCATTCTTTCGTCTATCAACTGAAGCATGATCCGGCTCGCTCGCCTTTGCCTTCTCTCTGTTTTCTGTAGTTCTGCGCCAAACTTGTGCGCCGCTCAGATCAAAAATGTCCTCTTCATCGTCTCCGATGATCTCAAAGCAAGTGCCCTTGGATGCTATGGCAATCAAATCTGCGAGACACCCCATCTCGATGCGCTTGCAAAGCGGGGCATGGTTTTTAACCGGGCCTATTGCCAAGCCACTTGGTGCGCCCCCTCTCGCACTTCATTCATGCATGGTCGCTACCAAGGCCAAGCTGGTGAAAACCTAGGCGAGTATCTTCGCTCACAAGGTCTCTACAGTGCCAGAGTGGGCAAGATCTATCACATGCGTGTGCCCGGAGACATCATCGCGGGCACTCACGGACTCGATATCGCCTCGAGCTGGGACGAGCGCTTCAACACCAAAGGACTCGAGGCCCACACTCCCGGAAACTACGCGTGTCTCAACCTCAACATCTTTACCGACGAGCTTCCAAACCGCCAGTCGACCCAGATGCCTCACCGGATGTTCGTCTCCGTCGACTACGAAGGAGACGGATCTGATCAGCCCGACTCGCAAGCTGCAGAAAAAACCATCGATCTACTCCGTAAGCACAAAGAAAAACCCTTCTTTATTGCCACTGGTTTCGTACGCCCTCACTACCCTAATGTCGCCCCTAGAAAGTTTTTTGAAAAATATCCCCTCTCAAAAATCCCCCTTCCCCACGTTCCTGAAGGTGACCTTGCCGACATCCCCAAAATGGGAATCAGTAAAACAACGAGCCAAAAATCGGGGATCGCAAAGTGGCCCGACAACATCAAAAGAATGTGGGCCGCTTACTATGCCACCGTCACCTACATGGATGAACAATTGGGAAAGATCTTAAATGAACTGGACCGCCTCAAGCTCACTGATTCCACCGCTGTCATCTTTATTAGCGACCATGGCTATCACCTTGGTGAGCACCATTTTTGGCAAAAAAGTAATCTTCATGAGGAAATCACACGCGTTCCGATGATTATTTCCGCCCCAGGTTTTGCCCCCGGTCGATCAGAGGCTTGCGTTGAACTACTCGATCTTTATCCAACGATTTGCTCCTTACTGAAGCTCTCTACCCCAAAATCAGCCCAGGGGAAGGATCTCACAGCTCTCTTAAAAAACCCCAGCCATCGAGTCCGCAAAGGAGCACTTACTATCTTCCAAAACCACTACGCCTATCGTTCCGAGCAATGGGCTTACCTCCTCTATCGCAACGGTGAAGAAGAGCTCTATGACATGGAAAATGATCCAGGGCAGTTCACCAATCTTGCCAGCCAAGAAGCCTTTCAAGAAACCAAAGGTACCCTGCGCTCACTTCTCAAAAAAAGGATCAAAACGATTCAAGAGAATTCACAGTGAAGGACTCAAATGGTCAGTCACTGACTTCAGCTGAACTCACCGTTAACCCCTTGGGATTTGCAAGAACCTCATGGCCATCTGAAAACGAGACCTTCAAGGGCTTCGCTCCTCCGTTATAGGTCACGTAGGTTTTTTTCCCCTCTTTGAAATAGACGTTGGTAAAAGGATGATCGGCTCTCACCCGGCGATCATTTCGACCAAGCTGATTAAGGGTGTGAATCCAATGATACATAAAGGCATGAGTGTTGCCTCCCTCGAGACTGCAATCAGGATAATCATCGAGATAAGCGACGGCCATTGAAGGATCATTGAGGGCATTGAACATGACAATCAGATCACCCCAGCCATTATTGTAATTATCTCCCTTCGGTCTCTTTTCGACAATTCGGGCGTGATTTCTTTTCACATAGTCAGGATGACGGCCCATGTAGATGGAAGCGGGTGTGAACGGGAGCCAATTGATGCCATGAATGCAATCGATGTCACCCGAGAACCAAGTGGCAAACGCTCCCTTTCCACCCCAGATCATCCCGAGAGCCACATTGGGAAAATCCTTTGGGAAATTGGTCTGAGAGACATCAAACCAATACTCTTCAACCGCGGTTCGTTCGGTATTATAAAGAAAAATTCCAGTATCGCAGAGAGCTTGATTTTGAGTCACTTCGCCCCACAGCATCATTCCATACCAAGCGTTCATTGATTCCGATGAGGATTCTTGGTTGTTTCCGTCTCCAAATTTGGCATGCCCAGAGGCCCATGAATGTCCTGCATAAAGATCAAAACAGCGTAAATGCGGGAAGAGTGGATCTCGAGGGTTGGTGGAGGCAATATCTCGAATCAAGAGCTCAACCATTGCCCCCCAATCGTCCACCCAAGTAGGGTCAAAGCGTGCGACCTCGGCAGCTGCGCGAATAAAATAACCATAGTGAAAATGATGGTCATTGATTTGGTCATCACTCCCATAAGAGGCAGGACTTCCCACCAAAGTCCCCCAAGTTGAATCATAATAAAACAAGGGAGCCTTTTCACCTGGAGAGGCCACAAGCCAGTTCTCAAGCCTTTCACGCATGATCGTCACGAAATGCGCCCGGATTTTCTGCTGGCCCATGACTTCGGCAATTCCAGCCAAGGTCGCTAGTTTGCCGAGATACTTCCCCTCCCAGTAGGTATCAGCAAAGTCATTGGGTGCGGCCTGAATCTCCTTGTTGAGATAAGACAGCATACGATCTCGATCTGGGATTCCCTCGGAGGGCAACATGGGCAATAAGCCTTGGATTGGCACATGAGTCTGGAAACTCGATGCGCGCAGCAGTTTCATTTCACCACGAACAGATTGGTATTTTTGATCCAAAAGTGGATCTGGGGTGTATTTCCACTGGTGGGGATACAAAGCAGTTAGGGTCTTACCCTCGGTGCCTTCCATCGCTTTGGTGGTGATCTCATAATGGCTCTTTAAGACTCCGTGAGCCACCGTGGGGCTGACTTTGGTCGCTACCACATGACGATGAGCGGCTTCTGAAAAGAGCTGGAGAGTTTCCTCAGAGCGATCAGGCAATAAAGCAATGGAGAAGTAACCTTTGTGATCTCGGTTGATCAAGGTCTGATCATCCGATGTATTCCATGAGGAACCATTTGCTCCAAAAATCCCATAATGATTCCCACGAACGGTGAGACCCAAAGTTTTTTGACCAAATTGCCCCGACCAAATAATCGGCTGGTGGGCAAATCTAAGCATGGGAGACCCTCCCTCAATCTTGCAGTAGACGTAGGGGCTCCCATGACCAAAAGTCGTCTGAAGACGACAACGCTCCTTCTCAAAGATTGAGCTCACAAACCAAGCCGAGTAATCGGCCAATTTCGCGTCAGAAAATTGGCTCACCTCACTATGCCCGATCACAAAATCTCCCCCTTTAGAAACACCCCCTCCCATAATGTTGCCCGAACGAGCATCAATCGCAGCACCCGGATAAGTCACTGCGAGCCCCCCTTCGTGGCAAAGCATTGCGAGGGGGTGAGGAAACATATTTTGCGAAAACCGCTCCCAAACAAGAGAACTCCACCACTGATTGGTCGGGGTCGCCCCCTTCTGTTCTTCCATCTTGCTGATTTCCTTGGGCAGTGGCCTCACCCCTTCCGGAAGCTTCAAGCGATAACTCCCTTTTCCAAGTTCTACGGTTTCTGCGCCATGGATTTGCGCGCCGATGAAGAGAATTCCCAATGTTTGCTTGAGCAGCCATGAAGGCACGAGAGGCCAGGATTTAAAAACGATCACGGCCCAGAGAGAATCCGAAAATCTTCCCGAGGTCGAACTAATTTGCATTTTTTTGCATAATAATGGGATTCCTAATCTTCCTGGGTCGAGTCAGGTTAAGAATCGAATCAACGGAGTAAAATTGACCCGATTCGGACCCAATTTTCTCATATTTTCGATATTCATTAGACAATTGGGGCCATTGACGACAATAAGAAGAAGAGATGGCAAGAGCGAATCAACAGATCATTGCTGACCGGTTGGGCATCTCCAAAGCAACAGTTTCACGTTGTTTTACCAACCATGCAGGGATCAACCCAGCCACGAGAGCCAAAGTCTTTCAAGTGGCTGCTGAGATCGGCTACCAACACTTGGAAAACCGCAGCCGGGCAAATCTCACCCATCCAAAGAAGAATCCATTGAGCTTCTCTGTTCTGATCTGCAGCGAAACTGAGGAATACCATCGCACGGATTACAGAAGCCCTGGCGAAGAATTATTAGCAGGAGTTTCTGAGTTTACTCAAACCAACAAGATTCAACTGGATGTTGATTTTGTTTCGCCAACGATTACCTCAACGACAGATCCCTTGTTTAAGAAGATTCAAAGTCTTCGCTCGCGAAAAAATCGGGGAATCATTCTCATTTACCCTTTCGCCGACTCTGTTGTTAAGGAGCTTTCTGGGCGCTTTCCAATCGTTTCACTCGTTGATCAGGTCAAACACGAATCACTTGACTGTGTTGATGTTGATTCTCATTCCGGAATCTCAAAGATGATCGATCACTTAGTGGAGATGGGTCATGAGCGAATTGGGTTCTACACTCGAGACTATGCCATTGAGGCAAGTTGGTCCTTTCGTCGTTATAGTGCTTTTCTTGAAAAAATGGCCAGGCTCAAAAAAGAGGTTCACCAAGAGGACATTTTAGGAATCTACCCAAATACTTTTCAAGGGGTTGAGGAAAGTATGAGCCAAGCGATCAAACAAACAAAAGATGGTGTCACCGCATGGATTTGTGCTGCGGACCATCAGGCCTACGATTTGATCAAAGTATTTCAACTCAACGGGATGAATGTCCCCGCAGATGTTTCAGTGACAGGTTTTGACGGCATCCAACAGAAACCCGATAATCTCCAATTGACGACCATTGAAATCCCCTTTCACTCAATTGGACTCACTGGAGCAGAGCGTCTTGCAAAACGAATCAAAAAGCGCTTCGGAGGACGCCAGACGATCTCCATTTCTGGCAATCTAAAAATTGGAAACTCAGTTTCAAAAAGAAGCTAATCACTCGCCCCCCTCTCTTCTTTTTTCCAAGTCTGAGGCAATTTTTTGGACATCCTCATCGGTCAATGGATACCAGAAAAGAACCAATCCTGAGAGGATCGTTAAAACGCCAGGGAAAACCGAAAACATCAAAAGAATCCCGTGAGTCGAGGATTCAGTCTGCTCAACATTTGCCACATAACCATAGTAAGAAAGCAACTTACCCACGGACCAACCGCCGAGAGCGAGTCCGGTTTTTTGGACAAACATCGCCGCCGCAAAGGTCAGCGCAGTGGTCCTTCGACCAAATTTCCACTCTCCATAATCAACCACATCTGTGTAGATCGCCCAGACAAGCGCTGGCATGGGGCCCGCCACAAAGGCCGAGGAAATGTTCAGCCAAAAGAGAGCCTCAAAATTCTCTGAAGGAATAAAATAAAATGCGATCACCGAGAGCGCATTGACCATCGTCAGAATAATGAGCGCGTTTCTCTTACCAAAGAGTCGCTTCATTGGCTTGGTAAGAATCAACCCGGCAACAAGAGCCATTGGGGCCGTGGCATAAAAGAGCGACATCCGGTCAAGATACCAAAAGTAGGCGCCACCCTCTCCCAAATTGGCAACGTAAACGAGATACTGATAGGTGATCCCCCACCTCAACCCAGAAAAACTCAACGTAATAAACGCGACGATCAACATCACCACAAGGGGCTTATTCTTACACAGATACTTGAAGTCTTTCCCAAATTCTTGCTGATCATCCTGAGAGGGAGCAACCCGCTCCCTCGTCGTGAAAAAGGTATACAAAAAGATCACCGTCGCCAACGAGGCGAAAACCAACATGGCATACCTCCATGCTTCTGGGCTTTGGCGTCCTCCCAGCTTAAAGATCATCGGAAAGAGAACTAAACCAATGATCACTTGAGCAGAAAACGCCCCCGCAAATCGATAATTTGAGAGTGAAGTCCTCTCATCTGGATCGGCGGTAATCGTCCCCATCATGGCTGAATAAGGCACGTTGATCGCCGTATAGACCGTCATCAGGAGGAAATAAGTGATGTAGGCGTAGATTAACTTCCCAGTTGATTCTAGATCAGGCCCCAAAAAAGCAAGAAATCCAATTAATCCATAAGGGATGGCAACCCATAAGAGATAAGGACGATATTTCCCATACTTCGTCTGAGTTCGATCCGCGATTCGTCCCATCAAAGGATCTGAAATGGCATCCCAAATCCGGGCCACCGCATACAAGGTTGCCACCGCACTCGCTTCAAGACCCAAGGTGTCGGTATAATATCCGATCAGAAAAGCGTTGACGATGTGGAAGACAAAATTGGAGGCCGTGTCACCAAGACCATATCCAATTTTCTCTCTCACGGAGAGTGTTGTTGATGAAGTGGAGGATGCCATGAGTCGAATCGTTTGTTAAATTAAGTCATTTGTCCCTTGGTGGACAACAATATTAGAAACTGTTCCCTCCTCAAAGAGAACAGCACGGCTTGTTGCCACGTCTAATTTCCCTGCAGAAAAATCCCTCTGTGATCCATCATTCATGAAAACAGAAATCGAGCCAGCCTCTCTCTCCCCGAGCTGGTAAGTCACCGGAGTCCGTGCATGAGTAAAGGATACCTTTCCTTGGCGAAACTCGGCCTTTCGCAACAAACGAGGCCTAAAGCAAAGACATCCATCCTCAAACTGGACTCCCAACTCTCCCAGACGGCAGAGGACTCCTTCTTTGACCTGACCTGTTAAACCTGGCTGCTGTGCACCTCGATCTCCTTGGCTGTGAGAATACGGCTCCGCAGGAAATGCGCCATACTGCTTTGCGGTCTGCCGGAAACCAAGGCCACGTTGGATCTTATAGTAAGCCGCAATTGCCCTACGTTTTAAATCATGCTCACAAGTTTGCTCTAGAATCTTCAAAGAAACTTCCTGAGCGGCCAACATGAGCTTGGAGACCATATGCCAATAGACACATCCAAGCCCTTCATACCCAAACATGGATCCACTTCGCCCGGTAAAGGACTGGTGATCAAAAACGACCTCGTAAAGATTCTCAATCTGTTCTCGTTGCTCGTTGGAGAGGCCTTCCAATTGATCTAACTGAACAGCCAAGGCATAAGAATTGACAAGAGAATCTGCAAAACGCCACGCCCCCGTGGAATCTTGATAAACCAACCGACGATCGCCTTGCTCCACCATTTCGGCCAGAAAGTCGATCGTGAGAATGGCTTGATGATCAACGAGGTTAATCTCTCCAAAACTTGGATAGTCTCGATCTGGATAGAGAAGGTATGTCGGATGACGCGAAGAACGCAGCTCGCTACCTTCCAAGCTCTCCAAGAGTCCTAGAGCTTCCTGATGATCAAGAAAACCAGAGCTTAAGATCGCCACCTGTCCTTCGAGCATGAGTTGAAGATTCTGAATCCTCATCTCCTCATCAATGAGCTCAATCTTGAGAATATTGTAGGAATGCCACAGCCCATCGCCTCGGCGATTGACCTCCAAGACAACTTGGAGCACATCGATCGCAAGATGGCAGAGCTTGCGTAAGTGATCTCGCGACAGGGAAGACTCCTCTCGGCTTTCGGGGAGAGTGGCTTCTGCGCGGTAAGTCTCAAGAGCTTTAAAATTCGACCTCGCCAATTCAAACCGGTCACGACCTGAGCGCTTAAAACTCTTGAGCCAACGTTCATCACCGAGGGATTCGATCACCCGCTCAACAACGCTGGCGAGCGCTTTTGAGCAAGAGTATGTAGGTAGCTGATCATCCCCGATCAGTGAGTCCAAAAACTTAAAATAACGCAGCAAATAGGCGGCAGTCACTACTGATAGACCAGAGCCTGCTAGCGCGTTATTGGCATCATTCCACTCGGGCTTTTGATTGCTCATCCAAATCCCGCCATCTGGAACGAGTTGCCCGATCTTTGCTAAGGCAGGAATCAAAAGTTTTTCTAGAAGATTTGCTTTGATCAGCGCTCCTTCTTGATCACGCAGAAGCAAACCATCCGCTCCGATCTCCTCCCTGAGTTTGAGGAGTCGCTCGTGTCTAAGCTGGTCAAAACTGACTGTATGGCGAGGGTCTTTTAGAGTTTGTTCCCAACTGTCTAGAACATAGGGAACATCTGCAAAAACATAGCGGCACTCGCTCAGCTCGCTCCTTAATCCTGATGGGTCGATCATCTTCTTGAGCTCAAGAAACTTAAGAAGATAAATGATCTGATGATCTCCCCAATAGCCAATGGAAACCCAAGGATCATTTTCATCCGGAACCTCCCAGTCGATCCCAGAGGAGGTCACACGGTAGGGATTAAAACCATCAATTGTCGACGCGTTTAAAAAGCGGCTAATAAAACCGTCCAAAAAAGAAGGATAACTCCACGCGAGTGCCTCCCAGTTTTGAAAAATGTCTCTCCAATTCCCCTCATAATGGTGCATAGGATGCCCCTGCGAATCAGTGAGTCGAATGTTAAACTTATTCCAAGGACGGCTGGGATCTCCATGCCTCCTTGCTAAGATGAGGGGAAGGTATTCCTCGGTGAGACGGTAGAGATCAGAGTCCCCTGTCTGCTTTGCAAGTTGGAGAAGCTGATGGCGTTCAATAGATTCTGGCAGAGACCTAAACCATTGCTCATGCTTAACCAGCAAGGAACGTTTATTTTGCTCAAGAAAGATGGCATATTGCGTCTTCTTTAACAAAGAGCCCTGCTCCGGCAAACCACCTCGAAGATAGTTACAAAGCACATTATGATAATGATAGAGAGTCACATCACGGTCATTTGACACCTGAAGGCCATCCACTGAACTCGCAAGTTCAGTCAATCGCTCTCGTGCTTGCTCTAGATCCTGCTCCAACTCTTCGAGAAGCTTGTTTTGATCCTGTAAGCCACAGATCAGTTGAGCCACATCCTCGTGATTTTGCTCGATTTCTGCCACCATGATCCACTCTTCTGACTCTCCTTTTGCCAAAGTCACCTCTCCACCCAAATAGTAAGCTCCACGTTCTCCCCGAATTCTTCGAACCCTTTTTTTACAGGACCCAGAAGTCAAAAACTCCTCGGCTGCTTTACTAGAAAGGTAGACCTCGGCGCCCTCAAAGCCACAGGACCACATGGTCGTCGCCTTCAGACTCTCTAATGGGATGGGCGCGTCGACCAGACCAGAAGCGAGGCGATGGACCATGAGCCGCTGACGATCCCCAAGCTCACTCAATTTATAGGCATCTGCCAGGCAGCTTAATTCAAGATGCAGGCGGCTTCCGATCCCAGAGACTTGAAGATCATCAAGCCCATCAATTAAGCGCACCGAGCGTTGACGTTCGCCCTCATTAATAATCTGAACCTTTCTGACGAATCCAAACTTCTCCGAAGTTTGCCAGTGATAGCGAAATCTTAAGCCAAGGTCTAGGTGACTCTCTTCAAAGATCAATTCCTCACCCAAAACGCTTTTAAAAAGCTTGCGGTGAATTGGCATGGAATGCGTCGAAACAGGCTTAAAGGGGTGCCACGTGATCCCATCACAGGCGATGGCAGTTTGGGGACCTGTCACATTCCAGTTGTGATGGATC
>JALRJZ010000058.1 GCA_023261045.1 Akkermansiaceae bacterium
CCCATCCCTGATGACGAAACCGAATCAGAAGATGATCTACCTCAAGCAGAGAACCCCTAATTTTTAACAATACTTTCACTCTTAATTTACACTTAAACCTATGATTAAAATGATCAAAAATGCCCTTGGCTTTTCGAATCCAGATCCAAGGGAAGGAAGAACAATCATTGTCAACGCAGAGACCCTAGAACGCCGAACAGCCCTCCTCGAAGATGGCGTTTTAGAGGAATACAATGTGGAGCGCGAAGGAGATGACAACATTGTAGGCGGCATCTTCAAAGGAAGGGTCAAAAACATCGAGCCCGGATTAAAAGCGATGTTTGTCGATATCGGCCTTGAAAAAAATGCCTTCCTCCATTTTTGGGACGCTATTCCAGCCGCATTGGATAGTGGCCTTGAGGAGATTCGCCGAGAAGGTCGCCCAGCGAAGCAAAAGAAGAAAATCACTTCCAAAGACATCCCCACCATCTACCCCGTGGGTTCTGAAATCATGATTCAGGTTTCTAAGGGTGCCATTGGTAATAAGGGACCTCGCGTCACAACCAATGTGTCACTCGCCGGACGTTACCTGGTGCTCATGCCCTACTCAGATCAGTTTGGTATTTCGCGAAGAATCGATGACCCGAAGGAGCGTCAACGTCTTCGCAAGATTATGCAAAAGCTAAGTGTTCCAGATGGAATGGGAATCATTATGAGAACCGTCGCTTCAGGGACACGCGCTCGCCACTTTGTCCGCGATCTCGCAATGCTCGTTGAGCAATGGCAACAAGTTGAACATAAGCGTGATTCTAAAAGCGCCCCAGTCGCTTGTTTCCGTGAGCCTAATCTCATCGAAGGAACAGCAAGCAACTTCCTCACCGATGAAGTAGACAAGATTATTTGTGACGATGAAAAAACAACGGAGTATATTCGTGAAATTGCTTCAAAAATATCTCGGAGAGCCAAGCGAAAGATTCACTACCTTCCTTCGAAACAAACAATTTTTGAACGCTTTGGCATTCAAAAGCAAATTGACGAGGCTTTTATGCGCCAGGTCTGGCTCCCATGCGGGGGCTACATTGTCATCGATGAAACCGAAGCGCTGATTTCCGTCGACGTCAACACAGGTCGAAATCGAGGATCTAAGGATGTTGATAAAATGCTCCTTCAGACCAATATCGAAGCGGCAGAAGAAGTCGCCCGCCAGTTACGGCTTCGCAACATTGGCGGCCTCGTTGTCGTGGATTTCATTGATATGCGTCACCGCAGAGACCAGCAGGCGGTCTATCGAGCGATGAAAGAGCGCTTGAAGCGGGATAAAGCAAAAACTCAGGTTCTCCAAATTTCCTCCATTGGCTTGATGGAAATGACCCGGCAAAGGCTCAATGAAAGCCTCCTCGATTCGACCCTTGAACCCTGCCCTTACTGCCAAGGTCGAGGCCGCATTAAAAACACGATGAGTATGAGCATCGAGATTCAGCGTCGTCTCAACACCGTCATCCAACGTCAAAAAGAAAACAATGAAGACGGCGACCTGATCGTCATGGTGAATTCTGACGTTTTAAATCGCTTCAAATCTGAGGATTCAAAAATCTTGATGGAACTTGAGCGATCCCACTCTGGAAGGCTCATTTTCCGGAGCGATGCCAACCTCCATCGCGAGCGATTTGCCATCATCGATGCCAAAACCGAGAAAGCGATTGTTCAATACTAGCAGGCCTGAAAAGATGAGACTTTTGCAAAGGATCCAATCAACGATTGTCATTCTTTGCATCAGTCTCCTTACACAGTGTAGCAACCAGTCGCACCCGGCGAATCTAGAGAAAAGTAAACTCACCAAAAATGAGTTTTATTCCTTTGATGGGGACTTCTTCCCCTATCAAGTCTGGATTCCCCGAGAGACTCCAAATCTTGTCATCATCGGGATCCACGGGATCAGCGGAGCATCGAGTGATTTCACTCCTCTAGCGCGCCACCTTTCTAAAACAAATCCAAACTGGGCGCTCTACGCTGCAGAATGCCGAGGACAAGGCAGAGACCCAATTAAAAAGAGACGTGGGCATATCGAAAAGAAGGAAGATTGGTTTAACGACCTTCTTTCATTCACCCGCCTTGTTAGAAAAAAGCATTCTGACGCAAAAATCGTTTGGTGCGGTGAAAGCATGGGCTCACTGATCGCTCTACACACTTATGCATACGCTCAAAATCAAGCTGATCGTTGCGATGCGTTAATTCTTTCATCACCCATTGTTGGTATTCGACAAGATTTCCCAAGATGGAAAGAAAACCTCGCTCATACGGCAGCCTTTCTTTTCCCTACTGCAAGAATTTCACTGGAAACACTTGCTGGTAAAAAAGAAGTTCAGGTGACCAAAGATTCAGTGCATCAGCAGCAAGCCTTAAAAAACCCCTACCACATCGAAAGGCATACCTTGCGACTTCTAAGCACCCTCGGAAAGATGATTCGAGGAGCCAGTCAAGCCTCTCAAAAACTTGATCTTCCAGTCCTCATTTTACACGGTGGCAAGGATGTTTTTTCAGCCCCTGCCGATGTTCAATCGTTCGTAAAAGCTCTCCCAGAAGCAGCGCAGGCCACGCAGAAATTTTTCCCCGATTGCTTTCACCTCCTGTTTTATGATCACAAAAGTGACCTTGTTCTCGCCGAAACAACTTCGTGGTTAAAAAAGCTTCAAAACACTGATTAACAAGGGCAACAACTCAGGCTCAACTTTAACGAACTTTTTCCATCTTTGTGTCTTGCCAAGTCGCCGAAATCCACCGAAGGTCTCGCGGTCGCGGAGGGGTGGCAGAGTGGTCGAATGCACCGGTCTTGAAAACCGGCGTGCCGCAAGGCACCGTGGGTTCGAATCCCACCCCCTCTGCCATAGTTTTTTTACATTCGACCACCAATACGCTTTCAAAAAAGCACATCGAAGAGGAGCCTTAACTCTTTGCAGTGTCGCTCTTATTTTCAGGTCTTTGTTTGCTTCAAAAGCATCAGCCGAACTCTTCAAGGCGCAACCACTTTGAATTCCACCTCAGTCTTTTTTTAAGAAGAGAGGAAAAAGATTCTACAAAAAGGTCTTTGCGGACAACCAAGTCGACCTTTGCTAATCCACTTCACCTCCATAAGATTTTAACTGAGGACATGCAATGATCGTTCGAGTTTTCGGTTGGTCTTAAATCTGCTAGACAAAGGCGATGCGCGTGTTGATAGCAAATGACAAGTTCAAGGGTTCACTGACAGCCAGCGAAGCAGGCCAAGCAATCATAACCGGTCTCCCCTCATGGATTGAAACTGATTTTTGCCCCATCGCAGATGGTGGAGAGGGATTTACCGAAACAATGCTCGCGGCACTTGGGGGGGGAAGGATCACCATCGACACCGTGGACGCCCTCCATCGACCAATCAAAGCGCACTACGGAATTACAGAGACGGGTCTCGCGGTGATGGAAATGGCTAGCGCGAGTGGCTTTGAACAAATCGCACCCGATGATCGTGATCTTTTAAATTCCTCGACCTACGGAACAGGGCTCATGATTCGGCATGCGGCAGCACAAGCCCAAGTTGAGCGAATTTTATTAGGAATCGGGGGAAGTGCGACGAACGATGGTGGTGCAGGAATGGCAGATGCCCTCGGATGCCTCTTTCTCGATTCAGAAGAAGATTGCCTCCTCTCAACCCCTTTAGGGCTCGAAAAGCTAGCGATCATCGACCGCGATCAACTGATCTCTCTCCCACCGATTGATATCGCCTGCGATGTCGACAACCCCCTTCTCGGCCCCCATGGGGCGACCGCAATCTTTTCTCCTCAAAAGGGCGCTTCCGTAAAGGATCAAAAGTATCTCGAACATTATCTTTCCCAGCTTGTGCAAGTCTCAGGCTCTCAAGAAATCTCAGAACGCGCTGGTGCCGGAGCTGCTGGAGGCCTTGGCTTTGGAGCGATGCTCTTCCTGGGTGCAACACTCCATTCGGGATTTGAACTGGTCTCAGAAGCTCTCAATCTCGGGAAAAAAATTGCCTCTGCAGATCTCGTGATTACCGGAGAAGGCTCACTCGATGCTCAATCTCTCTCCGGAAAGGGACCCATCGGCGTTGCTCGCCTTGCCCAAGAGCTCGGCAAGCCTGTGATCGCCATTGCTGGACAAATCAGCCCTGAAGTTCGTCAATCTGGCCTTTTTGAACAATATGGAGCCCTCACCGACTTCAACCTCCCTCTCGATGAGCTCATTTCTGAGGCTTCGACACTCCTGACTCGAAAAGTTCGTGAGCTAAGTGACTTGCCCCCGATCCTTCGAGAGGCTTAGCTCGTCGCCGATGAGTAAAGCAGTTCTCTTATTTTCAGGACAAGGCGCCCAAAAGGTCGGCATGGGACGGGATCTCGTAGAAGCCTACCCCTCCGCAAAAGCCCTCTTTGAAGAGGCTGATCAAGTCTTGGGGCGCTCTCTGACTTCCGTCATGTTTGAGGGTCCCGATGAGGAATTGACCCGAACAGGAAATTGCCAACCTGCGCTTTTCCTCCACGGTCTCGCACTCTTAAAGATCCTTCAAGAGAAGCTCCCCTCGCTCGAACCAGTCGCGGCTGCTGGACTTTCTCTCGGGGAAATGACCGCTCACGCCGCCGCCGGCACCTTTTCTTTCCAAGATGGTCTGAAACTGGTTGCCAGAAGAGGACAGCTCATGGATGAAGCTTGCACCGCAAATCCGGGATCAATGGCTGCAATGATCGGAGGGAGTGAAGAAGATGTTGCACGTCTCGCAAAGGAGTGCGACGTCGACATCGCAAACCTCAACTGCCCCGGACAAACCGTCCTTTCTGGAAGTGAAGAAGGAATCGATCAAGCTGTCTCAAAGGCCAAGGAATTTGGACTTCGGATGGGTAAAAAACTCCAAGTGGCAGGTGCCTACCACTCTAGACTGATGGCTCAAGCACAGGAAAAACTAGAAGTGGCTCTTGCAGATGCTCAGATTGGTATCCCTTCGATCCCAGTGGTTTCAAACTTCCTCGCAGTCCCCGCCGAGGGCCCCGATGAAATCCGTCGTTCACTCACACAGCAGGTCACTGGTTCCGTCCGATGGATCGAAACCATCCAGCTTCTTCGCGCTCAGGGACATGACCTTTTCATCGAATTAGGACCTGGGAAAGTTCTCGCAGGCTTCATGGCTCGAATTGATAAAGAAGCGAGAATCCTCTCCATTGAAGATGCAAGTTCGCTCGAAGAAGCTCTCGAAGCACTTCGTTGAGCAATCAAAGGGGCTGCTCTTCGATAAAAAACCCCGCTGCGAAAGCCTCCAAGAGGACCTTCCTGCTTGGTAATCTCATTTTGCAATCACGATGGGGCGGTTTATGGCGTGAGCTTTTGTCTAAAGCATAGGAGCTCAACACGATCGGTTGTCGCGCGCGCCCCACCTTGAACCGATCTCTGCACAAGCTTTCCCCATCCCCCAGCAAGGACTCATTTCTGCAAAGAATGTCCTCATGAGCGAGCGATCATCCGAGTCTTGAAATAGAACTCTTGTTTCCTTGTCATCATATTTTAAGACCTCTAACTTTCTTAAAACTGTTCTAACAATTACAATGACCGTTGTCTCTTTTCTCCTCTTTACCATTTTCGCAGGAGCTCTCACTTGGTGGATCACCAGAAATGATGAAAAAAACAGCTCTGAAGGCTTCTTTTTAGGTGGACGCAGTCTGACTTTCCCCATCATCGCTGGCTCCCTTCTTCTCACCAATCTCTCCACCGAGCAACTCGTTGGACTCAATGGATCTGCATACAAAAATGGCTTTAGCGTCATGGCCTGGGAGGTGGTCTCAGGGATCGCTCTGGTCCTCATGGCGATCTTCTTTCTTCCCAAGTTTCTCCGTGCTGGAATCACCACAGTTCCGCAGTTCCTCGAGCAACGTTATGACCGCCGAACCCAAACACTGGCCAATTCAGTCTTCTTAGCGGCCTACGCTCTGCTCTTAATTCCCATCATTCTCTATAGTGGAGCAAAGGGACTCATTAATATCATGGACCTCAATTCGCTGACGGGAATTGAAAGTGACTACATGCTCTTGCAAATCACCTGTGTCGGCATCGGGATTGCAGGGATGCTCTACTCTCGCTTTGGTGGCCTAAGAACACTCGCTGTCCTCGACACCATTAACGGAATTGGTCTTCTGATTGGAGGGTTTATGATTGCCTGGTTTGCCCTCGGGCATTTGGGTGGCGACCAGGGGGTTTCAGGAGGTTGGAACATCCTCAAGACCGTTCATCCGGAGCGAATGGACTCAACTGGTGAAGCCGGCTCAGAGGTCCCTTTCGCGACTCTTTTTACAGGGGTGGCTCTCCTCAACCTCTTCTACTGGTGCACTAATCAGCAAATTATTCAAAGAACCTTTGGTGCCAGCTCCCTTGCTGAAGGACAAAAAGGCGTTCTTCTCACAGGAGCTCTAAAACTCCTAGGCCCCGTCTACCTCGTCCTCCCAGGAATCATCGCCTATCACCTCTACTTCGGCCAAGAGGTCAATAATGATGATGCCTATGGAAAACTCGTCTCAGATGTCTTGCCATCCCACCTGACCGGATTCTTCGCCGCCGTGATGGTTGGGGCAATTCTTAGCTCCTTTAACGCAGCCCTCAACTCGACTTCAGCGCTCTTCTCAATCGGTCTCTATAAGCACATGATTAATCCAAACGCTGACGATGCTCAGACGGTGAAGACGGCGAAACTTTTCGTTACCGTCATTGCAATAGCCGCAATCATTGGTGCTCCCCTCCTCTCCAAAACTGGAAGCCTCTTTAGCTACCTCCAAACGATGAATGCGATTTATTTCATTCCAATCTTTGCCGTCGTCTTGATGGGAATGCTCAATCGCCACGTGCCCTCGAAGGCAGCCTTTCTGAGTATGATTATTGGCCTTGTTTTACTCATTGCCACTTTGATTGCCTATCCAGCCTTTGCCTCCTTTACCGATTCAGCGAACAAAGACATTTCTGATCTCACCGGGTTTAGCAACTTCCACCTCATGGGGATTGTTTTCGCAACGCTCATTCTCATTATGACCTTCGCTTCAAAAGTCGCCCCTCGTTCAGAACCTTGGGAACAAAAAACGCAGACATCCATTGACATGACGCCGTGGAAGGGTGCGCCCGTCGCAAGCACGATCTTGGTGGCCCTCGTTTTGCTGATTTATTTCACTTTCCATCAATAAAGCATTTAAAGCTCCCGTTACTGGAATTGTCAGCCCCGTAAACTTTCTTGATCGATCTCCTTGATTTGATCTCAGTAAGACGTCGATCTCTCCGACCCCAATGCTTCAAGAAAACAAGCCCCTTTCAATTCTTGCTCAAGAGGCCCGAAGGGGACTCCAATCAACATTTCAAATCGAGGGGCAATTCCTGGCCACCGCTCCTGGTCGAGTCAATCTCATTGGGGAACATATCGACTATTGTGATGGTTTTGTTTTACCCCTTGCCATCGAAAGACATCTCGTCATTGCGGCCAATCTCAACAACTCCTCGAAAGCAAGATTTGCCACCGAGAATCATGACATCGTTGAAATCGACCTCAGTGTCACCCAAGAAATCACCGGCCCAAAATGGTCTAACTACCTTCGGGGAGTCATCCAGGGCTTTCTTGATCTAGGCTATCAGATTCCCGGCTTTGATGCCTTCCTTTGCTCCTCAATTCCCCAGGGTGCGGGATTATCATCATCAGCCGCCCTCGAGTGCGCGTTAGCAACCTTGATTGAAGGACTGGTTGACACTCAATTAGCCACCAAAGACAAGGCCCTTCTCTCTCAGCAGGCTGAACACCGGTTCGCCAAAGTCCCTTGTGGAATCATGGATCAATATGCCTCTTGTTTTGGAGCAAAGGACCAACTCATTCTCATCGACTGTCAATCTGGCGAACCTGAGATGATTCCATTTTTCGATCCAAGTTTGTCCATCATCGTTGCTGACACCCGCGTTTCGCACAATCTTGCTGACGGCGAATACCAATCCCGTAAAACCCAAACAGAACAAGCCCTCGAGCTCCTAAAAAAGTCTTCATGGCGAGAAGTCACCCTTCCGGATCTTTTCGAATTGGAAAATCAATTCGGTGAAATCTTATTTAAAAGAGCGCACCACGTCGTCAGCGAAATCAAGAGAACCGTCGATGCGGTTGAAGCCCTCAAAAGACAAGACTTCTCCATCATGGGCGAATACATGTACCAATCCCATCGTTCTCTGCGCGATGATTTTCAAGTTTCATGCCAGGAACTCGATCTCATGGTCGCTCTTGCCCGAGAAATTGGTTTCGAAGGCGGCGTTCTAGGCAGCCGCATGACCGGTGGAGGTTTCGGCGGATCCACAGTCACCCTCTGCCGCACCGACAAAGCAAACACCATTGCCTCAAGACTTCAAGAAGCCTATCAAAACGAGACAGGGATCACCCCACTCCTGTTTTCGACGAGACCGACTCAAGGAGCTCACCTCCTCTAGCTTACTCTCCGAAGCCAGCAATCTAGAGCCCCCAAACAAAACACCCGAACCTAGAAAACTAAGCTCGGGTGAAGTGGCGGAGCGGACGGGACTCGAACCCGCGACCTCCGGCGTGACAGGCCGGCGCTCTAACCAACTGAGCTACCCCGCATTGCCAGTTAGGACGGCGGGACGCTATGGTCAGTTTGCCTCACGAGCAAGATCTAAATGAGACATTTTAAAACTTTTTTTACCGACTTCATTCTTCAATCTTTCGCGCTATAACGAAACGAAAGCCCGATTGGACCCACTGCCTATGAAACAACTCGCCCTTCTTGTTCTCTTGATCGCTCTCGCAAAAGCTGATGATAAAAACAACCAGCAGACAGAGACACCCACTCCCGTTGTCACCAAGCAAGACACCGTCACAATCGACGGCAAAAAAATTGATTACAAGGTGACGGCTTCCACCCTCACGCTTAAAAATGACCAAAATAAAGATCGGGCCTCTATTTTCCACGTTACCTACGAAAGAATTGGTCAAACCGATCGCCATCAACGCCCGGTAGTCTTCGCATTTAACGGTGGACCTGGATCATCTTCAGTTTGGCTCCATTTGGGCGCGCTTGGACCGCGCCTCGTGCAAACAAGCGTCGACGGAACGCAAGCCATTGAACCACCCGTCACCCTTCAGGAAAATGCTCACTCCATTCTTGATGTTGCTGATCTCGTTTTTATTGATCCGGTTTCAACGGGCTTCTCACGCGCCCAAGGAGAAACGAAGGCTCAAGAGTTTCATGGAGTCCAAGGCGATATCGCCTCAGTGGGAGATTTTATTCGCCGTTGGACCACGCAAAATAAGCGCTGGGCATCCCCCAAATATTTACTCGGCGAGAGCTATGGAGGGATCCGCGCAGCAGGACTCGCCGAATTCTTACAAGAAGAATACGGCATGTCTCTGAATGGTGTTGTTCTTCTCTCCTCCCTATTAGACTTTCGCACCATTCGCTCTAGCCAAGCCGATGACTTAAGCTACGCCATTTTTCTCCCCTCGATGACGGCAACTTCTCATCACCACCAAAAAATCAAAGGCGACCGAAATCAATTGGTCCAAGACGCGAAAACTTTTGCTTTTGGGGCCTACCATACCGCTCTTCTCAAAGGAGCGACACTCTCAGATGAAGAAAAAGCATCAGTCGCAAGCCGTCTTGCAGAACTCACTGGCTTACCAGCCACCTTGTTTCTCGAAACAAATCTTCGCCTTTCCCCTTCCCGCTACCGAAAAGAAATCTTAGCTGACCAAAAGAAAGTTGTCGGGCGGTTTGACTCTCGTGTGGCCTGGCCAGCCTCTCGAAACACTTATCCAAACGCAAGCTATGATCCCTCCTACGCTGTGGTCCTTGGTGCGTTTGCAACAGCCATGAACGACTACCTCAGCCGAGAGCTCAACTGGGAAGGGCATCACCCTTACAAAATCCTAACCAGTGACGTCCACCCTTGGAATTGGGGAACCTCGAATGGCATTCTAAATATGAGCGACAACCTTGAACGGGCCCTGAGGGAAAACCCAAAACTAAAAGTCCTCATCATGGCTGGCTACACTGACCTCGCAACCCCGCCCAGCAATATTGAGTTCAGCATCAACCATCTTTCTGAAATCCCAGATGCGAGACGTCAAAGTATTCAGTTCGCATGGTTTGAGGCGGGTCACATGTTTTACCTCAATGAGCCAGATCTTGTTAAAATGAGAAAAGACCTCGTCGACTTTCTAAAGTGAGATTCTAAAACCACTTAAACAAACCCAAAGAACACCGCCCCCACTTTTCATCAATCATCCCAATCCTTCTAAGTGTGACTCTTGATGATTGAGAGATGGCAGACCCACAAGGACTCGAACCTTGAATGACTGAACCAAAATCAGCTGTGTTACCAATTACACCATGGGTCTGGCTCTCAGCACGCTATTGATTGCGCGCGGCGGAGAGATAAGTTGCATTGACGATTGCTGCAAGACAGAAAAACGATTTTTCATCAAAGACTCACACTGAGGGGCTTTTTGACCCCTTTTTGGGGATGATGTTCTTCCCTGATTGAGCAACATCACACTTCCCCTTGCTTAATCAACGGGCTTTTGGATTCTTAGCTGATAAGAAAATACCTCTTTAACTTGCCCTATCGATTTCAATAAGACAAAATCATAGGTCCATTATTAAAAATAGCAGATTTTTGATGATGGATAATCATCGTATACAATGAAAACAACAACCATAATTAGCGTAGTTTCTGCGCTAACCATCATGGGCTCCCAAGGGGCTCTTGTTGATGGCTTGGTCAATTATTGGCCTCTCGATGGTGATGGCACCGATGCAGCGCACGGACTTGCTGGCTCAGCAAGCACGGTCGCTGACACCGGGACAATCGCCGGAGCGAATGGAACCGATGGCATTTCTTTTGTCTCGGGACTCTTCGGACAAGGAACCCTTCAAAACGGAGCCGGCGGCGGTGCTGCTGGTGCTGAAAACGATGGGTATATCTCGATTACCGCAAGCCCTGACACTCAATTTGGTGGCGAAGACCTCACCATCTCGATGTGGGTTCAAGCGTCCACCTTCGACACGGGATGGCAAGCTGCAATCTCGCACGGGGAGGGCTCGAATTACCGAATTGCCCGTCGTGCATCGACGAACGAAGTAGGATATGCCGGTGGTGTCGGAGAAGGTGCTGAAAACGGCATTGATATCAGCAGCGGGTGGCATCACCTCGTGTCGATTACCGAAAACAATGTTGGGACACGTCTCTACATTGACGGTGTCCTCGCTACGACTGTCGAGAACGCAACAACCGCGATCAACAATCAAGCTGACGGCTTCCTCAATATTGGGGCAAACCCAGCCACAGGAGCAAACAACCGCGAATGGGCCGGAAACATCGATGATGTTGCTCAGTGGAACCGTATTCTTGATGACAGCGAAATCGCATCTCTCTATGGAGGCGGTGCTGGATCAGCCGTTTCGGTTGGGAGCTTGGTTGGCCTCAACGCCATCCCAGAGCCCTCAACTGCCCTGCTAGCTGCGCTCGCTGGACTCGGCCTGATACGCCGACGCCGTTAAAAAAGCCTGATTTTTCAGTTAGAATTTCAAAACCCACGACTCACAGAGTCGTGGGTTTTTTCTTCCGGCGACAAATAAATTGCTTTGCGCACGAGCCCACTCTTGACCTCAACAGATGAAACCTAGAACTTTGTCGCACTAGACCCAATGGATTACGGAACACTCATTGAAAAACGAAAGAATCGACTCGCTGAGATTGAAACACTCATGGGTGACCCGAATTTCTTCAACGATCAGCAATCGTCAGCTCAATACATGCGAGAACACCGAGGCCTCAAGAAACTCCTCACCTATTGGGACGAATACAATCAGGTCAAAAATGAAATTGAGGGCAATGAAGAATTAGCTCGCAGTGATGATGAAGAATTAGCCGCCATGGCAGAAGAAGAACTTCCTGGACTGCGCGAACGTTTTGAAATGCTTGGCCAAGAAGTCCAGTATTCCCTACTTCCAAGAGATGAGACTGTAGATCGCGATGCTCTACTCGAAATCCGAGCCGGAGCCGGCGGCGATGAGGCCTCACTTTTCGCTGGAGAACTTGTCAAACTTTACCAACGCTATGTTGAAAGCCGCGGATGGAAATGGGAACATTTAGAAAGCAGCCCATCCGATGTTGGCGGCTTTAAAGAAGTGATTCTTAAGGTCACGGGCGAAGAAGTCTTTCGCTACCTCAAATATGAATCTGGCGTACACCGGGTCCAGCGAGTTCCCGCTACCGAGACACAAGGCAGAATCCACACCTCCACCGTCACTGTTGCGGTGATGCCAGAGGCAGAAGAGGTTGATGTTCAACTTCGCCCAGAAGATCTCCACATTCAAGCAACTCGCTCAGGAG
>JALRJZ010000059.1 GCA_023261045.1 Akkermansiaceae bacterium
GGCGCCGCGCGGCCTTCCGCCGCAAGGCCGGACGGGCGGCGCGCATCTTCGTGCTGCTGACGGTGCTGATCGACGCGACCGGCATGGGGCTGATCTTTCCCGTCATGCCCGACCTGCTCGAGGAGCTGACCGGTTGGAAAACGATGATTGGGCGAGACGGATCAAGCCATGGACTCCCTGAGTCTGATTTCTATCTTCAAAACAATGGGATCGATAATCGGTTTCGCATCAGCTACCAAACAAGCAATGCTCAGCGATGGGCCATTGACGGAAACTATAATATCGAAGCAAATCGATGGTATGCTCTCGCGGTGCGCAGTGACGGGGCGACACTCTCCATGTGGCTTGATAATGGCAATGGATACCAACAGATCGGAGCACTTGATATCTCTTCTCAGACTCCTGCTCAGAATGCCTTTCCCCTCTCAGCCTTCACCTGGACCTTTGGACGTGGTTGGTACAACGGAGCATTTGTGGATCACATCGATGGACGAATGGACAACATCCGCTTTAGCAATACCGCTCTGACGCCAGAGGAGATGATTCCTCTCGATGCGAATCCGCCACAAAACCTCACAACCAAAGCGTATTGGGATTTTGAAGATGGGCTTGATGCTCAGCCCTTTACGCCTCTTGGAGCAATCAACGGCTCCGGAGGATCATACGACACCTTCAACAATATTCTGATGCGTGGCTACAATGAGGTCTACGGACCTTCTTGGAGCTCAGAAACTCCTCCAAACGGAGGGACTCTTTCCATGAACCATGTAGGCAATAGTCAAGACGGCTACGTCACCGAAGGTGCTCTCCACAATTGGGGCCCTGAAGAATGGACCATCGAATGCACCGTTCTACTTGGGGAACTCTCGGGTTGGAAAACACTCATTGGCCGCGACGGATCAAGTCATGGAATTCCCGAATCAGATTTTTACCTCCAAAAAAACGGAATCGATGACCGCTTCCGTATTCGCTACCAATCTGCCAACGGGCAAGATTGGACACTCGACGGAGATTACTCTGTCCAGCCGAATACTTGGTATGCGCTAGCTGCCAAGAGTGATGGAGTAGAACTCTCACTATGGCTCGATGATGGAAGCGGTTACCAAAAAATCGGGGCACTCGACATTTCCTCTCAGACACCCGCCCAAAATGCCTTGCCTCTCTCGGCCTTCACTTGGACCTTTGGACGTGGTTGGTATAACGGAGCATTTGTTGATCACATTGATGGCCGGATGGATAACATTCGTTTTAGTGATGTGGCACTCCCTGTAAGTGACTTGATTGCTCTGGTCTCATTG
This sequence comes from Akkermansiaceae bacterium, assembly GCA_023261045.1. GTDB lineage: Bacteria > Verrucomicrobiota > Verrucomicrobiia > Verrucomicrobiales > Akkermansiaceae > SW10. The sequence continues at coordinate 1,299 of JALRJZ010000059.1, forward strand.
AACCCGCTCGAAGAGTGGCGACAGCGCTATTTTGGTATCAGTTCAAATACAGGAATCGCAGCAAGCGACGCTGACCCGGACCAAGATGGTTATAGCAATCTTCTCGAATACGCCTTTGGCTCTGACCCAACCGTTGCTGACTCTTCAAAACATCCTTCTCTCGAGTTCTCTGAGAGTTCCTTCTACCTCACCTACCAACAATCTCTCAGCGATGAGACAGTTTCTTTAGTCATTGAGCAAAGTTCTGACCTAGAAAATTGGAGTCCGGCACTTGGAAACGAATCTCTGATTTTTGAGGATGGAACCATTCACAAAAAACGCTTTACTCCCCTTAGCCAGTTGAGCGACCGATCCTTTCTGAGAATTAGAGTCGTAAAACCCTAACGAATGATCAGTCATCAAAGCACATGAAATTATTTCTCTTTCTCATTCTTTCGTTGCCACTCTTCGCAAAACCCACTCTGTGGATTATTGGTGATTCGACGGTCCGAAATAACACCCGCGGGCAAGAAGGCTGGGGAGATCCTCTCATCGATTTATTTGACAAAGAAAAGATCTCCGTGATCAACAAGGCAATCGGAGGAAGAAGCAGTCGATCATTTCTAACACAAGGTCGCTGGGATGAAATCCTCGGTGAACTTAAGCAAGGCGACTATGTTCTCATTCAATTTGGACACAATGATGGTGGAAAAATGTTTGAGGGAGATCGCCCTCGAGCAAGTATTAAAGGAAATGGAGATGAGTCAAAATACGGCACGGTGGAAATGACCGGCAAGGAAGAAACCGTGCGATCATTCGGATGGTATCTTCGCCATTATTGTCAAACGGCCCAACAAAAGGGAGCAATCCCAATCGTTTGCTCACTCATCCCGAGAAACATTCGTGATCAAGAGGGAATCATCCAGCCAGACACGAAGACCTACGCCTTTTGGGCCGAGCAAGCCGCTAAACAGGCTCAGTCTCATTTCATCCCACTCAATCAACTTTTAAGTGACCGCTACAACGCGCTCACTCAAGAACAAGTCGACGCCATTTTTTGCGGAACTGACCATACCCACACCAGCTACCCCGGAGCAACGTTTCACGCTCATGTCGTTGCTGATGGAATTCGCGAACTCTCCCAGTGTGACCTCGCAACCTACCTCAAAAAAACAACAATTACCCTCACTCTTCCCCAAAAGAAAGAACTTCTCAAACCTTCTCAGATCTTACTTCCGCAGAGTCAATACGGATGGCTAGACCCTCATGGTCACTCTTTTGGGGCTCGCCTTCCAGAGGGGAATTATGAGGTAAGGGTTACTTTTCACTCTCCCGAATCAGCAGCAAAATCCTGGGTTAAGGCGGAGGCTCGACGGCTGATGGTTGCTCCGACCATTCCTGAAACAAGTCGTTCACGCACTTTCTCGGTGAATGTTCGCACCCCAAAGATTTCATCAGATCGAGAAATCAAACTGCGCCGCGAGAGCGACCGCACTTCACCAGATTGGGATGGACTGCTTTCTTTAGAGTTCTTTCCCAATAGCAGTGAGATTGAATCTCTGAGCATTCAACCCGTAACTCGCGCAACGACAATCTACATCGCTGGTGATTCGACAGTCACCAATCAGAGCAAGGCTCCCTATGCTGGTTGGGGGCAAATGCTTCCTGCATTTTTCAAACCTAACATCGCCATTGCAAATCACGCCGAATCTGGGCGCGCGCTATACAGTTTCCGAGGAGAGCGGCGGTTCGAAAAAATCCTCTCTCAAATTCAAGCCGGTGATTACCTCTTTATTCAATTTGGACACAACGACCAAAAAGATAAAAGTGAAGGAGCTGGTCCATTTACCTCATACAAAAGAGATCTTGAAGACTACATTCAAAAGACCCGAGCTAAGCAGGCCCATCCAATTTTGATCACCCCAATGGAACGACGCCGTTGGAAAGACAACGAACCACAGCAAACCCTCACCGACTTCGCTGAGGCTGTTCGCCTCGTCAGCAAAGAGCAAAACGTTCCCCTCTTAGATCTCCACACGATGAGCCTAAATCTCTACCGAGCACTTGGACCAGATGATTCCAAAAAGGCCCTCGTGCACTATCCGGCGGGCACTTTTCCTGGACAAAAAGATGAGCTTAAAGACGACACTCATCACAGTAACTATGGGGCATACCAACTTGCACGTTGTATTGTTGAGAGTCTTCGTCATCAGGTCCCCGATCTGGCTCAAAGCCTCAGACAGCCAAATATGGCGTATTCAGCATCCAAGCCAGATTCATTGAGTTCGATCAACATCCCAACCACCCTAGGATTTGGAAGCAAGCCAGAGGGCAATTAGAGTCACGGGAGCTTCCTAAACGACAGGAATTGTCTCTCTTTCTCCTAGTAGAAAGAGCAGGGCTCCGATTCCCACCGGGTCCGGGACTTCTCAAGAGTTCATTTTCCATTTTACCACCCTTTTGAAATCTGAGAGGAGTATGGGTATGATGCCTTGGAACAGTTTTCTTGTCGTTGGTTCACTGAACCTATTAATCATACTCTCTAGCTTCGCAGGTGAGTCTGGGTTTACCCCCCTTTCAAGGAAGATGGCTCTCCGAAGGGCTGGATCGTGCGTGCTTGGTCTGATGTCTCCAAACCGGGTCCAGCCAATGCGCAGTGGTCTGTTAAGGATCAAGTTCTTATCGGAGGCGGCACTCGTGGATCTTGGCTGATTAGTGAAAAGGAATACTCAGACTTTGAGCTTCATTTTGATTTTAAACTCGGTCCCAGAGGAAACAGTGGGTGTGCCCTTCGAACACCCATTTCTGGAGATCCTGCTTTTGATGGATTAGAACTGCAAATGGCAGATTTTCGATACAATCCCCAAGCTCAACCCTCTGAGCTTACCGGTGGCCTCTATCGAGCTTTAGCTCCCGAAAAACAAGTCTACCGACCCGAGAAGTGGAACTCCTATAAAATCGTGCTACGAGGATCAATGGTCACGGTGTATTTAAATGATCTTCTCATTATCCAACAAGATCTCCAAAAGGAGGATCGCCAGGTAAAAAGGCACAACGGACAAAATGCTCCAGCTCTCAAAGACCGCCCAAGAAAGGGACGTCTTGGATTCCAGAATCTCGGTCGTGATGAGCAGCCAGTTCTCATCCGCAATGCAAAAATAAAGGTTTTCGAATAAAAACTCAGATGGCCAGAAATGCCTCTCGAACTTGATCTCACCAACAATCATCTCAGGCAGCATCTCTGCCTTCATCACCACAAACAGTTTGCTGCCAGCAGCCACTTCCAATGCAATGAAACCTCTCATCGCCTCCCTATTGCTCGTATTTCATACCGCGGGGCTTCGAGCCGCAGAAAAACATGATCTCGTGATTTACGGAGGAACTTCCGCCGGGGTTATCGCTGCCGTTCAGGCAAAAAAAATGGGAAAGTCCGTGATCATTGTTTGTCCTGAAAAGCATCTTGGTGGACTCAGCTCAGGCGGTCTAGGTTGGACTGACTCCGGAAAGAAAGAGGTCATCGGAGGCCTTTCTAGAGATTTCTATCACCGCGTTTTTCTTCATTACAACAAGGCAGAATCCTGGAAATGGCAAAAACAAGCTGATTACGGGAACCGCGGTCAAGGTTCTGCGGCGATCGATGGAGCTAACCGGACGATGTGGATCTTTGAACCCCACGTTGCCGAACAGATCTTCGAAGATTATATCAAAGAATACAAAATACCCGTCCACCGCGACCAATGGCTAGATCGTGACAAGGGCGTTCAGAAAGCGCAGAGTCGTATTCTTGAAATCACCATGCTTTCAGGAGATCGCTATGCGGGTGACATGTTCATTGACGCCACTTACGAAGGAGACCTGATGGCTTGTGCAGGAGTGCCCTACATTGTCGGACGAGAATCCAATGAACGATACAATGAAACGCTCAATGGCATTCAGACCAAGAACGCAGTCTCACATCAATTTGTTCACCCCGTTGACCCTTATCTCATCCCAGGCGACCCCTCTTCTGGCCTTCTCCCCCGCATCCATGGAGATTCACCGGGGATCGACGGCCAGGGAGATCATCGCATTCAGGCCTACTGTTTTCGCACCTGCATGACGAATCATCCTCCCAATCGTTTGCCTTTTCCAAAACCTACAGGCTATGATCCAGCCCAATACGAATTGGCTCTTCGCTATTTAAAAGCTGGATGGAAGGATCTCTTTCGTAAGTTTGACCCGATTCCAAATCTAAAAACCGATACGAATAATCATGGGGGATTTTCCTTTGATAACATCGGCTACAATTACGATTACCCGGAAGCAAGTTACCAACGCCGGAAAGAAATCATCAAAGAACACGAAACGTATCAAAAAGGTCTTCTATGGTTCATCGCCAACGATCCTCGCGTTCCCGACGAGATTCAAACAAGAATGCAAGAGTGGGGGCTAGCCAAAGATGAATTTAGAGAAAATGGCAATTGGCCCCATCAACTCTATATTCGTGAGGCTCGCCGTATGGTCTCTGATGTCGTGGTCAATGAAAACCACCTCCGATATCTCACTCCCACTCAACGCCCCATTGGGATGGGCTCCTACAATATGGACTCTCATCATACCCAACGATATGTTGATCAAAATGGACATGCCCGCAACGAAGGAGATATCCAGAGAAACCCAGGTGGCCCCTATCCTATCGATTACGGAGCCATTATTCCCAGGAGAGAGAACTGCCTCAACTTGCTTGTTCCCGTGGCGGTCTCATCCTCTCATATCGCTTACGGATCCATTCGCATGGAGCCTGTTTTTATGATTCTGGGTCAATCGGCTGCAGCCGCCGCGTGCCTCTGTCTTGAGCTCAATGCCTCGGTCCAGGACCTTCCCTTTGCGACATTAGAGAAACGACTCCTTTCAGATGGCCAAGTTCTCACATGGGACAAGCCCCGTGGAGAGCTTGTTGCACTAAAGATGATTGAGGGAATCGTGATCGATGATACCCAAGCACAACTCACCGGTGATTGGAAAAAATCCACGATTCTAGCAGGAATCCATGAAGGTTACCTACACGACAGCGATCTTAGAGACGCTTCCTGCCGCGCAACATTTGCAGTGAGTCTTGATCCTGGAACCTATGAGATCCTCATCGCCTATACCCCCAACCAAAATCGGGCAAGCAACGTTCCGATCTCAATCAAAACAAACCGACAAATCTATCAAAGAACCCTCAATCAAAAACAAACTCCCAATCAGGGTTCATTCCACCGGATCGCGACTCTTCATTTGGGAGGACCGACCGAGGTGACGCTTTCGAACAAGGAAACCAACGGCCATGTCATTGCCGATGCGGTGCTCCTTGTAAAAAAATGATTGGTGATCGTCATTTGATTTCACAATCCCCGGTCCCAGACTTGTATTAGCAGAATCCCTTTGTATTTTCTGGGAATTATGAAGATCTTTATTTCTTTAAATCTCGTCTTTTCCTGCCTCTTGGGCGCCTTTGAGATACCGAAAGGGTCTTTTAACCTCGGTCAACTTGAGCAGGTCAGCAAACTTGCCGCAAAGGCAAAGCAACCCATAAGCTTTGTGATTGCAAAAAAGACAATGACAGCGACTTGAGTGGACTGTCCGGGTGCCGTCAGTGTGTCGGCTAGCAAAGCAGTTCTCTCTTTTTCAAAAAGCATCGTGGTAGATACGAGTGAAACCGCGGGCCTTCCTCCCCTCGTCAAAGATGCTTACCGTCGCGGTGGCGCGGCAATTCCCATTGTCGTCCTCGTCGATCCAGGTCTCAAAAACATCTATGGGATCTATGATCATCCCGCAATGAAGAGTCAGAAATATAGCTCTATTTTCAAAGAGGGCCGCACACAAATTCGCAAGGCTCAACAGGAGGGCAGCTTTTCGTTGACCGATCGAGAAGTCGTGCTCGTAAAGGTCGAAAACACCCAAATCGATTCCTGGAAGAGTGCTCAGGGGTCAGAGATTAGAGCGAAACTCATTGGTGTTCAAGACCAGAGCTTTTTCATCTTCGAAACGGATGCTGGAAAAGTCATTCGCGCTCATGAAGATCAACTCGCTCCAGAAAGCGTCACTCGGGCTCGAAAACAAGCAGGCTTCTAGTCATCAACAGTAGGCGCAAAAACAACCAGCCAAATGAACTCGATGAACTTGAGTTTTCTTTTAGGAAAAACTCGGTGAAGCAGGCCCCAAAATGCTTTGGGACTCCACTTGGGGCTACTTCGAATAGCGGTAATGTCCAATGACTCGAAAATCAAAGAGAGCATCGGACCACTCGGGACCGGAGCCAAGATTGTGCACCACCCACTTTTCTGTCTTTTTGATGCCGGGACCAGGAACAATAATACCAAGGTGTTTGTCCCCATTTAGAAGCTGCCATACGACGATATCTCCGACAGAATAATCAATGGCATCCTCGGAGATCGTGAGAGTCTCACCTTTTCTTGCAAAGAATCTCTGCAAATTCTGTGCTCTACGGTGGTCAATATTGGGATCGGCCTCTTTTGAATCGAAAATCTGAGGATACGCGTGATAATTCTGACTGATGTCTTCGTGAACCTCGACTTGGAGATCGATGTCCACGTTTCGATACGTCCGAATGATCAAATCTTCGGCCTTCCCGCGATCCGCTGGAATATCTCCACCAGGAAAATCGATTTTGAAGTAGGCCCCGTCATACAGCACCTTCTCTAAGGTCCGCTCCAGTGCCGCCGCGGCGAGTAAATTATCAAATCCACCATCCGAACGCAAGGTCGACACCGCTTCGCTCACATTGGCATCTGAGGTGAGGTCCTGTTGAGCTCGTAAAAACGGAACTAAAGGCCGTAGAAAAAAACCTCCGATAAGTAAGGCGAAAATCACCAAAAGCCAACCGCCAAAAGAGCTCCTCCGTTTGAGTTTTACGGGTGCTGCTCCAATGTATTCAATGGGCTTCATCATCGCTTTAACGCCTCGAGTGATACACTGATGAAAACACGGATCGAGTAAATTCCGATCAACTGACGAACATTTTTTCACTTGTTCACAATCCCTAAAATTAATGCCTGTTATTCACATTTATTCACCGCCAAAAGAGCCTAATTTTAAGGATTTAGAACATCATGGTCACGATATTTTATCAGACTGGTTTGACCAACAGCTTGCCCGATCAGTCCGCTTTTATTTCGCGGTCTTTGACCAGCGATTTCACTTCCTAGTAGAGTCGAAGCTGGGCTCCGGATTCAGCCACCCCGAGAGCCTTGCGGGAACCTATCAAGCTGAACTTTGGAAATATGATGTCGCGGAATTCTTCCTCCTTGATCCCCTCACCGGCCATTATCTCGAATTCAACCTTTCCCCAAATGGAGCTTGGTGGACTTGTGGGTTCTCAGATGTGCTAGTGCCTATGGGAGGACAACCTGCCCCAGTTCCCCATGTAGAAACAACCAGCCAAGAACTCAACGACTCATGGCGTGCGCAGGCAAGTTTCCCACTCGACTGCCTGAGCCAATGTTATCATTTCGGCAGCTCAAGTCGGCTCAACACAACATTCATTCTTAATTCCCCGTCGCAAATCTTTCTCACGGCCAATCCCCCGAAGGGAAATCAGCCAAATTTTCATCAACGTGAACTCATGAATGAAGTGAAATTCATCTCTCTAGCGTGACTTTCACCCTTTCGAACTCTAAACTAAACCTATGGCAGAGACAGCACTCGAGGAGTTACCCCCATCAGGCTCCACCCTCAAAATCCGAGAGGGTCATCTTGTCGTTGCCTCTCCGAGTTCCATCTCAGAAGCGTGTTTTAGTATTCCTGCCCTTCGAGCCCTTCAGAGCTCGAGGCCTGCTGAAGAGCTTTTTATCATTTCACCCGACAATCTTAAATCCCTCTGGACTCAAATTGCGAGTCCCCTTCAGGTCATTACCTATGAATCAGGCTCATCAAGGAAAGCGGCCAAGGCGCTGAGCGAGAGTGGAATTCAGTTTAGCTCGGCGATTCTTTGGGATGAGTCCGCGGTGGCACCAGCCTTTGCAAAATTAGGAATTGCCCAACGGTTGGGATACGCCACAAAAAAGGTAAAAAAACATCTCACTGATCCAGTCTCGGTGATGACACAAGCGGGACCTGTGAGACACCGGGTCAATCACTACTTGGATCTGGTGCATGAGTTGGGAATCAACCCCTTTAAGGCGGAATACTTCGCACCCACCTCGGAGCATCTTCAGCGCAATAACCGGATTGCGATTGTTCCAGGCTCAGATTTTGGCTCCGCTGCTGAGTGGCCTTTGGATTCGTTTGTCACTCTTGCCAAACACATCGCCGCGAGTCATGAGATTGTCATCATTCCTTCACCGGAACATCCCAAGGCCGCTAACGCTCTTGCAGAAGAACTGGGAGACCCAAACCTTGTGGTTGGTCTCGAAGGAGCTGAACAACTTTCGTTTTTATCTGAATGCCGAGGGTTAATTGGCAATGATGGATCAATTCCACACCTCGCCTCCCTTGTTGGCACACCATCAGTTGTCATCTTTGGGCCTAACGAACCTGAATGGAAACGCCCGTTGGGTAAAATCCACGAAATCGTTCATCATCGTGAGCCATGTAGTGGTTGCCTTCTTTCAAAATGCCCCCTTGACCACCGATGTTTACAGGGAATTTCGATTCAAGAAGTGATCAACGCAGCTGATCGACTTTTTAAGGAAGATTAGTTCACCTTGATATACCTCAATATCAAAGACTGCAACGTGAGATAGAAATCATTGCGCAAATAAGCAGAGCGAGCCTCGCGCTCCTCAATATCATTGGCACTCGAGAGATTCATGGCTCCAAAACGATATTGGTTTTCTAAAGACAACCGAGCCTGATTTAAGGCGCCATACCACAGGTCAGCGTCTTGGACATCGATAATGATCTCCTCTTGGTTTGAACGGCGCGCCTTACGAACCACTTGGAGAACATGTTTTTTTTGAGCCCCAAATTCAGTTTCTAATTCCGGAACGACGATCTCATCCCACATGGCATCTTCGTCCATCAGTTTTGCGAAACTCGAAGCCAAATCCTGATGAGCATCCGCTGCGATTTCGAGCAACACCAACCAGTCCTGCACCTCTTCAGGGATGAGCTTCAACCCACCTCCCACTGTAGGCCCTAGTGTCATCTCGATTTCTCCAAACGTGCCTGAAGTTGAGCGCTATGAAGCTGGCTCACATACATTTCGCCTTCCTCACGATTGCCTCTCCAGACAATCGCTTTTCCTTGTTGATGCACCAGCATCATCAACTCATTCGCTTTTTCCCTAGAATAGCCAAAAACTCGCGTGATGACTCGGCTCACATATTCCATCAAATTGACAGGATCATCCTGAATAACAACCGACCATGGCTGGGTCGTTTGAGAAGTCGTCGAAGTTTCGGACTGGTGGACTGGAGCATCAACAGCCTTCATGATCTAGATTTCTACCACATTTTCGGGAGCATCAACCCACTTGCCATGCTCCCGGATCAAATCTTGAAGCCTTTCAACTGCCTCACCTTCGGGGATATTAAACTTCACGGCTTGCTTACCAACATAGAGGTTGATTTTCCCTGGAGCTCCACCCACGTATCCGAAATCTGCGTCCGCCATTTCACCAGGACCATTGACGATGCAGCCCATCACCGCGATCCGAACCCCTTTGAGGTGCCCCGTTGCCTCACGGATCTTCTGCGTAGTCTCCTGCAAGTTAAACAAAGTGCGACCACAGCTCGGGCACGCCACATAATCCGTCTTGAAGATTCGAGCACCAGCTGCCTGCAAGATATTGTAGGAAAGACGTAATGATTGCCCAGGGGCCTCTTCGCCCTGCACAAGAATCGCATCCCCAATACCGTCGCAGATTAACGATCCGATGACCTTACTGGCTTCAAGCAGGGTGGGTAGAAAATCCGCTCCAGCATCCAAAGAAGCATTGAGGGTGTCTTTTAAAAGAATGCGATGATGTTGCTCTAATTTTGCAGCAAGAAGCCGGAAGGCTGCAATGGCAGGAAGGTCTACTCCATCAACTACAGTGACCAGTTGGGAAGAGGACATGTCATTGATTTCACCTATCTCATGATCATTTCTTGGATCGACCGAGATGACCCCTGAATCTTCGATGATGATCTCCGGCTTAAAATCACCCATCTGGTCGATTTTGTGAGCAATGGCATCCCATTTTTTGCGCGAGGTGCAAACTCTTACTAATTCGTTACCTCCCACTTGATAACCAGCAACTTCACCAACTTGGGTCTTTCGGCGCTGGTATTCAAATGGGTCCCAACTTGGTTGGGCTGTGTGCTCTAGACCACCAATTTTGATGCTGTCAACGAGCGCCTTAGCAACCGGCACTTCGTGGACGGCATCTTCAGTTAAGCTCACACGAATTGTATCGCCGATTCCATCAGCAAGCAGACTCCCAATGCCAATCGCACTCTTTATACGACCGTCTTCTCCATCTCCGGCCTCGGTCACCCCCAGATGGAGCGGATAATTCCAGTCCTCGCCCTCCTCAGCCAAACGAGCAACTAAGAGACGGTAAGCTTCGATCATCACCTTGGGATTGGATGCTTTCATCGAGAAGACAAAATTATGAAAATCTTGTTCTCTGGCGATACGGGCAAATTCCAATGCACTCTCAACCATCCCCAAGGGCGTATCCCCATATCGATTCATGATACGATCTGAGAGAGAACCATGATTTGTTCCAATGCGTATCGCACGGCCTAAGTCCTTACAAAGAGTCACCAAGGGAGAAAACTCCTCTCTGATTCGGTCGAGTTCTTCGAGATATTGCTCCTCGGTATACTCACGCACTTCAAATTTCTTCTTATCCGCGTAATTCCCCGGATTGACCCTGACTTT